>CP075528.1:2749685-3055205 GCA_025808875.1 Enhydrobacter sp. | reverse complement strand
TTGTCGCAGACGATGACGGAGGAGAGCGCGAGGTGAGGAATGTCGGCCTGCGGGAAGCCGCCGAACACCGAGGCGTTCAGTACCTGGCCCGTGTCCTCGGCCTGGTTGGCCATGCCCATCAGCGTCTTCATCGGTTCGCGCGACGGCGTGTGGACCAGCGAGCTGCTCATGATCGGCCGGTTGCCCCACACCATCCTGGGCTCGACCTCGCCCGCCAGCATGCGCAGCAGCGTGCGGCCCGAGCGTAGGGCGGTGTCGGCCATGTCGATGTGCGGATAGGTGCGATAGCCGGTGATGATGCTGGCGCCGTCGACCATGGCGTCGGTCATCTGCGTGTGGAAATCGAGCGCGACGGCGATCGGCACGTCGGGCGCGATCCTGCGAATGCGATTGAGCAGCTCGCCCTCGCCGTCGTCGTGGTGCTCGGCGACCATCGCGCCGTGCAGGGCGAGCAGGACCGCATCGCAACCCTTCTTCACTTCCTCGACGATCGCCGTCGTCATCTGCTCGTAGGCGGCCTTGGTGACGAGGCCCGACGGATGGGCGGATGCGGCCATCGGCACCGTGAATTCGGCGCCGGCCTTGCGCGCGATCTCGATGAAGCCGCCGAGCGAGGTGTTGGTGCCTTCTGCCTCCTTGATGGCCGCGGGGCCGCTCAGGGCACCGGCGCGGGCGAAGGAGTCGATCGGTGTGGGGAGCGGCGAGAACGTGTTCGTCTCGTGCATCATCATCGCGACTACGAACTTCTTCGCCAATCGACCCTCCCGAGGCACTGCTAAACCCTTGAGCAGATTACAGAAATGACCCTGCTGTCAGCTTTGCACATCCTGCAAACCTGCTTCCCGTCTCTTGTGCGTTGCAAAAAAGACACACTGATCCGGCATTGGAAAAGTTCTCTAACGCTGTGAATTCATGAGGTCTTTTCTCTCTTGTTTTCCCTTCGCACTTGCACCATTCTTGGGGTGCAACAAACGTCGCTCCGGCGACCTCTTTGTTTGTTGCAATGCCCGTCTTGGGCGTTTCCTCCCTAAACTCGGGCCGTGCTTGTCACGGCCCCTTTTTTTGCGCGGCCCCCCGGGATGGCTACTCCGCCGCGAGCGGACGGGGCAAAAGGGTCTGCAGGGCTTGCTGGCCGATTTCGTCGAGGAGGCCGGCCATGGTCCGCTCGACCACCCCCAAGGTGGGCAGACGTTCGTGGCGGGCTTCGTCCATGTAGAGCGCCCGGTTGATCTCGATCTGGAGGGCGTGGCGGGCGAGGCCGGGGCGGCCGTAGCGCTGCGTCGTGAAGCCGCCGGCATAGGGCTGGTTGCGCTGGACCCGGAGGCCGCGGCCTCTCAGCCAGGCCTCGGCGTGGTCGACGAGATCGGGTGCGCAGGACTCCCCGTGATTGTCGCCCAGGACGATATCGACCCTCGGCTCGCGGTCGCGACTGCC
Source organism: Enhydrobacter sp. (assembly GCA_025808875.1). Classification (NCBI taxonomy): domain Bacteria; kingdom Pseudomonadati; phylum Pseudomonadota; class Alphaproteobacteria; order Hyphomicrobiales; genus Enhydrobacter; species Enhydrobacter sp. Next base: position 3,053,771 of record CP075528.1, on the reverse strand, counting down.
GATGCCTGACGCCGAAGACGGCATGGAGTGGGCATCGATCAGCAGCACGCCGCCGAACAGGCTGTAGGTCTGCTCGACCATCGTCGACAGCGCCACGTGATAAGGCCGCCAGCAGCTTTCCAGCCGCTGCTCGATCTCGTCGGCGGGCACGCGGCCGCGATAGATGGCCTCGCCGCTGGCGGCGACGCGCGGGATCATGCCGAGGCCCGCGGCCACGCGTGTCGTGCGGTGGTTCAGGGGCCGCGGCAGGGGCCCCTCGAACATGCCCGGATCGAGCTCGTAGGGTTCGCGGTTGGCGTCGACGTAGGAGCGCGGGAACCGCGCCGCCAGCAGCGGGATGCCCAGCGCGGGCGCCGCCGCGAACAGCTCGTCGACGAACGCATCCTCGGCGCGCCGCAGCGCCGCCAGCGGCACGGCGGCCTGACTCAGGAACTCGGCGGGGTAGAGGGCTCCGCTGTGCGGCGAGGCGACCACCAGCGGTACGGTCTGGCGGCCGGGCAGGCGGCAATCGAGGGACGCGTGATCGATCGGCAACGCGGGCGAATCCATGCATTGGTCATAGCGCGCGCCGCCCGGCGCGTCACGCCTCGGACTATTGCCAAGCAACGGGGGGCGATGTAGACGAACCGCCTTCCGCGGCGATGGGCGCGTAGCTCAGCGGTAGAGCACTGTCTTGACATGGCAGGGGTCACAGGTTCAATCCCTGTCGCGCCCACCATCGCCGAACACAATCCCTTGATCCCCGATTTCCATTCGCTCTACTCCCACGACTTCGTGCGTCTGGCGTGCTGCGTTCCGCGCACGCGTGTCGCCGACACGGGTTTCAATCTCGCCGAGACGCTACGGCTGGCTCGCGAGGGCGACGCGGCCAGGGTCGCCCTCATGGTGTTTCCCGAACTCGGCCTGTCGTCCTACGCCATCGAAGACCTTCTGCTGCAGGACGCGCTGCTCGACCAGGTCGAGGACTCGATCGGCAAGGTGGTCGCGGCGTCGGCCACGCTGTTTCCGGTCCTGATCGTCGGCGCGCCGCTGCGCGTCGGCGGCCGGCTCTACAACACGGCCGTGGTCATCCATCGCGGCGCCATCCTCGGCGTCGTGCCCAAGACCTACCTGCCGAACTATCGCGAGTTCTACGAGAAGCGTCATTTCGTGTCGGGCGCCAACGTGATCGAAAAGCAGGCCAGGCTGGCCGGACAGGACGTGCCGTTCGGCACCGATCTGCTGTTCCGCTCGACCGGCTCGGTCGACGTGATGTTCCATGTCGAGATCTGCGAGGACATCTGGATGCCCGTGCCGCCGTCGAGCTACGCGGCGATGGCAGGCGCCGAGGTGCTGGTGAACCTGTCGGCCAGCAACATCACCATCGGCAAGGCGGAGATGCGCCGCCTGCTGTGCGGCAGCCAGTCGGCGCGCTGCAGCGCCGCCTACGCCTATTCGGCCTCGGGTCCCGGCGAGTCGACGACCGATCTCGCGTGGGACGGCCATGCCGCGATCTTCGAGTGCGGCGACCAGCTCGCCGAGACGGATCGTTTCGAGAAGGACTCGACCCTCGTTCGCGCCGACATCGACCTCGGCCGAATCCGCCAGGAGCGGCTGCGCAACGGCGGCATCGCCGACTGCGCGCGCGAGGACGCCGCGCGGGTGAACGGCTTCCGCCGCATCGCCGTCGCGCTCGACGCGCCCGGCGAGAGCGTGCCGCTCGACCGGCCGATCGAGCGCTTCCCATACGTGCCGTCCGACCCGGCCAGGCTGCGCGACAATTGCTACGAGGCCTACAACATCCAGATCCAGGGCCTGGCGCAGCGCCTGCAGGCGAGCCGCGCCGGCAAGGCGGTCATCGGCGTTTCGGGCGGGCTCGATTCGACGCAGGCGCTGATCGTCGCCTGCCGCGCCATGGACCAGCTCGGCAAGCCGCGCGGCGACGTGCTGGCCTACACGCTTCCCGGCTTCGGAACGTCCGACAAGACCCACAGGAACGCCTGGCGGCTGATGAAGGCGTTGGGCGTGACGGCCGGCGAGATCGACATCAAGCCGGCGTCGAAGCAGATGCTGGGCGATCTCGGCCATCCCTTTGCCAAGGGCGAGCCGGTCTACGACGTGACGTTCGAGAACGTGCAGGCCGGCCTGCGCACCGACTACCTGTTCCGGCTCGCCAACCATCACGGCGGCATGGTGGTCGGCACCGGCGACCTGTCGGAGCTCGGGCTCGGCTGGTGCACCTACGGGGTGGGCGACCACATGTCCCACTACAATCCCAACGGCTCGGTCTCCAAGACGTTGATCCAGCATCTGATCCGCTTCGTCGCGGCCTCGGGCGACGTCGACGAGGAGACCGCGGCGATCCTGCACGACATACTGGACACGGAAATATCACCGGAGCTCATCCCCGCCGGCGCGACGGGCGCGATCCAGTCGACCGAGCAGAATGTCGGTCCCTACGCGCTGCAGGATTTCAATCTCTACTATCTGACCCGCCTCGGCTTCCGGCCGTCCAAGATCGCCTTCCTGGCGTGGAACGCATGGCACGATGCCGACAAGGGCGCCTGGCCGGCCAATGTTCCCGCGGCGTCCAGGCGGGCCTTCACGCTGCAGGAGATCCGTCACTGGCTGGCGCTGTTCCTGCGCCGCTTCTTCACCAACCAGTTCAAGCGGTCGGCGCTGCCCAACGGCCCCAAGATATCGTCGGGCGGTTCGCTGTCGCCGAGGGGCGATTGGCGCGCGCCGTCCGACGGCAGCCCCGACGTCTGGCTGGCCGAGCTCGAGGGCGGCGTCCCCAAGTCTTGAAACCGGGCGGCCGGTCTTCCTACATCCTCCCACGACAACCGGGAGGATTGAGCGATGACCGAGCCCGCCCTGTCGATTTCCAGCGAGAGTGTCTGCTTCCTGATCGTGAAGGCACGCGGCTTCGACGTGCAGGACGTCGAGGCCGATGAGGACTCCAGCTCCAATCCGGCGGACGACCGGGCGATCGATGTGCTCGAGGACCACGGCGTCGATCCGACGGCACAGGAGATCGCCGCCTTCGTGGAAGCGCTGAGCGAGGATGAGCAGGTCGATCTCGTGGCACTGATGAGGTTGGGCCGCGGCGACGGCACACTCGCGGACTGGGACGACCTGCGAAACGAGGCGTACCTTCAGCGCGACGGCAAGACGGCGTCCTACCTGATGGGCGAGCCGATGGTGGCCGACTATCTTGAGGAGGGGCTTTCGCAGTTCGGCCTTACCTGCGAGGACGTCGAGATGGATCGCCTTTGATCGGTTTTTCCGCCTCCCCGGAAGTGCTAATCAGGCCCGAGGAGGAAGGATCATGCCGCTCAAGATCACCAAGACCGTGAAGCAGATGGTCGACGAGGCCAACAGCCAGGTCGAGACCCTGCCGCTGGCCGAGGCGATGAAGCTGCACGGCCAACCGGGAGTCACTTTCATCGACATCCGCGACCCGCGCGAGCTGTGGCGCGACGGCACGATTCCCGGCGCGATCAGCGTCACGCGCGGCATGCTCGAGATGTGGATCGACCCGGAAAGTCCCTATGCGAAGGACTTCTTCCAGACCGGCAACAAGTTCGTGTTCTTCTGCGCCGGCGCCTGGCGCTCGGCGCTGGCGGCAAAGACGGCGCAGGACATGGGGCTGACCCCCGTTGCGCACTTCGAGGGCGGCTTCGGCGCCTGGAAGAAGTCCGGCGGACCGGTGGTGGCGGTCGAGCCCAAGAAGTGAGCCCCGATACGGCGCTGGTGCCGCAGCCCACCGTCGAGGAGTTCCCCGAGTTCGTTTCCATTCCCGTGCGCATCGCGCGCCACGCCGCGGCGCATCCGGACAAGCCCGCCGTCAAGTGCGAGGGCGAGGTGCGAAGCTGGGCAGCGTTCGACGGGCGCCTCAACAAGATCGCCCGCAGCCTCGCCGCCATGGGTATCGGCAAGGGCGACAAGATCGCCATCCTGGGCGGTAACTCGATCGCCTATCTCGAGACGTTCATGGGCGCGCTGCGGGCTGGCGCCTGCGTCGTGCCGCTGTCCACCATGGCGGCGGCAGATGCGCTCGAGAAGATGCTCGACGATTGCGACGCCAAGGTCCTGTTCCTCTCCGAGCAGTATCGCGGCCTGGTCGAACCCTATGAATCGCGACTCGGCAAGTTGATCGACGGTGGCCGCATCGCCTACGACTTCGAACGGCCGGGATGGCACGGCTTCGAGAGGTGGCTGGCGCCGGCGAGCGACGCTCCGGTCGAGGTGCCGCTCGGACCGCTCGACGACTTCAACATCATCTACAGCTCCGGGACGACCGGCCTGCCCAAGGGCATACTGCACGCCCACGTCATGCGCGACCTGCTGCCAGTGAGCTTCGTCGCCTTCGACTACGGGCCCGACACGATCTCGCTCGCCTCGACGCCGCTCTATTCCAACACCACGCTGGTCGCCGTGCTGGCGACCATCGGGGTCGGCGGCACCACCATCCTGATGCCGAGGTCCGACGTGGTGAAGTTCCTCGACATAGCCCAGCGCGAGCGCGTGACGCACGCCATGCTGGTGCCGGTGCAGTACCAGCGCATCCTCGCCCATCCGAACTTCGACAAGTACGATCTTGGCTCGTTCAAGGCGAAGCTTTCGACCAGCGCGCCGCTGCGCGCCCACATCAAGGCCGATTGCCTGAAGCGGTGGCCGGGACGGCTGATCGAGATCTACGGGCTGACCGAGGGCGGTGGCAGCTGCACGCTCGAGGCCAATCTCCATCCCGACAAGCTCCACACGGTGGGCAAGCCGGGGCTCGGCAGCGAGATCGTCGTGCTCGACGAGCAGGGCGGGGTGCTGCCGCAGGGCGAGGTCGGAGAACTTGCCGGCCGCGCCCAGATCATGATGAAGGGCTACTACAAACAGGACGGCAAGACGCGCGAGCTGTTCTGGCACGATGCGCAGGGCAACCTGTTCTTCAGGTCCGGCGACATGGGCCGGATCGACGAGGACGGTTTCGTGGTCCTGCTCGATCGCAAGAAGGACATGATCATCTCCGGCGGCTTCAACGTCTATGCCGCCGACCTCGAGGTGCTGCTGCTGCGGCATCCCGAGATCGTCGACGTGGCGGTGATCGGCATTCCGAGCGAGCAGTGGGGCGAATCGCCTTTGGCGCTGTGCGTGCGACGAGACGGCTCGGCTGCGACCGAGGCCGCCGTCCTGGAATGGGCCAACGAACGGCTCGGCAAGACGCAGCGGCTGGCGGACGTGGAGTTCCGCGCGTCGCTGCCGCGCAGTACTATCGGAAAGATCATGAAACGCGAGCTGCGCGAGCCCTACTGGGCCGGCCGCGGCGCCAGAATCTGAGGCCGCCATGTCGCAACCGACGCTTCGATCCACCCATCTCTTCACCATCGGCCTGACGGTCGACCCGAACTTCACCGATCTCGGCGAGACGCCCTACGGCCGGCGGCGCATCGCCACCGTCACGGGCGGGACGTTCGAGGGCGAGGAATTGAAGGGCACCGTGCTGCCCTCGCCGGGCGGTGACTGGTTGCTGCTGCGGCGTGACGGCGTGCTGCAGCTCGACGTGCGCCTCACCCTGAAGACCGACGACGGCCATCTCGTCTACATGAGCTACCGGGGCATGCGGCACGGACCGGCCTGGGTGATCGAGCAGCTCAACAAGGGCGAGAAGGTCGATCCCAGCCAGTACTATTTCCGCTCGACGCCGTGGTTCGAGACGTCGTCGGAGAAGTACCGCTTCCTCAACCGCATCGTCTGCGTCGCGTCGGGCCGCCGCGAGCCGGCCGGCCCGGTGTACGACGTCTTCCAGATCCTTTAGCTCGCGGCGATCTTTGCCAGCACCGGCAGGATGTAGTCGCGGAACTTCGCGGGGTTCTCGCTCATGGGAAAGTGGCCGAGTTCCTTCATGATCGTGACCTCGGCGCCGGGGATGTGCCGCGCCGTGCGCTGCGTGTCTTCCGGCGTGCAGGAGAAATCGTATTCGCCGGTCAGCAGGTAGAGCGGACACGCCGTCGTGTCGATGCCCTTGACCTTCTCGCGCAGATCGCCGTCGACCCGATAGAAGTAGAGGTCGCCCTTGAACACGCCCGGGCCGCCCTGCATGTACATCCACAGCGTCTCGTGGCGGCTCACCGGCGGCACCTGCGGCGCGATCAGGCCGGAGATCAGCGCGGCGCAGACCTCGCCGCCATGCACGTCGGGCCGATGCAGCCACGCCGTGTCGTACCAGGGTTGCTGGAAGTCGGCGGCCTCGAGCGCGATCAGGGCGCGGAACTCGGCGGCATGCGCGATGGCGAGGTTGAGCACGATGCGCCCACCGATCGAGCAGCCCATCACCACCGGCTTGTCGAGTTCCATCGCCCGGCAGAAGGCGCGGATGGCGGCGGTGTAGGAGGCCGTCGTCAGCCGGTACTCCGTCTTCTCCCAGCCGTCGGGCGGCGTCGACTTGCCGTGCCATGGCAGGTCGAAGGCCAGCACGCGGAAGCGGCTCGTGATCTCGGGATCGGCCAGCAGGTGCCGGAACTGCCGGCCGTCGGCGCCGGCGGTGTGCAGACAGACCAGCGGGATTCCCCGGCCCGCCTCCTCGAAATAGAGGCGATGCGGCACGCCTTCGATGTCGACACGGAGGTAGCGGCCGACCATCGGCTCGAGATGAGGGGCCACGGTCAGCTCTCCCGGCGCGGCAGAGCCAGCACGTCCTTGAAGAACTGCAGGTTCTGCAGCAGCGGCCGCAGGTCGCCCTCCAGGGCGGCGGCGCCGCGCTTGGTCAGCGCGAACAGGTCGTGCCAGCCCGGCCGCGGGACCGGCCGCCAATGCTCCAGCCATGCCTCTTCGGTCGCGCGAACGGTGAAAGTCGAGGAGCGCATCAGGCGCGCGCCGCGCTCGAAGGCCGACAGCGCGCCGTCGCGGAAGGCGAGATGAAAGGGCTCGCCGCCGACCTCGACGCGGCAATCCGTGGTGAGCCAGCGCCCGCGGCGTGCAAGGTCGTCGTCGACAGAGAGAAGGCCGGGGAGGCGCGCGAAGCGATCGGCGGCGGTCATTCCTGCAGAATGTACTCGATCGTCGATCCGTCGAAAGCCTGGAATGTCGAGCGCACCCAGCGGCCGCGGTCGTCGAACCACTGGGTCATGCGCAGGTCGCCGCTGTAGGTGTAGCGCGTCGCCTCGACCGGACCGCCGGCGGTGCGCACGGTTTCGCGCGGGCCGGCCACGATGCGAGGCCGCACGAGTCTGCCGTGCTGGGTGTGCAGCAGCGCGGCCTGGCCGACCTGCCGGACGTTCCACAGCGACGTCGGCAGCGTCGAGGCCGGCAGGGTTGCGCGGTCCGTGCCGGCCGCCGCGAATCCGTCGAACTGGGCGGCCGCCGTGCCGCTGTCCGCGGGTTGCTGGCGCGCCACAACCAGCCCCTCCGCCGTGCGCCGGGCATGGACGGCGAAGCGCTTGCCGTTGTTGTCGGTCGCGGTCGTGAGCTGCTGGAGCCGGTCGCCCTCCCAGACCTCGTGCGAGTCGTGCACCAGGCGATAGGCGGTGACGCCCAGCACCCTGACCTCGACGCGCACCCTGGCCGTCACCACGCGCCGCGGCCCGTCGCGCTCGAAACGCAGGACGTGACTGCCGATCGGCACGCCATCGCGCAGAATCGAATAGGCGGTGAGCGGCGCGTAGGGAAGATCCTCGGCGGCGGCGGCCTGCTGTTGCGCCCGCGCATCCGCGGTCGCCAGCATCGTGGTCATGGCGAGGACGGCCAGAATTGCGTGCATCGCTCCCGCATCCCGGCCGACGCGGGAGCAGGCGGTCAGACGACCCGCTCGGCCCGAAGTTTCTCGATAACGGCAGGCTCGTAGCCGAGTTCCCGCAGGATCTGGTCGGTGTGCTCGCCGAGTTTCGGCGCGCGGCGGCGGATGGTGAGCGGCGTGCGCGAGAGGCGCACCGGCTCCTGCAGCACCGGCACCGGCTTGGCCGCGCCGGGATAGTCCATCTTGTGGAAGAAACCGGCCTCGCGCACGTGCGGGTCGTCGAGCGCCTGTTGCGGCGTGTAGACCGGCCCCGCCGGGATGCGGTTGGCCTCGAGTTCGGCCAGCGCCTCGGCGACGGTCCGGCCGCCGCACCATTTCTGCATGATCGCCGACAGCGCCTCGCCGTTGTCGCCGCGCGCGAGGTCGTCCTTGAAGCGCGGATCGTTGGCGAGCCCTTCGTCGCCCATCAGCCTGCACCAGCGCACGAACAGCGGCTGGCCGATGGTCATGGCGTAGATCCAGCCGTCCCTGCACTTGAAGGTGTCCGAGGGGCCGGCGGTGAAGCCGCGATTGAGGGTGGCGGCACGGTCGAGGCCGAGCATGGCCTGCTCGATCAGGTGTCCGTTGCTGATGTTGATGGCGGTGCGCAGCAGCGCCGTCTCGACCTTCTGGCCCTTGCCGCTCCTCGCGCGGTCCATCAGGGCGGCCAGCACGCCCACCGTGCCGAGCAACGCCGAGCTGAAATCGACGTAGGGGGCGTTGGCGCGCGTCGGCACCTTGCCGTCGCCCGAGAGATGCATCGCGCCCGACATCGCCTGGCCGATCGTGTCGAAGCCGACCCGGGTGGCGTAGGGGCCCTCCGAGCCGAAGGTCGAGTTGGTGGCGAGGATGATGCGCGGGTTGATCGCCGAGATGGTCTCGTAGTCGATGCCCATCTTCCTGAGATCTTCGTAGGGCAGGTTGGCGATCACCACGTCGGACACCGCGACCAGCTTGCCGACGATCTCGCGGCCGGCGGGCTTCACCGGGTTGAGCGTCATGCCGAGCTTGTTGCGGCCCATCTGGAGGAACATGGCGCCTTCACCGCCCTCGGCGACGGGCGTCACCCAGCGGTCCTCGCTGCCCTCCAGTTTCTCGATGCGGATGACCTCGGCGCCGAGGTCGCCCAGCATGGTGCCGCAGAACGGCCCGGCGATGTACCGGCCGAAATCGAGAACGCGAATTCCCTCGAGCACACCCGCCATGATCGTTCCGCTCCTCCCTGCGCAGGCTCGCCGCGCGGGGCCTCACGCCGTCGCGGGGCGACGCGTGCAGAACCAGGCCACGGCGAGCGCGGGCAAAGATACCGCAACCGCCGCCGCCGTCATCTCCAAAGGCGACAGCGGCATCAGGCCGCCACCCGGCGCGGCGAACATCAGGCCGCCGACCATCCACGCGGCGCGAACCGGCCATTCCATCGGGCCGCACCGTCGGGTATCGCCGATGCCACCGAGATATCCCTGCAATCCCCCGCACAGCAGCGTCACGCCGGCGATCGCCGTCACGAAGTGTCCGAGGAAGTCGAGGAACTCGCCTTGCAGCACGAGCGACGGGTTGAGGATGAAGAAGCACGGCACGAAATAGATGATGGTGCCGAAGCGCATCGCCTGCAGGCCGGTTTCGATCGGATTGGCCTTGGCGACCGACGCGGCGGCGAAGGCCGCCAGCGCGACCGGCGGGGTGATGAACGAGACCATGCCCCAGTACATGATGAACATGTGCACGGCGAGCGGATTGAGCCCGGCCTGGATCAGGCTGGGCGCCAGCAGCACCGCGAGAAAGATGTAGCAGGCGGTGATGGTCATCCCCATGCCGAGGATGAAGGCGGTCAGGGCGCCCATGACGATCAGCAACAGCGGCTGGTCGCCCGCGATGTAGAGCAGTTCGGTCGTCAAGGTGCCGGTCAGGCCGGTCAGCGAGAAGGCGCCGACCAGCAGGCCGATACCGGCCAGGATGGCGACCAGTTCGACGAACACCCGCCCGTTGCCCTCGATGAAGCCGCGCAGCTCGGCCCAGCCCCAGCGCTTTTCCGAGAACAGCTGGTTGAGGATCAGCAGCAGGCCGGTGGCCAGCCACGGCGCCCAGTTCTCCCGCTTCATCACCAGGAGCAGGACGACGAGCAGGATGATGACGAAGATGAAGTACCAGCCCTTGCGGAACACCTCGCCGAGCTTCGGCATCTCCTCGCGTGGCATGCCCACCATGCGGTGGCGGCCGGCGTAGTAGTCGATCTGCATGAACAGCGCGAAGAAATAGAGAGCGGCCGGCACGGCGGCGGCGAGCGCGACCTCCGCATAGGAGATGTTGAGGAACTCCGCCATGACGAAGGCGGTGGCGCCCATCACCGGTGGCGCCAGGACGGCTCCCGTCGAGGCGCAGGCTTCGATCGCGCCGGCCTGGGCCGGCCTGAAGCCGGTCTTCTTCATCGCCGGAATGGTCATCGTGCCGGTGGTCAGCACGTTGGAGATCACGCTGCCACTCATCGAGCCGAGCAGGCCCGACGAGAAGATCGCGACCTTGGCGGCGCCGCCGCGGAAGGTGCCGCACAAGGCGAAGGCGAGATTGATGAAAAATGCGCCGGCGCCGCTGTACTGCAGCGCGATGCCGAAGATCAGGAAGCCGATGACCAGTTCGGCGAAGGCGCGCATCGGGATGCCGAGCACACTCTCACGGGAGAAGATGTGGTAGGCTGCGGTGTCGAGCAGGTCGACGGACGACGCGGTCAGGGGCGCCGGCATGCTGCCGGCGAACAGGGGGAACAGCGAGAAGAACCCCATGATCGCGAACAGCACGAAACCGCCGGCCCGGCGCAGCGCCTCGAGCACGAGCGCCCACATCGCGACCGCTCCCCACATGATCCAGGGCGGCGCCATCGACGAGGCGCTGTACTCCCAGCCTTCCGCCGCCGAGGCCCGCGCCGTCGCGATCAGCACGATGGCGATGGCCGAGGTGAGGAGGAAGAGCAGCACGTCGTAAAATGGTACGCGATCGACGTGCAGTCCGGGCTTGATCGGATAGAGAATGAACGCCAGCGGCAGAAGGACCAGCACCAGCCCCCAATAGTACTCCGTGTCCAGCAGCGTGAACCCGATGAAGAAGCGGAGCGTGAACTGCTGGTTGAAGCACAGCACTATGGCGACGGTCGTCCAGGCGAGCAGGACGACCAGCCAGAAGGTCGGAAGACGTCTGGTCCGGGGGCCCTCCGAACCAGACGTCTCCCCCGCGGATTGATCCGACATGCCGCTGAGTCCGTTTGGTTACTCGAACACCGGGTCCAGGCCGGCCTTCACGAGTGCCGCCTTGCGCGCGGCCATCCAGGCCTTGGCGAAGGCGTCCTTGTCGGCCGGCGGGTTGGCCTTGTTGAAATCGGCCCATGCGGTGGCGAGCGTGGCCTGCCGCTTGAGAAGCATGTCGTTGTGCTTCTGCGCTGCATCGGTCCAGGCGCCCGCCTCCTTGAGGGCCTTCACCGTGCCGGGATGGTACGGCAGCACCCAGTCCAGGATCTGGCGCTTGACCTCCAGGCCGTCGGCACCCGGCGCACCGGACTTGTAGTCCGGATAGTCGACGATCATCGCCTTGGCGATGTTGTAGATCAGATCCTCCGGCTGCGAGGCGTAGGCCATGAAGATCGGATAGGGGTAGGACGGCAGTTCGAGCGCGTTGGTCGCGCTCAGGCCGCCCGCGCCGCAGGTCGTCTTGTGCGGATAGAAGTAGGGCCCGAGCTTGCGCATGCGCTCCCAACCGGCCTTGTCGGACGCCGGCGTCTGCGGCATCACCACGCCGCGCGGCGAGGCCTCGAGCTCACGCACCTGGCCGGTGATGGTCGAAGCGATCGCGGCGTCGACTTCGTTGTTCATCATGCCCTTCCACATGGCGCCGAAGCTCGAGAACTCGACCAGCTTGACGTCGTCCTTGGTCAGGCCGCCGAACGCGATGATGGCGAAGGCGTTCTGGTTGAGCGCCGGCGAGCCGACGACGATGCCGATGCGCTTGCCCTTGAGATCCTTGAATTCCTTGACGCCGGTGTCCTTGGCGACGTTCAGCGTGATGCCGTTGCACGAAACCGCCGAGAGCAGCAGCTGGAGCGGCTGCGGCCCCCAGTCCTTGGTGGCGAACTCGAAGATGCCTTCGGAGGCGAAGTAGCCGCCGATGCCCATCGCCGAGGCCTGGGCGCGGCCGGCCTTGAGCGGCGAGAGGCGCGCAATGTCGTTGCCGGCGGGCAGCACACGCAGGTCGCTCTGGTGCTTCTCCTTCATCACCTTGCCGATGGCCACGGCGATGTTGAAGCCGGACGTACCGGTGTCGTAGGCGGTCATCGTCAGCGACGGCGGTAGCTTGACATTCTGGGCGGCGACGCCGCCGGCCGCCAGGGTGGCCGCCAGGGCGAGGGTGCTGGCAACCATCGTTCTGCGAATCATGTCGGATCCTCCCGGATGAGTGACCCAGTCGCCGACACCGATGCGCGGACGCAACCAAGAAACAGCCGTTGGCCCTTCCCGAACCTCGGCTGACCCGTGAGCAATATCGACGCGATGCGCTCGACGCACCCGTGGACGTAAACTCCCTTGCCTCCCGCGACAGTTGGCCCGCCGACTGGTTGGCGCAATCTTGAACGGCCTGGACGACGGAGTCTAGTCGCCGCGGGCCGCCAATTCCGCGCGCGAATCAGTCGAAGAATGTGTTCGGCTTGAGGAAGACGGCGAGCATCAGGCAGCCTTCGTCGCTCCACGCCTCGTGGCGGCTGCCGGCCCGGCGCCACACGTAGTTGCCGGCCGTGCAGACCCCGGCGTGATCGGCGAAGGATCCTTCGAGCACGTAGGTCTGTTCGATCGCGACGTGCTCGTGCCGCGGCAAGTGCGTGCCCGGCGCCCAGCGCATCAGGACGGTCGACATTCCGCTCGCCGGATTCTCCATCAGCGTCTTGGCCTCGATGCCGGGAAAGCGCGTCTTCTGCCAGGGGATCGACGGGACATCGACGTAGGTCGAGTCGGGGGTCGAGTCGGGGGTCGAGTCGGAAACGGGCGTCTCGGCGTTCATGCTGCCTCCCTTCGTGCGGCGCGTTGCCTGGCCGCCTTCAACGTGCCGCCGCGCATCACGTGTCCGGGCAGCGGCCGGCCGACGACCTCCTCGGCGATTCGGGCGACCTCGATCAGCTTGTCGAGGTCGAGCCCCGTCGCGATGCCCATCTCCTCGCACATGAAGGCGAAGTCCTCGGTGCAGATGTTGCCGACCGCACCGTCGGTGGCGGCGAACGGGCAGCCGCCGAGGCCGGCGATCGACGAATCAAACCGGGTCACGCCGAGGCGCAATCCGGCGTAGGCGGCGGCCATGCCGATGCCGCGCGTGTCGTGCAGGTGGAGCGCGATCTCGAGCTCGGGCCACTTGTCGCGAATGGCGCCGATCAGGCGCTCGACCGACTGCGGCGTCGCCCAGCCCATGGCGTCGGTCAGCTTGATGCCCTTGAGGCGGAAGCCGGCGAGCTCGGCCTCGTCGAGCGCGAGCTGGACGCGTTGCAGGACGAGCTCGGTCGAAAGCTCGCCCTCGTAGTTGCAGCCGAAGGCGCCGAGGATGATGCCCCATTCGACCGGCATGCCGCGGTCCTTGAAGGTCTTCAACGACATGCGCTGCTCGACCATGGCGTCGGGCACCGACTTGCCGATGTTCTTGCGCGAGAAGGTGTCGGACGCCGTGACGCGCACGCCGCCGTCGACATGCAGCGGCCCGCGCAGCGCGCGCTCGAGGCCCTGCTGGTTGAGCCACAGCGCGGCATACTCGACGCCGGGCTTCTGACGGATGCGCGCGGCCACTTCCTCGGCGTCGGCCATGGTCGGCACGCGTCTGGGATTGACGTAGGAGACGCAGGCGATGTGCCTGAGCCCGGTCTCGGCCAGCGCCTCGATGAGGCGCACCTTGTCGGCGACCGGGATCGCCTTCTTCTCCGACTGAAAGCCCTCGCGCGGGCCTTCCTCGGCAATCTCCACACGCTTTGGCAGGTCGGCCACGGGGCTTGCTCCTTCTCGGTCAGCCTTCCTCCTGGAAAGCCTCCTTGCGCGCCTTCTTGATGCTCGGCAGGGCCATCAACACCAGCAACAGCGAGGTCGTGATCAAGAGCCCCAGACTGATGGGGCGCTCCACGAACACCGCCGGATCGCCGCGCGACAACAGCATGGCGCGCCGGAAATACTCCTCCATCTGCGGCCCCAGCACCAGCCCCAGCAGGAAGGGTGCGCCCTCGCAGCTCAGCCGGGCAAAGATGTAGCCGAGCACGCCGAAGATCGCGACCTGGAAGACGTGGAAGGTGCTGTTCTGCAGGCTGTAGGCACCGATGCAGCAGAACAGCAGGATGGCGGGCGCCAGGAAACGGTAGGGCACCGTCAGAAGCTTCACCCACAGGCCGATCATCGGCAGGTTGATGATGACCAGCATCAGGTTGCCGATCCACATCGAGGCGATCATGCCCCAGAACAGGTCCGGCTTCTTGGTCATGACCTCGGGGCCGGGCTGGATGCCCTGGATGATCATCGCGCCCACCATCAGCGCCATCACCGCGTTCGACGGGATGCCGAGCGTGAGCATGGGGATGAACGAGGTCTGCGCCGCCGCGTTGTTGGCCGCTTCTGGCGAGGCGACGCCCTCGACGGCGCCCTTGCCGAATTCCTCGGGGTGCTTGGAGATGCGCTTCTCGAGCGTGTAGGAGGAGAAGGCGCCCAGGGTCGGGCCGCCGCCCGGCAGCACGCCGAGCGCCGCCCCCAGCATCGTGCCGCGCAACACCGCGGGAACGGAGCGTCTCGCCTCTTCGCGGGTCGGCCACAACGACGTCACCTTGATCGTGCCGGCGGTACGCGACAGGCGGCGTTCGATGTTGACCACGATTTCAGCGATGCCGAACAGGCCCATGGCGATGGGCGCGAAGTCGATGCCGTCGCTGAGCTCCGGAATGTCGAAGGTGAAGCGCTGGGCGCCCGTATTGACGTCGGTGCCGACCAGGCCGAACAGCAGCCCGAGGAAGACCATGGCGATCGCCTTGAGCACCGAACCGCTCGCCAGCACCACCGCGGCCACGAGCCCGAGCGCCATCAGCGAGCAATAGTCGGCCGGGCCGAATTTCTGCGCCATTTGCGTCAGCGGTTCGGCGAACAGCACGATCAGCATCGTGCCGAACGTGCCGGCAAAGAAGGAGCCGACGGCCGAGATCGACAAGGCCGCGCCGGCGCGGCCCTTGCGCGCCATCTGGTAGCCGTCGAGGCAGGTCACGACCGAGGACGCCTCGCCGGGCAGATTCACCAGGATGGACGTGGTCGAGCCGCCATACTGGGCGCCGTAGTAGATGCCGGCGAGCATGATCAGCGAAGCGGTCGGCGGCAGGTGGAAGGTGATTGGCAGCAGCATGGCGATGGTCGCCACCGGTCCGATGCCGGGAAGCACGCCGATCAGGGTGCCGAGCAGGCAGCCGACCAGGGCGTAGAACAGGTGTTGCCAGGTGACGGCGACGCTCAGTCCGAGTGCGAGGTTGTCGAGGAGTTCCACGTCACCAAACTCCCCGGATGATCGAGATGTTCATGCCGAGACCGACCTTGAAGACGACCACACAGAGGACGGCGAGCACGACCATGTTGGCGATCACCTCTTTCAGCTTGAATTCCTGACCGGCCAGTGAGGCGATGCCGATCAGCACGACCAGCGCCGGCAGCAGCCCGGCGCGCTCGAACAGCAGGCCGAAGCAGATCACGCCGAGCGTCACGATGCCGATCGGGCGCAGCCGCGGCTTCTCGGTCGGCTCGCCGCCGGAGACGAGGGCGACGACGCAGATCAACCCGCCCAGCCCGATGAGGATGAAGGAAAGCATCCGCGGCACGTAGCCCGGGCCCATGCGGACCGCCGTACCCAGTGCCAGCTTCTGGCCGAAATAGAGTGCCAACAGCCCGAAAAGGATGAACAGCAGACCGGACAGGAAATCCTTGCTCAGAAATCGACTCAAAGATGCCTCCCCCGACACCAACAGTCCGTCTAGTTCTTGGGCCCCGAACCTCCGGGAGCCGGTACCCGCATATCTACGCGAACACCTTATAGTCCCATTTCGCGGCCCAACTCACAGCCGCAACAGCAGTCGCACCGCAATGGCGCCCAGGCACAAGGCGAACGCCCTTCGCAATAGCACGATTGGAGCGCGGGCCGACCAGCGTGCGGCCATGGGCGCGACAAAGAGCGCAGGCAAACATAGCGCCGCCACGCAAGACAAGGCGACATGGCCGAGCGTGGCGGGCGGACGACCCGGCGCATCGAGGCCGATCACGACGAAGGCAATGGTCGCCGCCGAGGCGACGCGCCCATGCGCCCGCTGGAGACAAAAAGGGGGAGAAATTCACTGGAGAAGGGCCTCGTCCGCGTTGTTGCATGGGCGGAAACGGGCGAGCAAACTCCCGGCCAATGTGAACGACCGTTCAGGGGTGAAGAGTGGCACGAAAGGGCGCGGACTACATCGGCACGATGGAGGTGCAGGAGAAGCATCGCTTCGACGAGAAGCGGCTCGAGCGCTTCATGGCCGAGCGCGTCGAGGGCTTCACGCCGCCGGTCCGCGCCGAACAGTTCAAAGGCGGCCAATCCAACCCGACCTATCGCCTGACGGACGGCGCGGAGCGGCGCTACGTGCTCAGGCGCAAGCCGCCCGGCAAGCTCCTGCCGTCGGCCCATGCCGTCGACCGCGAGTTCCGCGTCATCTCGGCGCTCAACCGGACCAATGTGCCGACCCCCAGGGCCTATGCGCTGTGCGAGGACGACGGTGTCGTGGGCACGGCGTTCTACATCATGGAATATTGTGACGGCCGCGTGCTGTGGGACCCCCTGCTGCCGGATCTGCCGAAGGAGGGCCGCCGCGCCGTCTACGAGGCCAAGTTCGAGACGCTCGCCCGCCTGCATGCCGTCGACTACGCCGCCCTGGGGCTCGCCGACTTCGGCCGTCCCGGCAGCTACGTGGCGCGCCAGATCTCGCGCTGGGGCAAGCAGTACAAGGCCTCCGAGACCGAGGCGATCGAGGCGATGGACCGGCTGCTCGACTGGCTGCCCGCCCACTTGCCGGCCAACGACGAGACCGTCCTGGTCCATGGCGACTATCGGCTCGACAACATGGTGTTCCATGCCAGCGAGCCGCGCGTGCTCGGCATCATCGACTGGGAGATCTCGACCCTCGGCGATCCTCTCGCCGAACTCTCCTATCTCTGCATGCTATGGCGCACGCCGATGGATTGGGGCGGGCTGCACGGCCACGACCTCGCCGCCCTCGGCCTGCCGACCGAGCAGGAGATGGTCGCCTACTATTGCGGCCTGTCGAAGCGTGCGGTGCCCGAGCCCGCCGTCTGGGAATTCTACATGGCCTACAATCTCTTCCGCGTGTCCTGCATCCGCCAGGGCGTCTATGCCCGCGCGCTCGACGGCACGGCGTCGAACGTGCGCGCCGCCGAATCGGGCAAGCTCGTCCGGCCGGCGGCGGAACTGGGGTGGAGCCTGGTCGAGCGCATGGTCGGGGCGGCGCGATGAGCAAGCGCAAGCCGCTCAAGGTCGCCGCGGAAACGCCCGCCGATCGCGACCACCGGCCGCCGGTCGAGGCGATCCGCGCCGCCGCATTCGCGCAATTCGCCGAGCGCGGCTATCCCGTCGTGACGGTACGCGACATCATGAAGGCCTGCGGCCTCACCCAGGGCGCGCTCTACAATCACTTCAAGTCGAAGGACGAGCTGCTGCACGACATCATCACGTCGACGCAGGCCGAGCTCGAGCGCTTGTGCCAGAAGGCGGTGGCCGACGCCGGCGACGACCCGCGCGCGAAGCTCGCCGCCTTCGTCGGCGTCTATGTCGTCCGGCATTGCCGCCTGCGGATCGAGGCACTGGTGGCGAACCGCGAGATCGGCTGGCTCGACGGCGCGAGGGTGGCCGACATACGCCGCAGCCGGCGCGCCATCCGCGACATCGTCGTCGCGATCCTGCGGCAGGGCATGGAGAGTGGCGTGTTCTCGCCGCCGCAGGTCGAGGGCCGCGCCGATCTGAAGGCGATCGCCATGGCGATGCTCGACCAATGGACCCATGTGTCGATGTGGTATCTTCCCGGCGGTCCGATGAAGGAAGAGCAGATGGCCAGGCTCTACGCCGAGATGGCGCTGCGTTCGGTCGGGGCGCGGGCGTGAAGGCGCTCGCCTCCGCCTCGCTCCTCGCCGGTCTGTTGCTCTCGGGATGCGCGCAGGAACCGCCGTCGCCGCCGACTTCAGCGGCGCCGGCGACGCCGGCGATGCACGGCGCGTCCATCCCGGCCGATCGCTGGCGCGTGGTGCTGGTGGCGGGCGACAACAACAGCCCCGCCTTCGACAACGGCGTCGTCTCGCTGCGCGACAAGCTCGCGGCGAGCGGCGTGCGCGACATCCGTCTCTATTCTTCCAACGCGACGCGGGTGGGCGCGACCCAGCTCGCCAACGCCACCAACCTGCGTGCAGGCCTGCGCGGCCACGATGGCGAGGCGTGCCTTGCCTTCGTCACCAGCCACGGCGAGCGCACCGGCGTCTACCTGCGGCCGGACAACCGGCTGTTCCCTCCTTCCGCGCTCGACCAGGCACTGACCGAAGGCTGCGGCGACCGGCCGACCGTCTTGATCGTCTCGGCCTGCCACAGCGGCACCTTCATCAACACGCAGACGCGCAGGCCCAACCGGGTCATCCTGACGGCGGCGGCAACGGAGCGCGTGAGCTTCGGCTGCGGCGCCGGCGACCAGTACACCTATTACGATCGCTGTCTGCTGCGGAACTACGACACCGCGACCACCTGGCGTGAACTGGCCGCGTCGACGCGCTCCTGTGTCGAAGCCACCGAGCGCGAGCTGGGCGTGCGCCGTTCGTCGCTGCCGCAAACCTTCGTCGGCAGCGCGGTCGCCGAGCTGCGCCTGCCGGGCCGATAGAGAGTCAGATTCGCGCGTGAGGCCGGAATCGGGGGGTCGAATCGCCCTCCGATGCAGATGCCATCGGCATCGGACGGAATCCATCGACCCGATTAGGTCCTCGAGGGCGCGTCGAGGTAAAATGCGCGCATGAGCACCCTGACCACACCCGGCCGCGAGGGCCGTGCGGGATTTCCCGTATCGACGTTCTGTTTCGCCAATCGCCCGCCGACCCGTCCTCCCGACACGTGACCGGAGGTTTGCGCAGTTCCCGCAGTTTGCGCAACGCATTCCGGCAGAGAGCAGGCACACCACCCTGAGGGCGTCTCGAGCGGGTGCTCGCGACGTCGATTGTCCGGCGACACCCCGCCGGAGGTTTCCGAGGTTTCCGAGATCGATTTCCGCGATTTGCGCGATTTCCGCGACGGGGTGCGCCCCAAAAGTGAGACAGGGAAACTCCGGCAACTCCGGCCGGCGTTTTTGCTCGTGTGCATGCGGTCTTTCCGATCGGCCGGCAACGACAGGCGGTGCGAGGTGATCCGGCCGAACCCGCGCTATCCGCCGATCACCGCGACGAAATCGCAGGTCAGGTGACTTGGGTGATTGGCGGGCAGGGCGAGGGTGTGGCGCGCCGGACGCGCATTCTCGTCGGGAAACATCTTCGTCCATTCGCCGTTCAGCGCCGTGCGGCCCGTGGCAGGATCCTTGACCCAGAAATTGACCTTGAGGATGTCCTCGACCGTGCCGCCGGCGGCCTCGACGCAGAGCCTGAGCTGCTTGAAGACGTTGACGATCTGTCCCTCGAGGTCGGGCGGCGCCTTGCCGGTCTCGGGGTCGCGGCCGCTGATCACGCTCGACATGACGATGTTGCCGATGCGGCTGGCGCAGGGAATGGGGTTCTCGTGCTTGAAGCCCGGATAGTTGATGCTCTTGCGTTTGGCCATGGTTTCCTCCGCTGCTTGTCGGATAGCATGCCGCCAACAAGGAGGAAACGATGGCGCTGGTGACCTACGAGCGCGATGGCCCGATCGTCACTCTGACGCTCAACCGGCCGGAGAAGCTCAACGCCTTCAGCGACGAGTTGGTCGGCGTGCTGGGCGAGGCGCTGCACCGCTTCGACACCGACGACGAGGCGCATATCGCCATCCTGTGCGGCGCGGGCCGCGCCTTCTCGAGCGGCGCCGACGTGCACCAGCGCCAGCTCCGCAGCCGCGAGGAGTTCCTCAAGCTCGGCGGGCCGCAGGGCAGGGGCACGCACTCGGCCGACCTGCTGACCAAGGCGGTGAACTGGAAGCCGGTCATCGCCGCGCCGCACGGCTATGTGCTCGGCCTGTCGGTCGGCATCGTGCTGGAGTGCGACCTGATCGTCGCCGAGGAAGGCACGCGCTTCCAGGTCACCGAGACGTCGCGCGGCCTGGGCGCCGGCAAGTACTGGGCGCTGATGCACTATCGCGGCGGCGGTGCCTTCACCATGGAGGCGGCATTGACCGGCCGCTTCTTCACCGCCGAGGAGGCGTTCCAGGCCAACCTGATCAACCGCGTGGCGCCCAAGGGCAGGTATCTCGACGTGGCGCGCGAGCTTGCCGGGCAGGTGATCGCCAACCCGCCGCTCTCCGTGCGCTCGACCGTGCGCATGCGGCGCCACTACATGGACAAGCTCAGCCGCGAGGTCATGTTCATGGGCGCGCCGGAGAAGCTCTACCTTTCCGAGGATTTTCAGGAAGCCGCGCGCGCCTTCGCCGAGAAGCGCAAGCCGCGCGCCTTCAAGGGGCGCTAGCCATGAAGAACAGCAGCGAGCGCATCGTCACCAGCCACGCCGGCAGCCTGCCGCGCCCGGACGACCTGATCGAGGCCAACGCCCAGCGTGAGGCCGGCAAGGTCGACGAAGCGGGGTTCCAGAAGAAACTCACCGCGTCGGTGACCGAGGTCGTGCGGCGCCAGGTCGAGGCCGGCATCACCGTGCCGGGCGACGGCGAGTACGGCAAGTCGATGGGCCACAAGATCAACTACCGCGCTTGGTGGAGCTATTCCTTCTCGCGGCTCGCCAACCTGCAGGTCAAGGGACTCGGCCTTTACGACATGCCGGCGCGCCGTTCGAGTGCCGACAACACCGTGCTGTCGAGCTTCGCCGACCGGCGCGACCGTCAGCGCTTCGCCGCCGCCTATTCCGACCCCGATTCGGGCGTTTCGACCGGGCCGCGCGCGCACGACTGGCCGTTCTGCGTCGGGCCGATCGCCTACACCGGGCACAAGGCGATCGCCGCCGACATCGCCAACTTCAAGGCCGCACTCGCGGCCGCGAAGGTGAGCGAGGGCTTCATGACCTCGATCGGGCCGGCGAGCTGCGCGCGCATCGGCAACGAGCACTACAAGAGTGACGAGGAGTTCGTCTTCGCCTGCGCTGACGCCATGCGCGAGGAATACAAGGCGATCGTCGATGCCGGGCTCGTGCTGCAGATCGACGACCCGGCGATCGCCGAGAATTTCGACCAGATCAACCCCGAGCCGACGCCGGAGGCGTACCGCAAGTTCACCATGCCCCGGATCGAGGCGCTCAACCATGCGCTGAAGGGCCTGCCGAAGGATCGCATCCGCTTCCATCTCTGCTGGGGGAGCTGGCACGGCCCGCACACCACCGACATCCCGATGAAGGAGATCGTCGGCCTGATGCTGAAGATCGACGCCGGCGCCTATTCCTTCGAGGCCGGCAACGTACGCCACGAGCACGAATGGGCGGTGTGGCAGGACACCAGGCTGCCCGACGACCGGCTGATCCTGCCCGGCGTGGTGAGCCACGCCACCAACGTGGTCGAGCATCCCGAACTGGTGGCCGAGCGCATCGGCCGCTTCGCCAGGCTGGTCGGCCGCGAGCGCGTCATCGCCTCGACCGACTGCGGCCTCGGCGGCCGCGTCCATCGCGACATCGCCTGGGCCAAGCTCGAGTCCCTGGCGCAGGGCGCCGCGCTCGCCAGCAGGCAGCTCTGGTGATCAATCTCCGCAGGACACGCCGACCAGCCGCTCGGCCATCTCGCGCAGCCGGGCGCGCTGGATCTTGAAGCCGTTGGCCGACGGCGTCTTGGGGAAGTCGTCGACCGCGAAGACGCGCAACGGCACCTTGTAGTTGGCGAGGCCCTGCCGGCAGTGGGTGATGACGGCCGCCTCGTCGAGCGCCGCGCCGGGCTTCAGGACGACGAACGAGACGGCGCGCACGCCCTCGGGACGGGGCAGAGCGATGGTCTGGCAGTCGGCGATGCCCGGCGCCTTCTGGACGTGGGTTTCGATCTCGAGCGGGTTGACCAGGAAGCCCGAGAGCCGCAGCACGTCGCCCATGCGGGCGAGGAAGGCGAAGCCGCCATGCTCGTCGAGCGCGGCGAGATCTCCGGTACGCACGTAGCCATCGGCCATCACCGCGTCGGCCGTCGCCTTGTCGTTGCCGAAGTAGCCGACCATCAGCGACGGGCCGGCGCACTCCAGCGCGCCCGGCCGGCCGACGCCCAGCAGTTCGCCGCTGTCGGGATCGCGCACGCGCACATGGGCGAACGGCGACACCGGCAGGCCACCGCCCGTCTTGCGACGCGCCACCGCGGAGTCGGGCGGCTGGCGGGCATAGAGCGCCTGCACCTCGCTCATGCCGTAGAGGCCGCACAGCCGCAGCCCGCGCGCCTCGGCGCGCTCGGCGATGTCCTCGAGCGAGGCGTTGAAGTTGGCGTAGCCGGCCCATCGGATCGACGGGAACGGCCGCTCGCCCGGCACCGTCTCGAGCAGGCGGGCGTACAGGTCGTCGCTGCCGAACATCGTGGTCGGGCGATGGCGCTCGATCAGGCGGGCGATCTCTTCGATCTCGTAGGACTCGACCAGCACGCACGGCCGGCCGGCGGCGAGCGTGGCCAGCGTCTGGTTGAAGCCGAACACGCCGCACAGCGGCATGATGCTGAGCGACAGCGTGTCAGGCGCCGCGAAGCCGAACACCCGCGCGACCTGCTGGGCATGGCCGGCGATGGCGCCCTGACGGTGCAGGACGAACTTGGGCGCGCTGGTCGTGCCCGACGTCGTGAAGATGTTGCACGGCGCCTTCGCGCTCGCATGGTTGACGCCGAGGCGCGGTCGCGAGCACAGGCGGTCGAAGGGCACGCGTCGCAGCCGCTCGATGGCGGGCGGCGCGGCGGCCGCCTCGTCGCCGACGATGACGACGGCGGCGAGCGCATCGAGCGCCGCCGGCTCGACCTGCGACAGGATCGAGAGGAAGTCGATGCGGCGGAAGCCCGGCGCGCAGGCCAGCACCCTGGCGCCGGAGCGGCCGACGATGTCGGCGACCTCGACGGCGCGGAAGCGGGTGTTGACCGCGACCGCGATGGCGCCGAGCCGCGCGCAGGCGAAGTAGAGGATGGGATAAGCCGGCACGTTGGGCAGCCACAACGCCACGCGATCGCCGGGACCGACGCCGAGATCGGCGAGGCCCTGCGCCGCCCGTGCCGCCGTCTCGACCAGCCGGCCGAAGGAGATGTTCCCGTCCGCGTGGAGGAATGCGGGAGCGTCGGGAGTCTGCTCGGCGATATCGGCGAGCAAGCTCCAAACGTCGGCGGCGGGATGGGCGAGCGGCATGCGACACCGACCCTAGCGCAGCGGCGGCTACTGGGTGAAGCCGAGCAGGCGTGGCAGGAACAGGATGAGGTCGGGGATGAAGGCGATGAGAAGCAGCGTCAGGACGATCGCGACGATGAAGGGCAACAGCGGCTTCATCAGCTTTTCCATCGGCAGGCCGCTGATTGCCATGCCGACGAACAGACACAGCCCGACCGGCGGCGTGATGTGGCCGATCGCCGAGGCGATGACGCAGATCATCCCGAAATGGATCGGATGCACGCCGACCGCCTGGGCCACCGGCAACAGAACCGGCACCGTGACCAGGATGATCTCGGACGGCGTCAGGAAAGTGCCCAGCATGATGTAGAGCAGGATGATGAGGATGACGAACACCCACCAGGCCGGCGTCATCGCAGCGATCGCGCTCGCCACCACGAACGGGAACTTCGAGTAGGTGAGGACCCAGCCGAAGGCGCCGACGAAGCCGATGATCATGCCGATCACGCCCGACAGGCGGGCGCTGTCGGCGAAGATCTTGGGCAGCTCCCTGAGCGCCGGCTCGCGGTAGAAGATCGGCGGCACGACGAGGGCATAGACCACGGCCACCGCCGCCGCTTCGGTCGGCGTGAACCAGCCGACCAGGATGCCGCCCATGATGATGGCGGGGATGGCGAGCGCCGGCATGGCGTTGCGCAAGGCCGCCCAGAACTGCGGCAGTGTGGGCGGCGGCTCCTTCGGATAGTTGCGCTTGCGGGCGATGATGAACACCGGCACGGCCATGCCGATGCCGATCAGCAGTCCGGGGATGACGCCGGCGGCGAACATCGCCGCCACCGATTCGTCGGCCATCCAGGCATAAATGACGGCGATGATGGAGGGCGGTATGATCGGCGCCACCACTGCGGTCGCCACGGTGAGGGCGGTGGCGAAGTCCCTGTCGTAGCCCTTGCGCACCATCTGCGGCACCAGGAAGGTGCCGAGCGCCGACACGTCGGCCACCGCCGAGCCCGAGATGCCGCCGAAGAACATGCTGTCGAGCACGTTGACGTAGGCCAGCCCGCCCCTGAACCGGCCCACCAGCACGGTCGCGAAATCGATCAGCACGCGCGCCACGCCGCCGCGCGCGGCGATGTTGCCGGCCAGGATGAACAGCGGCGCCGACAGCAGCAGGTAGGAATCGGAGACCAGGCCGACGAAGCGCGTCGGGATGATGATGGGATTGAGCGCCGGATAGAAGAACGCCGCCGTCAGCGCGCCCATGCCCATGGCGATGCTGATCGGCATGCCGATCAGAAGACAGACGACGAAGGCGATCAGGAGGACTTCGGCCACACGCGCCTCGCGGCGAGGTAGATGTTGCGCACCATCGGCACGATCATCATCGCGCCGCCGACCGGCACCGCGGCGAACA
The DNA here is from genome assembly GCA_025808875.1 of Enhydrobacter sp. Classification (NCBI taxonomy): domain Bacteria; kingdom Pseudomonadati; phylum Pseudomonadota; class Alphaproteobacteria; order Hyphomicrobiales; genus Enhydrobacter; species Enhydrobacter sp. The sequence goes on along the minus strand of CP075528.1, from coordinate 3,029,111 downwards.
CCCAGTCGAGGGTGAGGCCGAGGCCGGCGCTGGTCTGGAGCGCGGCGTTCGGCACCAGCTTAACGCTGAGCCACATCAGGTAGCCGAACAGGAAGATGCCGAGCAGGTTGACCAGGATGGCGAATGCCGCGCGAAGGCGCGGCCCGAAGCGGTTGACGAAGTAGTCGAGCGCGGTGTGCTCGTTGCGCCACATCGCCGCCGCGGCGCCGAACATGATCAGCCAGACGAACAGGTAGCGCGGGATCTCCTCGAGCCCGTCGATGCCGGTGAGGCCGAAATAGCGCAACACGACCTGCACGAAGACGGCCGCCGTCATGACGGCCAGGATCAGGCCGCCGAAATAGCCGAGGCCGTCATAGATGCGGGCACCGGCGGAGGGAGGGCGACCGCCGTCCTCCTTCCTGTCCCCGCCGCCGCTGGAGTCTTCCGCCACCGGCGCGACGGCCTACTTTACGCTCATGATGTAGTCGACCATCTTCTTGGCGTCCTTGCCGGCGGGCGTGACGTAGAAGTCGGCATAGACGCTCTCGGTCGCCTTGAGGAACGGCGCCGGGTCGGGCTTGGTGATGGTGACGCCCTTGGCCTTCACCAGATCCTGGATCTGCTTGTCCTCGTCGAGGATGAACTGGCGGTTGAAGGTGCGGGCGGCCGCCCAGGCGTCCATGACGGCCTTCTGGCCGGCCGGATCGAGCTTGCCCCACGACGCCTTGGACATGATGAGCGCCACCGCCTGGTGGGTGTGGCGCACGTCGGCCACGTACTTGACGACGTCGTAGAACTTGTTGTGGTAGAAGGTGTTCACGCCGCCCTCGGCGAAATCGATCACCTTGGTCTGCAGCGCCGTCGCGACCTCGGGGAAGGCGATCGGCGTGGAGATCATGCCGAGCGCCTTGAAGGTGGCGACCAGGATCTTGTCCTCCTGCACGCGCACCTTCTTGCCCTTGATGTCGGCCATGCCGTTGATCGGGTAGTGGCCGTAGATGCCGCGATAGCCGGCGGCGATGAAGCCGATCAGCTTCAGGCCCTTCTTGTCGAGCACCGCGTCGTAGTACTTGGTGAGCGTGTCGGTGCCGTCGAGAGCCTTGAAGACGTGATCGTAGTCGCGAAAGATGTAGGGCAGCTGGAACACCGACATCTCCGGTACCGCGCCGGAAAGCGGCGCGGTCGTGATCGGCCCGAAGTCGACGGCGCCGAGCTGGATCTGCTGCACGACCTCGCGCTCGCCGCCGAGGGCGCCCGAATGGTGGTGCACGATCTTGATCTTGCCGCCCGACAGCTCGGCCACCTTGTCGATGAAGACCTGGGAGGTCTGCGACGTGCCGTGCTTGGGCGGATTGACGTTGCCCATGGTCAGGTCCTTGCCCTGGGCGAACGCCGCACCGGCGGCCAGTGTGGCGCCGGCGAAGAACAACAGGCCGGCTGGCAGCAGCCGCCGCAAATTCGTGGCGATCATTTGTCGGTTTCCTCCGGAGCTCCTCGGTCACTCTCGCGGTGACGCGTTCGATTCACTTCCGCAGCATGACACGACGGGCGGGAAGGTCGCTACCGCATTCACGCAGGGGTGCTAGGGTCGGGCGGCGCGCCGGCAGGGCACGGGACTTGCTGGCCGTCCCGTCGGGAGTAAGGGGAATCGCCGATGCTTCGTCGTCGTCTACTTGCCGCTCCGCTCGTTCTTGCCGCCGCGCCGGCTCCTGCCCAGCAGCCATGGACGCCCAGGCAGGCCATCAAGATCCTGGTCGGCTACGCGCCGGGCGGCACCGCCGACATCACCGCCCGGCTCGCCGCCGACACCCTGCAGCGCCAGCACGGCTACACGGTGATCGTCGACAACAAGACCGGCGCGGGCGGCTTCATCGCGCTGAAGCAGGTCGGCCAGTCGGCGCCCGACGGCTACACCGTCGGCATCGGCATCATGGGCCAGCTCGCCGTCGGGCCGGTCGTTCCCGGCTCCAACATCCCGCTCGACCTCGACAAGGAACTGGTGCCGGTCGCCAACCTGGTCGGTGTGCCGATGGCGCTGATCGTGCGCATGGAGGCGCCGTTCAGGACCATTCCCGAACTCGTCGCCTACGCCAGGTCCAATCCCGGCAAGGTGACTTATGCCTCGACCGGCCTCGGCTCGACGAACCAGCTCGCCGCGGAGTTCCTGGCGGCCGAGTCGGGCGGCCTGAAGCTCACGCACGTGCCCTATCGCGGCGGCGCGCCGGCCATCGCCGATGTCGCGGCCGGCAACGTCGACCTGTTCTTCGCCAACGTCTCGGAGATCATGGGCCAGGTGCGCGGCGGCAGGGTGAGGGCCCTCGCGCTGGCGGCGACCCAGCCCTCGCCGCTGGCGCCCGAGCTGCCGCTGCTGACCAGGGACATTCCGGCGCTCAACATCAACAACTGGTTCGGCCTGGTCGGGCCGGCGGCGCTTCCCGCCGACATCAAGGCGGCGCTGGCCAAGCTGTTCATCGGCGCCATCGCCGATCCCGCCAACAAGCCGAAGCTCGACGCGCAGGGCCTGATCTCGCTCGCGCAGGGGCCCGAGGCGTTCGCCGCCTACATCAGGCAGGACCGCGAGCGCTGGGCCAAGGTCGTCAAGGCGGGGAACATCAAGGCGGAATGAGCACGGCACCTCTTTCTCTCGGCATCGACATCGGCGGCACCTTCACCGACCTCGTCATCCACGATCCGCGCGACGGCCGCGCCGTCATCTGGAAGGAGAGCACCACGCCCGACGATCCGGCGCGCGGCGCGATGGAAGGGACGCGGCGCGTCCTGGCGAAGGCCGGCGCCGCGCCCGAGCAGATCGGCCGCGTCGTGCATGCGACCACGCTCTTCACCAACGCGCTCATCGAGCGCAAGGGAGCGAAGACCGGGCTGCTGACGACGGCTGGCTTCCGCGACGTGCTGGAGATCGGCCGCGAGCGCAAGTACGAGCTCTACGACCTGTTCATCGAGATGCCCAGGCCGCTGGTGCCGCGGCCGTGGCGGCGCGAGGCGAGGGAGCGGCTGGCGCCGGACGGCAGCGTCGAGATCGCGATCGAGATCGAGGCGGCGCTGGCCGAGGTCGCCGAGCTGGTGAAGGACGGCGTCGAAAGCCTCGCCATCTGCTTCCTGCACGCCTACGCCAATCCGGCGCACGAGCGCGCGATCGGCGCCGCGGTGGCCGAGCGCTTCCAGAATCTCTCGATTTCGCTCTCGTCCGACATCGCCCCGGAAATCCGCGAGTATCTGCGCGCCAGCACGACGGTCGCCAATGCCTACGTGCGGCCGCTGGCCGAAATCTATCTCGAGCGGCTCGAGCAGGCGCTGCGCGCCGAAGGCATTCCGGGCGGCCTGTTCCTGATGCTGTCCAACGGCGGCCTCACGCATGTCAGCGAAGCCAAGCGCGCGCCGGTGCAGCTCCTGGAAAGCGGCCCGGCGGCCGGCGCGCTGGCCGGTGCCTGGTTCGGCAGGAACGCGGGACTCGATCGCGTGCTCGCCTTCGACATGGGCGGCACGACCGCCAAGCTCGCGCTGGTCGACGACGGCGAGCCGCTGGTCGCCTACGGCTTCGAGGCGGCGCGCGAGAAGCGCTTCCTGCGCGGCTCTGGATTGCCGATCCAGATCGCCACCGTCGAGCTGATCGAGATCGGCGCCGGCGGCGGCTCGATCGCGCACAAGTCGGAACTCGGCACGCTCAATGTCGGCCCCGAGAGCAGCGGCGCTCAGCCCGGCCCCGCCTGCTACGGCCGCGGTGGCACGGAGGCGACGGTGACTGACGCCGACCTGACGCTGGGTTATCTCAACGCCGACTTCTTCCTGGGCGGCGCCATGAAGATCGACCGCGTCGCGACCGACACGGCGTTCGGCAAGCTCGCGAAGGATCTCGGCGTGGCGCCGGATCGCGCCGCCTTCGGCGTGCACGACGTGGTCAACGAGAACATGGCGGGTGCCGCCCGCGTCGCCATCGCCGAGCGCGGCCGCATTCCCGCCGAATACGCGCTGCTCGCGACCGGCGGCGCCGGACCGGTCCATGCCTGGCATGTCGCGCGCAAGCTCGGCGTCAAGCGCGTCGTCTGCCCGCCGGGCGCGGGGGCGGGCAGCACCATCGGCATGCTGATGGCGCCGGCGCGCGTCGATCGCGTGCAGAGCTTCAACCAGCCGCTGGCCGGCGCCGACCTGACGGCGGCCGACAGGGTGTTCGCCGATCTCGAGAAGGAGTCGCTGGAGGTGCTGCGCCTGACCGGTGCGGACGTCGGCGCGCGTGCGGCGCGGCGGCTGGCCGACATGCGCTACATCGGCCAGGGCAGCGAGGTCACGGTCGTCATGCCAGAAACGTCAGGAGGGTCCCTGACCGAATCAGGCGTGCGCGCCGAGTTCGAGAAGGCCTACAAGGCGCTGTTTGCGCGCACGCCGCCCGGTGCCGCGATCCAGTTCGTCGCGCTGCGGCTGTCGCTCGCCGCGCCCATGCCCGGGACCGGCGGCAAGCTCGAGCTGCCGCGGCCCGGCGCGGCGCGGGCCGAGAAGGGCACGCGGCCGGTGTTCTTTCCGGACGAGAACAAGACGGTGCAGACGAAGGTGTGGGACCGCTATGCGCTGAAGCCCGGCACCGAGATCGCCGGACCGGCGGTGTTCGAGGAGGACGAGAGCACCTTCATCGTCGGTCCCGGCGCCAAGGCGCGCCTGCTGGCCGATGGGTCGATTTTGGCGGAGGTGACGTGATGGCGCGCACGTTCGATCCGATTGAACTGGAACTCCTGTGGCGGCGCCTGATCTCCATGGTCGACGAGGCGGCGGCGGCGATGGTGCGCACCTCGTTCTCGACCCTGGTGCGCGAGAGCTACGACTTCTCCTGCGTCATCACCGACGCCGCCGGGCAATCGCTGGTGCAGGCGTCGGAGAGCATCCCGAGCTTCATCGGCACCCTGCCCGAGACGGTGAAGCACTTCCTGCGCGCCTTTCCGCCCGACAAGCTCGAGCCCGGCGACGTGCTGATCACCAACGACATCTGGCTCGGGACCGGCCATCTGCCCGACGTCACCATGGCCAAGCCGATCTTCCGGGACGGCAGGCTGGTCGCCTTTAGCGCAACGACGGCCCATGCGCCCGATATAGGCGGCAAGATCAGGAGCCCCGAGCCGCGCGAGGTGTTCGAGGAGGGGCTGCAGATCCCGCCCATGAAGTTCATCGCCGCCGGCCGGACCGACGAGACCTTGGTCACCATCATCCGCAAGAACGTGCGCACGCCCGACCAGACGATGGGCGATCTGTGGGCGCAGGTGGTGGCGCTCGACCTGATGGAAGACCGGCTGCGCGTGCTGATGGAGAGCTACGGGCTCGCCGACCTCACCGATCTGGCGCGCGAGATCCAGGGCCGCTGCGAGACGGCGATGCGCGCCGCCATCCGCGCGCTGCCCGACGGCGTTTACAAGAGCGAGCTCAAGACCGACGGCCTGATGGAGACCCCCATCACCTTGAAGATGAAGCTCACCGTGAAGGGCGACGAGATCGAGATGGATTTCGCCGGCACCGACTCCCAGGTCGATCGCGCCATCAACTGTGCCCTCTGCTACACCAACGCCATGGCGATGTACGGGGTCAAGGTCTGCACCAGCCCCAATCTGCCCAACAACGAGGGCGCCTGGCAGCCGATCAAACTCGAGGCGCCGCCGGGCTGCATCGTCAATCCGCAGTTCCCCGCGCCGGGCGGCTCGCGCATGCTGATCGGCCACTACGTGCCGATGCTGGTGTTCGGCTGCCTGGGCCAGATCGTGCCCGAGCGGGTGATGGCGGCCTGCGGCAGCCCGATGTGGGGCATGAACCAGTCGGGAGTCAGGGAAGGCGGCCGACCCTACGCCAACATGTTCTTCTACAACGGCGGCATGGGCGCCAATACGCAGCGCGACGGTGTCACCTGCCTCTCCTGGCCGTCGAACGTCAGCTCGACCTCGATCGAGATCAGCGAGCACATCGCGCCCTTGCGCTTCCATCACAAGAAGCTGCGGCCCGATAGCGGTGGCGCAGGGCGCCACAGGGGCGGGCTGGGACAGGAGATCCTGATCGAAAGCCGCAGCGACACGCCGATCGCCGTCTCGTTCCTCGCCGAGCGCACGATCTTCCCGGCCTTCGGCATCGAAGGCGGCAAGGACGGCGCGCCGGGCGAGCTGCGCATCAACGGCCAGAAGACCGACCCCAAGAAGCAGTATGTGCTCAACAAGGGCGACACCGTCTCCCTCGGCACGCCGGGCGGCGGCGGGCACGGCGATCCGTGCCAGCGCTCGGAGTCGGCGCTCGCGGCGGATGTCGCGGCGGGATATGTGACCAAGCCTGTGGGCTACGGCCGCTAGGTCCAGACTATTTCGCGAACTTGGCCAATCGCGCATCTGCCGTGATCTTATCTTACGATAACGGTGGCCGCCCGCCGGTGGCAGGTTGATCAGGGTCACTTCCGCGAGGACGATGCATCGACCTCGATCTTGCTCCGTCTGCCGGTGACGTTGCACGATCGGATCAAGGTTGCCGTCGACAAGCGGGACATTCCCGACCAATCCTTGATCATGACGTGGCTGGCGGAAAAGACGGGCAGCGGTTGAACCGCGAGTCGACGCGGGTTCCACGACTGTCGTTCGGCTCGTCCGTGCTAGGGTCGTCACCTTGAACCGTGGAGGATCCCAATGAAACTCGCCTATTCCGCCGCCAGCCCCTATGTGCGCAAGGTCAATGCCTGCGCGATCAAGCGCGGCATCGACGGGCAGATCGAGCGGCTGAAGATCGGCACCACCGATCCGGCCCTGCTGCAGTACAACCCGCTCTCCAAGGTGCCGACGCTGATGCTCGACGACGGCACCTGCCTCTACGATTCGCCGGTGATCTGCGAATATCTCGACACGATCGGCCCGGCGCCGAAGCTCTTTCCCATGGCGGCGCCGGCGCGCTGGAAGGCGCTCACCCAGCAGGCGCTGGGCGACGGCATCCTCGACGCCACGCAGCCGCGCCGGCGCGAGCTCACCTTGCCGCAGGACGACGGTCGCAAGGCCTACATCGCGCTGCAGCAGGGCAAGGTCACGCGTTCGCTCGACGCGCTGGAGAAGGAGGCCGGTGCGCTGGGCGATCTCGCCACCATCGGCGAGATCACCATCGGCTGCGCCCTGGGTTATCTCGATTTCCGTTACGCCAACGAGCCGTGGCGGCCGGGCCATCCGAAGCTTGAGGCGTGGTACGCGCGGGTGGTGAAGCTGCCGCCGCTCGCCGAGACCATGCCGGTCGGCTGAGGAGCACGCCATGCCGGCACGGACGGGCGAACAGTTCCTGAAAGGCCTGCGCAGCCCGCGCGAGGTATGGGTCGACGGCGAGCGCGTGAAGGACGTCGTCGATCACCCCAGGCTCACGGGCGCGGCCCATGCGCTGGCCGAGGTCTTCGACCTGCAGCACAGGCACGCCGACATCCTTCTGACGGCCGACCCCGATTCGGGCGAGCCGATCGGCACCAGCCACGTCGCGCCGCGCAGCCGCGCCGACCTCGCGCGCCGCGGCGCGGCGCTGCGCCGGGTCGCGGAGTACTCCGTCGGCCTGATGGGTCGCACGCCCGACTACATGAACGTCACCTACGCCGGCTTCGCCGCGCGGCCCGACGAATGGGGCGCCAACGGCAACGAGGCCGGCGCCGAGCGGTTGGTCGCCTACCAGAAGTTCCTGCGTCGCAACGACATCTCGCTCACCCACACGATCGTGCATCCGACCGTCGACAAGGCGATGGGCGATGTGCCCAAGCCCGGCAGCGAGCTGGCGCTGCACAAGGTCGGCGAGACCGAGCACGGCATCGTCGTGCGCGGCGCGCGCATCCTCGCCACCCTGGCGCCCTTCGCCGACGAGATCGCCGTCTATCCCGCCCATCCGCTGCCGCAGGGCGCAGAGGCCTATGCGCTCTGCTTCTGCATCCCGATGAGTTCGCCGGGGCTGAAGTTCCTGTGCCGCGATTCGGTGTCGGCCGGCCGCAACTGCTTCGACCACCCGCTCAGCAGCCGCTTCGACGAGCAGGACGCCTTCGTCATCTTCGACGACGTCGAGGTGCCGCGCGATCGGCTGTTCATCGACTGCAATCTCGCCGCCTACAACACGGTGATGACGACGAGCTGGCCGGCCAACATCCAGCAGCAGACCATGATTCGCGCCTCAGTGAAGCTCGATTTCGCCTGGGGACTGGCGCTGCGCATGGCGGCCTCGATCAACGCCGCCGATCCGGAGACCATGCGGCTGATCGGCGAGATCTGGGGCTATGCCGAGTTCACCCGCGCCGCCATCGTCGCCGCCGAGGTCGAGGCGCGCGAATGGCCGTCGGGCCTGTGGACCTGCTCGGGCGCGCCGCTGCACGCGCTGCGCGGCTTCCTGCCGCTGTGGTTCCCGCGAGTGAACGAGATCCTGCGCCTGATCGGCTCGCACAACCTCTTCGCGACGCCGAGCCTCGCGCAGATGGAGGACAAGGAGCTGCGCCCCCTGATCGACAAGTACCTGCCCGGCGCCAAGGGCATGCCGGCGGAGGAGCGCATCCGGACCTTCCGGCTCGCCTGGGATTTCGCCGGTTCCGCGCTCGCCAGCCGCAACGAACAGTACGAGCGCTTCTATCTCGCCTCGTCGCCGCGCAACCTGGCGCGGCATCTGACTTTCACCGATCGCAGCCGGGCCGACCGGCTGGTCGATCGTTTCCTCAAGGAGAAACTCTAACGGTCGCTTTCGAGGAGGATGCGATGAGCGACGACATCGATGTCCTGAAGCCCGACACGATCACCAAGCCCAGGACCGAGCAGCCCAAGCTTTACAAGGTGGTGCTCATCAACGACGACTACACGCCGCGCGAGTTCGTGGTGAAGGTGCTGCAGGCGGTGTTCCGTACCAGCGAGGACGAGGGCTACCGCATCATGATGACGGCACATCAGCGCGGCACCTGCGTCGTCGCCACCTACACGCGCGACGTCGCCGAGAGCAAGGCCACCGAGGCCAATGACATGGGCCGCCAGGCCGGCCATCCGCTCACCTTCTCGACCGAGCCCGAGGAATAGCTCAATGCCCTTCGAGGAACACGTAGTTCTGCCAGCTGCGCATCCGCAGAAGCACCTTGCGCAGTACGGACACATGATGGAAGTGCTCGGTGTAGATGGCGACCTGCGCCGCGGCACCGAGCGGGATATTGTAGGCTGACAAATCTTCCTCGATGTCGATCATGGCAAGGGCGCGGCCGCCGCTGTTGCTTGGCCAGCCGAGGTCGATCAAGCTGCCGGTCGCCTGCACCTGGCCGGCGCCGATCGCGTCGAGCACGCGATTGACCTTCGCCTTGAACACGCGGCCCGGCACGGCGTCATAGGCGACCTCGGCCTCGTCGCCCGCCTTGACGCGCTGAAGCGAGTTCTGCTGGAAGGCCGCCACCAGGGAACTGTCCTGCTTGTCGGTGTTGATGAAGACCATGACCGGCCGCAATGGCGCCGGCACGACATACATGCCTGGCCGGAGGCTGAGTTGCGTGACATATCCCGGTCCTGCCGCCCGCACGACGGTCTGGTCGAGGTCGTATTTTGCATCGGCCAGTTCGGCGGTGAGCCGGGCGACCGCGGTGTTCACGCCCCCGATGTTCGACGTATAGGCGAGCCGCGCGCGCTCCTCTTCTGCGCGTGCGCCCAGAACGGACTGTCGGGCGGCATCGAGATTGCGGGCGGCGATGTCCAGCGTTGCCTGCGCGACGACCTTCCGTTCGAACAATTCGGATTGCCGCTGGAATTCCTGCTGCGCGAGCTGCTGTTGGGCCTCGGCCCTTTGAGCGGCGGCAGTGACCTGGTCCAGCGCCGCCTTGAGCTGTTTGACGTTCTGCTCGGCTTCCGCCAGGGCCGCCTGCCTTTGTTCGACGATGTACTCGTAGGGTTTGGGATCGATGCGGAACAGCACATCGCCGTCCTTGAGCGGCACGTTCGCCTGCACCGGCACCTCGACCACCCGTCCCCTGACGCCGGGCAAAATGGGCGTCGTCGCGAAGTAGATGCGCGCGTTGGTGGTGAAGGGGTGGTTGTAGTTCATGACCAGCAGCAAGAGGCTGATGCCGATGATGCCACCCAGGGCCGCCGTCGAAAGCGACCACTGGTTGACTGGAATTTTGAAGATCTTGAACACCGCATAGCAGATAGCGACGTAAGTGAGGATCAGCAGGAGGTCCACGGTCAGCCCTCCGTGCCGAGCTTGGTCTCGAGCGCCTCGATCCGGCGTATCAACTCGCCGACTTCGCCCGGATCTCCGGCAAAAGCGCCCCGTTCGGAAATGCCCCAGCCGCGATCCGGTCGGTAGGCCATGGCCCAGATCCAGAGGAATGGCCAGAGCGCGTGCAACGTGAACAGGCTGACCCATCCCGCCGCATGAATCGCGTCCTGGTGCGGATGTCGGCGCGACTTCGCGATCAGGTGCGGAATGTCATGGATCGCGATGATGCCGTAGAACAGTACCACCACGACGAACAGGAGGACGAAAAGCGCGAAGTAGTTTAGAAACGGGTCGCCCATGGTTCCGGCTCCTTGATTTCCCCAAGTAGCAGCATTGAATCCGGGCTGGCGTTGACGAATATCAACGATGGACCCGACCGGGCGGCCGTATGATATCCAATGAGGCACTGATGCTTGATTGGATCGCGGCAAAAATCTGGGCGATTGTCACCTATCTCCCTCCCGTTTTCGTGGAGTTCGACTCGCCCGTCTTCACGATCGTCCGCGGCGCGTTCGCGCTGCTGCTGATCGTGCTTGTTGTTTTTCTGATCGCGATGTGGCCCTCCCGGTCGCGCTTGAGACGGCTGTTCGCGCGCCGGGGAGATTGATCGGCACGGTTTTCCCACTTGGCAGGATGGAGCGGAGAATGAGCAAGAACAAATCGGTTTGGGCGTCGGCAATCGTTCTCTTGTCGCTGTCCCTGGCGGGCTGCAGCGAGACCATGAGCGGCGGCCAGAAGGGGGCGCTGACGGGGGCTGCCCTCGGCTCCGGCATCGGCATGGTTGCCGGCGGTTCGTTCGGTGAGGTCGTCGGAGCCGGTTTGATCGGCGGATCGCTCGGTTACATCGTGGGGGACAAGAAATGATCCGGAATATCCTGGCAGCGGCGGTGCTGCTCGTCTCGGCAGGAACAACGTCGGCCGTGGCTCAGTCGCAAAAATTCGACAATGCGGCTTACCTAACCTGTCGGGAGGCTCAAGCCATGGCTCCGGAGGCGCGTCGCGCGGTGGCAATCTTCCTCGCCGAGCATGTTGCACGTTACCGGGGCGTCAGGATTCCGGAGGGTGCGGACGGCGGCAATCTGGCCATGTTGGTCCGTGGCGGATGCACGTTGTCGCCCGACAGCCATCTGTTCGCCGTCATCGACCGGGCGATTCTAGCCGAGCGCGACAGGCTCCCCAAGCGTTGACGGCTTGGGCGAGAAAGCGACCTACGGCGTGCCCGCCAGGAGCTGGCAGGTATAGCGTGCGATCATTCGTTCTTCGTCGGTAGGCACGACCCAGGCGGAGACATTCGATGTGTCGGTGCTGATGCGGCTCTCGCCCGCGGTGTTGCGCCGCTCGTCGAGCGTCAGTCCGAGCCATCGGCAGCCGGTGGAGACCTCGGAGCGCGTCGCCGGATCGTTCTCGCCGACTCCGGCCGTGAAGACGATGCCGTCGAGTCCGCCCAGGGCCGCCGCCAGAGAACCGATTTCACGCACGATGCGATAGACGAAGAGCGCGATTGCGTGCGCGGCCTCCGGTGCCGTCGATTGGCGCAGCACCCGCATGTCCGACGAGATGCCCGAGACTCCGAGCAAACCGGACTGGCGGTAGAGCAGGTCCTCGATCTGTTCCGTGCTCATCCCGCGTTCCTGCAGGAGATAGAGCAGGATGCCGGGATCCAGCGCACCCGTGCGGGTTCCCATCATCAGCCCGTCGATCGCAGAGAAGCCCATCGTGCTGGCGATGCTCTTCCCGTCTCGGACGGCGCACAGACTGGCGCCACTGCCGAGATGTGCGATGACAAGGCGCGCGCCCGACAGCACCGGCATCGTCTCCTTGAGCCGGTTGACGACATAGTCGTAGGACAGGCCGTGGAAGCCGTAGCGGCGTACACCGTCGCGCGTGTACTTGCCGGGAAGGGCAAATTCCTGGGCGAGCGCCGGCTGCGTACGGTGGAAGGCCGTATCGAAGCAGGCAACCTGCGGCAATCGGGGCGCAGCCTCGGTGACTGTCGCAATGGCCGCGAGATTGTGCGGCTGATGCAGCGGCGCGAGAGGAACCAGTTTGGTCAGGGCTTTCATCACCCTGGTGTTGACGCGTGTGGGCGTAGCGAACGCCGTGCCGCCATGCACCACGCGATGACCGATCCCAAGCACCGGCCGGTCTCCCACGAGCTTGCGGCCGAGCAGGAGCAACTCTCTCACGGCGCCACCGTGGTCGAGCATTCCCTTGGTCCACTCTCGTTCGGCAACGATCCGGCCACCTCCATCGAGCATCCGCAGGCGCGGCGCCAGACCGAGCTGCTCGATCTGGCCGCGAAACAGCAGGACACCGTCGAAAGAAGCCTCGTAGATGGCGAATTTGACGCTCGATGAGCCGGCATTGACGACCACGATGCAGCCGTCAGGTGGGGAGTCCGACATCGTGACCGGCTAGGCGGGAATGGACGCTTTCGCCCGTCGCGCCGCCGCCACCAGCACGGCGACGGCGCAAGAGGCGAGGCGAGTGAGACGCGAATCGGCCCGGCTCGTCAGGATGATCGGCACGCGCGCGCCCAGCACGATGCCGGCGGCGTCGGCCCCGGCGAGGAAGGAAAGGCTCTTGGCCAGCATGTTACCGGCTTCGAGATCGGGCACGATCAATACGTTGGCCTGGCCGGCGACCGGGGAGACGATATGCTTGATTTCGGCGGCCTGCAGGCTGATGGCGTTGTCCAGCGCCAGCGGCCCATCGAGGATGCCGCCGGTGATCTGGCCGCGGTCGGCCATCTTGCACAGCGCAGCTGCTTCGAGCGTCGACGGCACCTTGGGGTTGACTGTCTCCATCGCGCTCAGGATCGCCACGCGAGGCCTCTCGACACCGAGTGCGTGCGCGAGATCGATGGCGTTCTGAACGATGTCGACCTTGGCCTCGAGACTGGGGGCTATGTTTACGGCGGCGTCGCTGATGATCAGGGCCTGCGAATGGCCGGGTACGTCCATGACGAAGCAATGACTGATGCGTCGCGCGGTGCGGATGCCGGTGTCGCGTGCGACGGCGGCGGCCATCAACTCGTCGGTGTGCAAGCTGCCCTTCATGAGCGCCTCGGCGCGACCGGCCTTTACCAGTCCGACCGCCTTGGTCGCGGACTCGTGGCTATGCAATGCGTCGATGCACTCGAAACCGGAAATGTCGAGCTTCGCCCGGCTTGCCGTGTCGCCGATGCGGGCCCGAGGGCCGACGAGCACAGGCTCGATGATGCCGAGCTTCGCCGCCTCGACGGCGCTTTCCAGTGAGACCTCGTCGCACGGGTGGGCGACTGCTGTCGTCATGCGGGGCAATTCGCGAGCCCGCGCAATCAAGTGCTCGTACTTTTCGTGCCGTTTGCCTGCGCCGCCGAGGGTGTCCCCAGTCATTGAAATTTCTCCCCATCTGTCTTCTAGCCAGACCGACCCATGGCGACATTGACCTTGGTCAATGCGCGGCGGCGTGTTCCGGGTGGATATGTTTCCGAACAACGTCCAGGGGAGGACGCGATGCAGGACGCCACCTCCGGCCAGCCCGATCGGGCGCAGACGAACGCAAGGGCTTGGCAATCTTTCAATCCCGGCCGCTGGCAGCAGCAAATCGACGTGCGCGACTTTATCGTCCGCAATGTCACGCCCTACGAGGGTGACGAGACGTTTCTTGTCGGCCCGTCGATCCGCACCAGGGCGGTATGGGCGAAGCTGCAACCCTACTTCGAGGAAGAGCGCAAGAAGGGCGTCCTCGACGTCGACGCCGCGAATCCGTCGTCGCTCCTGGCGCACGGTCCCGGTTGGATCGACAAGGACAACGAGGTGATCGTCGGGCTGCAGACCGACAAACCGTTCAAGCGCGCGATCTTTCCGGCGGGCGGACTGCGCATGGTCGAGGCGGGCCTCAAGGCCGCAGGCTTCGCTGCCGATCCGGCCGTTCACGAGGCCTTCACCAAGTACCGCAAGACGCACAACGACGGCGTGTTCGACGCCTATACGCCGGAAATCCTGGCATGCCGGCGTTCGCACGTCGTCACCGGGCTGCCCGACGCCTATGGCCGAGGCCGCATCATCGGCGACTATCGACGCGTGGCGCTCTACGGAGTCGATCGTCTGCTCGCGGCGAAGAAAGTCGAGCGCGCCCAGCTCGACGACATGTGGGCGACCGACGAGATCATTCGCGAGCGCGAGGAGCTGGCGGAGCAGATGCGCGCCCTCGCCGATCTGGTCGAGATGGGCAAACGCTACGGCTGTGACCTGAAGCGGCCCGCCGAGACGGCGCGCGAAGCCGTGCAGTGGACCTATCTTGCCTATCTTGGCGCCATCAAGGAGGCCAATGGCGCGGCCATGTCGATCGGCCGGGTCTCGACCTTCCTCGATGTCTTCATCGAGCGCGACCTGCTCGCGGGCAAGCTCGACGAATCGGGCGCGCAGGAACTGATCGACCAGGTCGTGCAGAAGCTGCGCATCGTGCGTTTCCTGCGTACGCCGGAGTACGACGCCCTGTTCAGCGGCGATCCCTACTGGGCGACGGAATGTATCGGCGGCATGGACCTTGACGGCCGACCGCTGGTGACGAAGACCAGTTTCCGGATGCTGCACACGCTCAGGAATCTGGGCCCGGCGCCGGAGCCGAACATGACGGTGCTGTGGTCGCAGCACCTGCCGGGGCCGTTCAAGCGCTACTGCATCAAGGTCAGTCGCGATACTTCGGCCGTGCAGTACGAGAACGACGATCTGATGCGTCCCTACTGGGGCGACGACTTCGGGATCGCCTGCTGTGTTTCGGCCATGCGGGTCGGAAAACAGATGCAATTCTTCGGCGCTCGCGTGAACCTCGCCAAGGCGCTGCTCTACGCCATCAACGGTGGCCGAGACGAGATGAGCGGCGCGCAAGTGGCGCCGGCAACGGCACCGATCACCTCGGATGTGCTCGACTACGACGAAGTCGCCGCCAAGTTCGACGCGACGATGGAGTGGCTGGCGCGCACATACGTGCATGCACTGAACTGTATCCACTACATGCACGACAAGTACTTCTACGAGCGCCTCGAGATGGCGCTGCATGATCGCTCCATCCTGCGCACCATGGCTTGCGGTATCGCCGGCCTGTCGGTTACGGCCGACAGCCTGTCCGCCATCAAGCACGCCAAGGTGCACGTCATTCGCGACGACAAGGGCCTTGCCATCGACTATCGCATCGAGGGCGAGTTTCCGACTTACGGCAATGCCGATCGCCGGGTCGACGATATCGCGGCCGATATCGTCACGCGCTTCATGCAGAAGGTGCGCAAGCATCCGACCTATCGCAACGCCGTGCACACCCAGTCGGTGCTGACGATCACCTCCAACGTGGTCTACGGAAAGCACACCGGCAACACGCCGGACGGGCGGCGCAAGGGCGAGCCGTTCGCGCCCGGCGCCAACCCGATGCATGGACGGGACACGCATGGCTGGCTCGCCTCCTGCAT
The DNA here is from genome assembly GCA_025808875.1 of Enhydrobacter sp. Classification (NCBI taxonomy): domain Bacteria; kingdom Pseudomonadati; phylum Pseudomonadota; class Alphaproteobacteria; order Hyphomicrobiales; genus Enhydrobacter; species Enhydrobacter sp. The sequence goes on along the minus strand of CP075528.1, from coordinate 3,013,456 downwards.
CTCGGTGGCACGGTTGCCCTATGCCGACGCCCAGGACGGCATCAGCTACACGGTCAGCATTGCCCCCAACCTCGCGCAGCGCGACAGCGAGGCGGCGATCGACAACGCCGTCAAGGCGTTCGACATGTATTTCGGGCAGGGCGGCTTTCACATGAACCTGAACGTGCTCTCGATCGACACGCTGAAGGACGCGATGGAGCATCCGGAGAAGTATCCGCAGCTCACCATCCGGGTCTCGGGCTATGCCGTGAACTTCGTCCGCCTGACGCGCGAGCAGCAGCTCGATGTGATCCGTCGGACGTTTCATCGCAGCTACTGAGGCCGCGTCATGACCGAAAACGGCATGGTCGAGGTCGGCAGCCGGTTCGACCTGCGCGTCCGCAAATCTCCGGATGCTCCGGAAACGAGCGAGTTCAAGGGCACCGAGCGCACCTGCGGCTGGGTGCATTCCTACGAGACCGGCTCGACGGTCGACGGGCCGGGCGTGCGCCTGATGCTGTTCATGTCGGGCTGTCTGCTTCGCTGTCTCTACTGTCACAACCCCGACACCTGGCATCTCAAGGACGGCACGCGCATCGAGTTGGCGCACGCCATCCGCCGGCTTGGAGACTTTGCCCCTGCGCTGAGGGCGATGGGCGGTGGGCTTACCATCTCCGGCGGCGAGCCACTCGTGCAGACGGCGTTCACCCGAGGCCTCTTCGAGGCGGCCAAGGGCATGGGCCTGCATACCGCGCTCGATACTTCGGGCTTCCTGGGGGATCGCGCCGACGACGACTACATGAAAAGCGTCGATCTGGTGCTGCTCGACATCAAGAGCGGCGATCCCGAGATCTATCGGCAGGTTACGGGCGTCGAACTCGAGCCGACGTTGCGCTTTGCCCGCCGACTCGAGGTGCTGGGCAAGGCCGTCTGGATCAGGTTCGTGCTGGTGCCGGGCCTGACGGACGATCCGGCCAACATCGACAAGGTCGCCCGATTGGTTGCCCCGATGAAGAACGTCGAATGGGTCGAAGTCCTGCCATTCCATCAAATGGGGGAATTCAAGTGGAAGACGCTCGGGCTCGACTACAGGCTCGGCGACACGCCTACACCGACCGCAGCGCAGATGCAGGCTGCCTTGAATGTCTTTCGCGATGCCGGCTGCCGCGCTCGGTAAGCGAACTGGCTCGTCCTCAGGGGAGATTTGATGCTGGCTTCACTGGCCGACCTCCTGGCTTCTCAGCCGATTCTGGCGCTCTTTTTGGCAATTGGGCTTGGTTATGCCGTAGGCCAGATCAACGTGTTCGGGTTCTCGCTCGGCATCGGCGCCGTCCTGTTCGTCGGCCTGGCGATCGGTGGCATCGCCCCCAAGGCGCAGATCGCGGGGCTGATCGGCCTGATCGGCCTGGTCATGTTCCTCTACGGCATCGGCATCCTCTACGGCCGCCAGTTCTTCGAGGGGCTATCCGGACCGGGGCGCCGCTACAATGCGCTGGCGATTGTCGCCATCATCGTCGGATTGGCCGTCGCGCTCGGTCTCGGCCGGATCTTCGGCATCGAGCCCGGCCATACTCTGGGCATCTTTGCCGGCTCGATGACGAGCACGCCCACTCTGCAGGCCGCGCTCGACGCCACGGGCAACAATTCGCCGTCGATCGGCTACTCCGTTACCTATCCGTTCGGCGTCATCGGCCCCATTCTTTGCTTCTATTTCCTGACACGGGCGGTGAAGCCTGCCTTCGAGCCGCCGGCGGCGCGCTTCCACATGGCCGAGATCACCGTCGACAGGCTTCCCGCCGAGAGGACGAAGCTCGGTGAACTGGTCAAGGCGATGCCGGCCGGTGTCCAGGTTTCGGGAGTGCGTCAGGACCATCGCAACCTGCTGCCAAACGACGACATTGTCATTCGGCCCGGGGATGGTCTGCTGATTGCGGCGGATCGCCCGGCATCGATCGCCGAGACGGTTGCCGCCCTTGGACGTCTCGACCCCGGCCGGATCGCCAAGGATCGCGGCGACCTTTCCTATCAGCGCTTTTTCGTCTCCAAGGTCGGCCTGACTGGCGTCGCGCTGGCCCAACTGCCAATGCCGAGCAGCTTTCCGATGCACATCCTGCACCTCAGGCGGCATGACGCCGACGTCGTGCCGACGTCCGACGCGATGCTGGAGATCGGCGATCGCATCGGCGTGCTGGTGCCTGCCGACCGCATTGCCGAGGCGCGGGCCTTCTTCGGGGACACGGTCAAGTCGACCGCGGAGTTCAGCTACATCTCGGTTGGATTCGGCATGGTGCTGGGTGTGTTGCTCGGCCTGGTTCCCATCCCCATTCCCGGCGTGGGCACGGTGTCGCTCGGCATCGGCGGTGGGCCGCTGATCGTGGCCCTGATCCTCGGCAGATTGCGCCGTACGGGCCCGATCAGCTGGGTCATGCCGCTGCCGGCCAACATCGTACTGCGCAACTTCGGGTTGACACTGTTCCTCGGTGTGGTCGGCATCAATTCCGGCCAGGCCTTTGTGACGACGGTGGCGCAGAGCGGCCCGCTGATGCTGCTGATCGGCGCAGCCGTGGTGCTGAGCATGGTGCTCATCATCCTGATCGTCGGCCGCTATGTGATGCGCATTCCATTCGACGACCTGCTGGGGGTCGCATCTGGTGCCACGGGCAACCCGGCCATCCTGGTCTATGCGTCACGCATGGCGCCCACGGACCGCACCGACATCAGCTACGCGATGATCTTCCCATCCGGCACCATCGTTAAGGTCGTCGCGGTGCAGATCGTCGGCTTGGCACTCCTTTGAGGCAAGCCATGTCCAATGCGATTCCCGATCCTATCGACTGCCAAACACCAGCCGACGAGAGGGACGCGATGGTCCAGCGCAGTGCCTTGGCCCTGTTGGTGCTCGCGGGGGGCGCGCTCGCCGTCGCGCCCGCCTCGGCCCAGGCCGACCGGCCGCCGTTTTCGCCGGAAGAACTCGACCAGATGCTGGCGCCGATCGCGCTCTATCCCGATGCAGTGCTGTCGCAGATCATGATGGCGGCGACTTACCCCCTCGAAGTCGTGGAGGCGGCGCGCTGGTCGCAGACCAACCCTAACGTGAAGGGCGACGCAGCGATCGCGGCAGTCCAGCAGATGAGATGGGACGCCAGCGTGAAGTCGCTCGTCGCCTTTCCACCTGTCCTTGCCCAGATGAACGACCAGCTGCAGTGGACGCAGAATCTGGGCGACGCGATGATCAGTCAGGAAGCGGATGTCGCCGATTCCATACAGCGATTGCGGGCTCGCGCGTCGGATGCCGGCAACCTGAAGACCGGCAAGGAACAGGTCGTCAGCACGCAAGCCCAGGGTAGCGACCGCATCATCGTCATCGAGCCGGCCGACCCGCAGGTCGTCTACGTGCCGTCGTACAATCCGACATGGGTCTATGGAAGCTGGCCCTACCCGGCCTATCCACCCTACTACTGGCCGCTGGGCGGTGCGCTGGCGACAGGTTTCCTCTGGGGGCTGGGATTTGCCGCCGCCGGTGCCTTGTTCGGTGGCTGGGCTTGGGGGTATGGCCGTGGCAGCAGCTACGTCAACGTCAACGTCAATCGAGCGACCAACATCGACCGCAACTTCGACCGGACGAAAGTCGGAAGCGGCAATCGTTGGCAGCACAATGTCGATCATCGTCGAGGCGTCGCGTATCGCGATACCGCCGCCCGCGATCGCTACGGTCAATCGCGACCCGGCGTGGATCACCGCCAGCAGTTCCGCGGGCAGGACGGCGGTGGGCCTCGCCCGGGAGAAGGCGCCGGGCAGCAGCGTCCCGGCGGCGAAGGCGCCGGAGGTCCGGCCCAGCGGCCCTCCGGTGGTGGTGCGCCAAGCCAACGACCCGGAGCCGCGCAACGTCCGTCGGGCGGTGGTGCCGGGCCTGCGCAGAGGCCTTCAGGCGGGCTGGATGGAGTCGATCGCGGTCAGCAGGTGAATCGCGAGGCTCAGCGGGGGCGAGCCCAGCAGAGCAGGGCGGGATCGCATGGCGGTGGTGGCGCTCGACCCTCAGGCGGCGGTGCGCGTGCCGGCGGCGGCGGTGCGCGCGGAGGAGGGGGAGGAGGCCGTCGATGAGAGTGTTGCGACGCGAACTATTGGCTGTGGCGCTCTGCGCCGCGGTCGCGACGCGGGCTCGGGCGCAGGCGCCTGCTGCTCTTCGCTCCTTCCCATCTGCGCAGGCCGCCGCCGACGCTCTGGCGACCGCGATCCGCAATGACGACGATTTGGCCGTGCAGGCGATGCTTGGCTCGGATTGGCAGGAATTCGTTCCTGGCCGCGTTCATGACGAGGAGGAGGTTCGAGCCAAATTCGTCAAGGCATGGGATGAGAGCCATCGACTCATGTCCGTAGGCGACGACAAGGTGCTCGTCGGCGTAGGCACCACCGGATGGACGTTGCCTATCCCCATCGTGCGACGGGACGGGAGTTGGTGGTTCGACGTTGAGGCTGGGCATCTCGAAGTACAGGCGCGAACGATCGGACACAATGAACTGGCGGTCGTTCAGACGTTGCTAGCCATCGTGGATGCTCAACGTGAGTACGCAGCACGCGATCCGATGAAGACCGGCAGCCCCGTCTATGCGAGGCGCCTGTTGAGTTCGCCCGGCGCGAAGAACGGGCTCTATTGGGACACCCAACCCGACGAGCCGCCCAGCCCGATCGGACCGCTGCTCGCCAAGGCGCAGCTGGGCGATGCCCGGGTCAACGGATACTACGGCTACCGGTTTCGCCTGCTCTACCGCCAGGGACCGGACGCTCCCGGCGGCGCCTACGAGTATCTCGTCAAGGGGCGTATGCTCGGAGGCTTTGCAGTCATCGCCTGGCCGGTTCGCTACGGCGAATCCGGCGTCATGACGTTCATGGTCGGCCACTCCGGCGACGTCTACGAGCGCGACCTGGGGCCGGATACGGAACGCGAAGCGAGTCTCATTCAGTCCTTCAATCCCGACAAGAATTGGGACAGGGCGGACATGAATCCCTGAGATTCGCGGCGACCGGGAGAATGGCCTCCACGATCTGGCTGACGAAAGCCGGATCGCATCCTTCTTAGCTGGAGGTGAGGCCGAGCCGGGTGATCAGCCCGTGCAACCGGTCGCGCTCGGCGAGCAGCCAGGCGGCCAGACGATCCGACTTCATGGTGATCGGCTCGATGTCGCCGGCGGCGAGACGGGCGCGGGCGTCCGGCGTTTCGACGGCGGTTGTCACAGATGTGTTCAGCCGCTCGACGATCGACGATTGCACGCGGCGTGGTGCGAAGATGGTCAGGACCGATGCGATCTCCATCTCGCCGAAACCCTGCTCGGTCATGGTTGGAAGCGACGGCAGTTTCACGATGCGCGTGGAGCCAAGGGCGGCGATCGGCTTGACCGCGCCGGTCATGATGTAGGGCAAGACGATCGACGTGCTGATGATCCCAAGCTCGATCCGTTCGGCCAGCAGGTCCACCAGGCCGGGTGGCAGGCCCCTGTAGGGGATCGACGTCATGTCGACGCCGAACCGGCTCTTGATCTGCTCGACGACGAGATGCTGGCGCGTGCCGTTGGCCGGGTTGAGATAGTTGATCTTCCCCGGATGCCGTTGGGCATGGTCGACGAGTTCCTGCAGGGTCGACACGGGGAGGGACTTGGCGACGCAGATGACCGCAGAGCCTTCGCCGATGCTGGCAACCGGCGTCAGGTCCCGGATCACGTCGAAGGATACCTTGACCATGTATTGAAAGGACACGACCTCCGACACGGTCAACAGGAGCGAGTGACCGTCGGCGGGCCCGTCGATGACGATCTGCGCCGCGATCAGGCCGTTGCCGCCGGGCCGGAGGTCGATCAGGACCGGCTGGCCCAGCGCTTTCGACAGGGGATCGACGATGGCGCGCCCGCCGATGTCGATGATGCCGCCGGCCGGGCCCGAGACGACGAGACGAATCGGCTTGGAGGGCCATGTCTGGGCGTGTGCACCGGCGAGCGGCACGGCGGCAGTTGCGAGCAAGCTTCGTCGCGATAAAGAAGCCACGGCCGAATGTCCTGCCGGTTGATGATTGTCAAAGCGATGCGACTACCCACTCGATACGCTGCCTCGTGCAGGCTGCCATGACGGCTATCGATTCTACCCCGCATTCGCTCGGCCGCAAGGCGTACGCGATCGAGCTCAGGCACCTGCAGCTCGAATATTGTCGGCTGCAGGAATGGGTTCGTTTGTCGGGCGAACGGATCGTCGTGGTCCTCGAGGGTCGCACGGCGGCGGGGCGCGGGACGATTGTTCGGAAGATCGCCGATTGCGTGAACCCCCGGATATTTCGGATGATGACCCTGCCGAGTCGGTCACCCCGCGAGGCCAGCCAGACCTTCATGCAACGCTTCTTCCGGCATTTGCCGGCAGCCGGAGAACTCATTCTGTTCAATCCGAGCTGGTACCGGCTGCCGAACACCGAGTATGTCATCCGTCGAAGCAGCTCCGATGAGCATCGTCAATTCCTGCAGACCTGTCCGGTCGCCGAGCGCTTCCTCATCGAGACGGGAATCCGGCTGATCAAGGTATGGCTGGAGGTCGGTCCGGAACAGCAGCAGGAGCGTCTCGCCGCCTGCTTGCAGGATCCACTGCTTAATTTGCAGGTTGAAGACGTGGATCTCGAGCTCAGTCGCAGATGGTACGAATTCTCGAAGGCGCGCGACCTGATGTTCGACTACACGGATACCGACCTCGCGCCATGGCATATCGTCCACATGGACGACAGAAGGCGTGGCGTGCTCAACGCCTTGGCCCATATTCTTTCACAGGTGCCGTACAAGACAGTCGACGCCGCGCCGCGCCGCTTGCCGGAGCGCGACGATGAGGGCGCGTACGACGACTATGCCTCTCTTGCAGAGCGACGTCTGGTTGAGATCAGGTATTAGTTGTATATTTCGGTGCGAAATTAGACGCGGCTCCTGACCGATGCTAACGTATTTGGGTGTACCAGCACCGGCAGCCGGGACTCAAACCCTCAGCGCAATCGCTTGTCACACACGCGAGGCAGAAATTGCCGTGCGATCTGTGCCCGGGACGTCGCATCGGCATCTGCAAATCCCTGGACGATCCGAGATTGGCCCAGCTCTTGGCGTTGGGCGCCGCCCGCAGATGGTCGAAGGGCGACGTCCTGTTCGAAGCCGGCACACCGACGGGCCACTTCTACAAGGTGACTAAGGGGCTTGTTGCCATCTTCCGCCTTTTTGAGGACGGGCGACGCCAGATCGTGGGCATCCACACGATCGGCGATCTCTGCGGATACATAGAGCACAATGGAACCTACCATTTCAGCGGCGTCGCGCTGACCGACGTCGAGGCCTGTGGCTTCGACCGCCGCCGTTTCACCGCCTTCGCCGCCCGGCATGCCGACCTGGCGAGCGCATTGGCAGAGGACATGACGGAAAAGCTTCGCCGCACGGGCGAAAGCATGGCGGTGATCGGCCAGCTCAAGGCGTCGGAGCGCGTCGGCTATTTTCTGCTGCAGCTCAGTGGCATCTACGCCGATCGGATGGGCGCAAAGCCGCCGCTGCGGCTCAACCTGTCGCGGCAAGAGATTGCCGACTATCTCGGCCTGTCGCTCGAAACGGTGAGCCGTGCATTCACCAAGCTGAAGAATCGTGGCTTTGTCGTCCTGATCGGCCACGACGAGGTCGCGATCGTCGACCGCCAGAGGCTGGCCGATTTCGTGATGCTGGAGGTCACGATTTGACCGCCGTGGACATTAGTAGAGTTTGATGCCGTAGTTCAGGATCAGCCGGATTTCGTCGACCGTGGTACGAACGTTGTTCTGGTCGGTGGCCGAGAAACCGTAACGGGCACGGAGCCAGAGGCCCGGCAATGGCTTCCAGTTCGGACGCCATTCGAGATTGAAATTCCACTCGTACTCGGTGAGCGGACCGCCGGCGGCCGCGGCCGACGTCCAGCCGTTGAAGTAGAACACGGAGGCCGCGACTCCCGGCAAACCCAGTTCGTTGAGCACGTATGAGAGGCCGACCATCACCGTGTTCTCGCCGGCACGGTTGAAGGCCAGGATCTGCGCATCGGTGTAGAAGGGATTGGCGCTCCAGGGCGTCTGCATGTTGAAGCCGGGGTTCACCACCGAATAGCCGGCGGTCAGGATGGCCGACTTCCAGCCGAGCTGGAGCTGGCTGCCGAACTGGTTGGTCCAGAACGGCGTGCCGCCGTTCAGCAGGTTGGCACCGGTGCTGCGCTGGTCGGCGAACTGCAGCGACAGGGCGGCACTGAAGCCATTGCCGAGAACCGCGGCGTACTTGCCCTCGGCATAGGCGATGTTGATGACGTCCTGCGTGTAGTACTCGATGGCGCCGATGCGCACGGGCCCCCACCCGAACATACCGCCGAACACGCCCGTGCCGCGATCTTCGAGGGCGCCGGCAGACCGGCCCATCGAAATGAATTCGGTCGAATTGCGCTCCTTCATGGCTGCGATGTAGCCGCCGCCGTAGCGGAAGTGAGGACCTCCCGATGCCTCGTCGCCGAACGTGCCATGCAGCACGTAGCCATAGAACGTCTTGGGCGACATGCGGTTGTCGTGCGGCCCCATGAACGGCGTGTCGTAGAGATAGCGTCCGGCGACAATCTCGTGGTCCTTGTGCACATGGACCTTTCCGTAGAGCTGCCCCAGTGAGCCGTACTGCTGTTGGCCCGGCTTTAGGAGACCGGTGCCGTCATGCTCGAGCGGTGCGTAGACCGGAAAGGACGTGTAGAGCACGAATCCGCCGGAGATCAGGTCGAACAGGCGTCCGGTCTCGAAGGCGACAGAGCCGCCGGCCGCCCACGCCTCCCGCCACCCCGACCCGGTCGGTGCGTTCGTCACCTCGTCGCGATAGTAGGAGCGGAAATTGATCGTGGCCTTGGAATCGCGCAGGAATGCCGATGTACCCTTGAGCTGTTCCCGGATCTGGGGGAACAGCGTCAGCGTCTCCGGCACCGGCAGCGTGGTGAAGGTACGCTCAATCGCCGTCAGGCTTTTTGCCGGCGTCTCCGGGATGGGCTCCTCCTGCTTGGCGCTTTGCGCCTGGGCGGGCATCGCCACGCCGGCCGCCGCGATCGCCACGACGATCGTGGCGAGGTGTCGAAGTCGGTTGATCATCGCCGCGGCGTGCCGTCAGCAGAGAACCAGGTTGGCCGCGAGGCCGCCCTCGCTGGTTTCCTTGTATTTCGATGACATGTCCCGGCCGGTATCGGCGAGGGTCTTGATCGTCGTGTCGAGATCGACCCGATGGCGCGAGGCGATCTCGTTGGTCGCGATCATGAAGGCGACCCAGGCCTTTACCGCGCCGAAGGCGCAGCGCTCGATACAAGGCACCTGGACGTAGCCCGCGACCGGATCGCAGGTCATCCCGAGATGGTGCTCGAGCGCCGATTCGGCGGCGTTTTCGATCACCTGCGGCGAACTGCCATGAACCTGCGCGATGAAGGCGGCTGACATCGCCGACGCCACGCCGATCTCCGACTGACAGCCACCCTCGGCTCCCGACAAAGTCGCGTTGTGCTTGCAGAGGTAGCCGATGGCGGCCCCCGCCAGCAGGCCTTCGCGGATCTTCTCCCTCGAAAGTTTCCGCTTGCTCTCGCTCAGCGCGTAGACGATGGCAGGCATGACGCCGGCAGAGCCGCCGGTCGGCGCGGTGATGACCAGATGGCCGCGGGCATTTTCCTCGGAGGCTGCCAGCGCGAAGGCCGAGACCAGGGCGATGGCGCGGTCGCTTTCGTATTTCTCGTCCTGCGCCCGCTCATAGACGGTCGCCGCCTTGGTGTGCAGCTTGATCGGTCCCGGCAGAACGTCGTCCTTGAGCGAGAGGCCGGTCCTGACGGTGGCGAGCATGGCGCCGGCGATCTTGTCGAGAAAGGCGTTGATCTCGGTCTCGGTCTTGCCGGACACCGCGACCTCGTTCGCCATCATCAGTTGCGCGATCGACAGATTGTTCTTTTCGGCGTGCTGACGCAGTTCCTTCATCGTGGCGTAGGGATATTTCGGTTGGCCCTTTTTGGGCGGCTCATAGCCTTTCCACTCGATGAAGCCGCCGCCCACCGAATAGTACTCGAGCTCGTGGAGCACCTTGTCTCCCGCCAGGAGCTTGCAGGTCATGGTGTTGGGATGGGGGAACTCGCCCTTGGGCGAATCGTAGATGATGTCGGCGAGCGACAGGTTGAAGGTCTTGTCTCCGAGCTTCACGGGATAGCTTTGCTGCGGCTTGGCCACCATCTCGTCGAGGAACGCCGGGGCGACAGTAGCCGGCTCCTTGCCAACCAAACCCGCGAGCGCCGCCCGTTCGGTGCCATGCCCCTTGCCGGTGGCGCTGAGGCTGCCGAACAGGTGCACCTTCAGGCCGGTGGCCTGGCCGAGCTGGGCCGCCGGTAGTTTGGCGCAACGCTGGTAGAAGTCGTAGGTGATGCGCATCGGCCCGATCGTATGCGAACTCGAGGGCCCGGGGCCTACCTTGTAGAACTCCTCGACCACGGTCATCACCGGCCCTTTGCCCGCCTTGGCGACGTTCAGGTCGGGCGAGAATGTCCCACCGAACGGCCTGGGAGGCGCTGCCTCCTTGGCCGCCTGCTGCGCACGCGCCTCTTGGGTCCATGCCGCCCCGGTCAGGACCGCCGCGGCGCCGATGACGGCATTTCGCATCAGGAAAGCGCGGCGGTCGATGCCCTCGGGCACATTGGAGAGCTCCGGAAGTTCCTGAAACAGCCCTTCCCGGTCGCGCGACGTTGCCATGCGTTTCTCCCTCGCGGCATTGATAGGTTCAAGTGTCGCGAGGCCGTTGGGAAACCGCATTGAGATTCGTCAAATAGCGCGAGGCGAGCTCACGTTCGTCGTGGCGATCCACCCAGTCCCTGCAGGTCGGCCGTGCCACCACGCCGGCGATCCTCGCTCTCGGGAAACATGCGGGCGACGCTGTTCTCGATTGCAACCAACTCGCGTCGCAGCGCTGGAGCGCGTGATGAGGGCAGGGCGGCGATCAGATGCTCGATCATCGCCTTGGTACGCCGTGCCACTTGCAGGCTGGACGCTCCATAGTGGCGGACCTCCGTTACGGCCAAGTCGACCATGTCCTCCCAACTCGGTGTCGGAAAGACCAGCCTCAGCTTGCCGTCAGTTCCGTGAACCCTTCCAATATCGATGTTGCGCAAGCCGGCAACGCGCAACAGTCGGTGGATTTGGTCGATCGCCAGTACGGCCGTGGTCGGATCGTTGATGGCTGGCGAGAGGGCGCGCGAACAGATGTCGACCATGATGCGCAGGGCAAAGGTCGGATCGAGCTCCATGGTCCGTTCTGCGCCAAATGCCATCATTTTGTTGATCGTCTCTTCGTCGATCCTGGCGTCGGCGGGGTAAATGCGCGCCAGCGGATCCTCGATCGAGACAAAGTCCCCGACCTGCGGCAGGAGCTCGATGATGCAATCCGCCTTCGTGGCCAGTGCAACGAGATCCTGCCGGCCGAATGCGAGGAAAGTGCCCGAGTAGTCACGCCGTGTCACGGTGCGTCCGAGCTCCGGCTGCGGAAGCTCGGCGCTTTCGTCGAATGGTGACTGGTCGCTTATCGGGGCACTACCATAGACACTGTCCATTGCCTCCCGGCCCTGCAAAAAGAGAAACTGCAGTATGCTGACGGGACGCAGACTGGTGCCTAGTTCCTCGACGAACCAGAAGAAGACGGCGATGCTCACCATGTTGGCGATGATTGCCACTACCACGAGGAGCTCGTGCTCGCTCCCCGCCGCCAGGTTCGCGAGCGCGACCAGGGCGAGCACGAAGGAGAAGACGAAGGCGCTGGTGGCTGCCTTGGTGCTGGTCCGTCCGAAGGTGAGACTGATCAGGCGCGGGCTGATCTGGCCGGACGCGAGCTGCACGGCCAGCAGCAGGGCCGATACCGTGTAGACGATGAAGGTCAACATCGAGGCGGCGAACACGCCGATCATGGCGCGGGCACCGTCGATATTGTGTTCGCCGATGATCCGGAGATCGAGGTCTGCGGCAAGCGCGACCAAACAGCGACCGACTGCCCATGCCGCCACGACGGCGAGCGACGGGAACAACCAGAAGGAATACTTCACGAAGCGCCGCAGCCGGTGCCGCGAAAGCCAGCTCATCTCTTGCTCTCCCCTTCCGGGACGGCCGCGTCCGCCCGATGGCCCATCCGACCGGCAACCGCGAGTGTCAGCAGCAGCGTGATGGGCACGCCCAGCGCGATCATGACGGTCGTCCGCGGATCCGTCACGCCTGCAAGCAACGGTGCAAAGGCGGCGCCGAAATTGCGTGTACCGACACCAAGGCTGAGCACGCTTCTTTGCGACGGCGGGAGCGACCGGGCGCTCGCCCAGGAGCCCGCGAGGACCCCGACCGTAAAGATCAGATGGGCCGCGATCGCGAAGCTGCCGATGGCGTCGAGAAAGCTCTTGAAATAGACAGTGACGATCGCGATCAGCAGACCGATCGTCGAGGCATCGGCGAGGAACTTCACACCCTTGCGCAGGGTTGCCGCTACGGCCGGCCAAAGGACGCGCAGCGCCATGCCGAGGCAAAGCGGCGCCAGGAGCAGGGCGAGCAGGGGGCGCGCGATGGTCCATCGGTCCACCTCGAGGCTGGGCGCTATCGCCGGCAGGGCCAGGGGCATGAGCGCGATCGTTCCGAGAGCCGAGATGAGCAGGAAAGCCGCGGTATGGCCGGGGTCACCGCCCGCACGGCGTACGACCATCGGCAGGAAGGGCGCGGCGGGCGCCAGTCCGATCAGCAGCAGTCCGACGGCATAGGCGTCGGCGATCGGCAGCAACCGAACGATGGCCAGTGCAAGGGCCGGGCAAACCAGCCAGTTCCACACCATGACGAGGAGGAGAAATCGGCGGTCGCCGAGCGGACGGACCACCGAACGGACGTCGAGTTCCAGGCCGATCGCGCCGAGGTTTCCCGCCATGAAGACGATCAGCAACGGTGGAAGGGCTGCTGCCGCGAATTGTTGAAACTGGTCCAAGGGCTCGTCGTCGATTGGGCGGAAATACTCCAGTCGCGCGGTCGCATTCACAATGACAATGGTCAAGGACGACCGGAAGGCTCGTCACTATCGTCCTGGGATCAAGACTGTGAGGGGAACCATGGCCAAGAAGGAGGGGAAGATCCGCCGCGAGGACTACGAGCGGGAGCTGCGCAAGCTGCAGGAGCAGCTTTGCGCGGTACAGGACTGGATCAAGCAGTCGCGTGAGCGCATCATTATCGTTCTCGAAGGCCGCGATGCGGCCGGCAAGGGTGGCACCATCAAGGCCATTACGGAGCGCGTCAGTCCTCGGGTGTTCCGCGTGGTCGCGCTGCCGCCGCCGTCCGATCGGGAAAAGTCCCAACTCTACATGCAGCGCTATCTCGAACGCTTTCCGGCCGGCGGCGAGATCGTGATCTTCGACCGCAGCTGGTACAATCGAGCGGGCGTCGAATATGTCATGGGCTTCTGCACGCCCGAACAGCATCGACGCTTCCTCGAGCTCTGTCCGGTCGTCGAGAGGTTCATCGTCGACGGCGGCATCAATCTCATCAAGATCTGGCTGGAGGTCGGTCCCGACGAGCAGGAGCGGCGTTTTCGCGCGCGCATCGATGACCCGGTCCGGCAGTGGAAGCTGAGTCCGATGGACACCGAGTCTTTCAGTCGCTGGGGCGACTATTCACGCGCACGCGACTTGATGCTCGAGCATACCGACACCGAATTTGCGCCCTGGTACATCGTGGATTCGAACAACAAGCGCCGGGCGCGATTGAACGCCATATCCCATATCCTGTCGCGCATTCCCTACAAGAAGGTGGAGCGGTCGGCAGTGGCGTTGCCTCCACGCAAGAAGATCGATGGCGACGCCGATGCCGCGGCGCTGACCAAGCGCAGATTCGTCGAACGACGCTTCTGAGAGTGCCTGAGGGGCAGTTTTTGATTTTGGTCAATGCCCCGTCACGGCGCCTTTGGAATATCGCAAACCACTATCGGAGTCGGTCATGAAGTTGCCATCTGCCAGGGACCTCCAGTCCAAGATCGCACAGATCGAGGGCGACCGGGCTTCGGCTGCACTCAAGGCGCAGCAGGCCGCCGATGCCGAGAAGCAGGCCTTCATCGCGCGCATCAGCAAGCCGTCGGGCCTCAGTGACGATCAGGTCATCGAGAAGGTCGTGCATATCGTGAATCGGGCGGTGGAGAACGGCCTGACTCACGTCCAGGTTTTCCGCTTTCCCAATCATCTCTGCACGGACAACGGACGCGCGATCGATCAGGGCGAGCCGGGCTGGGAACAGACCCTTACCGGCATCCCGAAGGAGATCTATCAGTTCTGGGAACGGCGACTGAAGGATCAGGGCTATCACCTCAAGTACGAGATTGTCGATCGGGCGGGCGGCCTGCGCGGCGACGTCGGCGTGATCCTCGGTTGGGACTGACTTCCACCATTCGACGAGGTCGGTGACCTGCAACGAAGCGATCGTGCAGGCCGGTTGACTCAGATCAAGGACCGGGGGGCTCGCGCGAGATAACAAAGAAAAATGTCGAACTGGACTTACACGTCGCCGGACAATGATCGTGTGCTGACAAGTGTTGTGTTCATCGCGTTACTCGTCGCAGGCGTTCTGGTCCTTGAGTGGCAATCGATCGACAGTTTGCAACGCAATGCCATCGAAATCGCCCGCGTCTCGTCCGTGCAGACGCAATGACGCTTGTAACCGGCCGGGGAGCAGACCTTCCGGCCAGATGTCGAAAGAGGAGACAGATCATGATCGCGATTAGCCGCCGCTCGGCAGCCAGGTATCTCGCGGGGGCGGCCTTGGCCGCACCGTTGCTGCCGGCGCTCGCCACGCCTGCTCTGGCAGCCGGCGACCTTGGAAACCTGTACGTCGCCAAGCGCTTCGAGAACTTCAAGCGCGGCAGCATCCATAGCCTCGATCCCAAGACGCGCGGGCTCGTGGTCATCTGGCCGGACCAGGGGCGCGTCAAGATGAAGGCTGCCGACATGGTCGTGAAGTCCTCGACCCTGTTCCTTGGCGGCAACGGCTACAACGAACTGCAGGTCGGCCAGACCGTCGACATTCACTGGTACGACTATGTCGATTTCCTGGTCGCCAAGACGTCACCGCAGGTGACGGCACGCGCCGATGCCATGGTCAAGGAAAACGCCTATATCGAGGGCCTTCCGGGCAGCAAGAGCCAGATCCGGCTGTTCAAGATGACCGGCATGGTGACGAAGACCGAACCCGCGGCCGGATTCGTCTACATCGTCAATGCCTCGTCGGGCGAGCCCGACGCTCCGGCGCCGGACAGTGGCGAGGTCATCCGCCTGCCGCAGATCGTGAGCGACGAAGGCAAGGCAGCTCTGGCCACCCTCAAGCCCGGTGACAACCTCACGGCCGTCTACAGTGTGCAGACGGCCTTCAAGATCGCGATTATCCGCTGATTGCGAGGCACCTGCGGTCGGGGCCGGGCTTGCCGTCGGGCAAGAGGGCTCCCGATCGCGTCGTCGGCCGTGTGGCGTGACACGAGCACGACGGGACCGGGACAGGCCCGAACCGGTGCCGCAAGCGCAGGACGGGCGCGCCTTCTACCGCGACGTATCGCTCCATACAGTGCGACCCACGACGGCGTTGAGAATTATCAAGGCTGCGATGCCCCGCGACATGTGAACATTCGATGCGGCGGGGAGGCCGGCTCATGATCCGTGTAGCGGCGCTGATACTGTGGTTTGCGATGGGCCTTGGCATGGCCGGGTGCTCGGCCCTCGAGCGCGGTCCGGCGGTGCCGCGTGGGGATACCGAGCGCGCCCAGCCGCTCGGTATCCCCAATGCGCGTTTCTATGCAGACGGCGATCCGCGGGCCATGATTGCCGAGGCGTCGGTGGCCCTGCAGCGCGAGCTCGATGCACTGCCGGCCGGTGCCCGTCGACGGCTGCCGCCGGTGCACTATCTCGCAGTCTCCGGCGGCGGCGACAACGGCGCTTTCGCCGCCGGTCTGCTCAACGGATGGAGCGAGGCGGGGACGCGACCGGAGTTCAAGGGCGTGACCGGTGTCAGCACCGGCGCGCTCATTGCGCCCTTCGCTTTCCTCGGGCCCGCCTACGATGGGGCGTTGCGCGAAGTCTACACGACCATGACGGCGGATCGCATTTATCGCTTCCGCGGGCTGTCGGCGGCGCTGTTCGACGATGCCATGGCCGACACCACGCCGCTGTCGGAAGTGATCGCCAAGCATGCCGACCAGCAACTTCTCGATGCCATCGCGCGCGAGCATCTGCGTGGGCGGCTGCTGCTGATCGGAACCACCGACCTCGATTCGCAACGCCCCGTGATCTGGAACATCGGGAACATCGCCGCCAGTGGCCACCCCGGCGCGCTCGACCTTGTGCGCAAGATCCTGCGCGCCTCGGCCGCCATCCCTGGCGCCTTCCAGCCGGTGCTGATCGACGTCGAACTCGACGGCAAGAAGTATCAGGAGCTGCACGTCGACGGCGGAGCCATCGCACAGATGTTCCTCTACCCGCCCTCGATCGAGCTGGCCCGACATGGCATCAAGCGTGAGCGCCACGCCTGGGTGGTCCGCAACGCCCGCCTCGATCCCGACTACGCGATGGCGGAGCGGAGAACCATCACGATCGCCACCCGTGCCATCAGCACCATGCTGGCAGCGAGCGGCCACAACGACGTGCTGCGATTGTACTTCATCAGCAGGCGCGACGGCGTCGACTACAACCTGGCCTACATAGGGGCCGATTTCACCGCCACGAAGGACGCCGAATTCGATCAGAAGTACATGCAGTCTCTCTATGACTACGGCTATCGCCAGGGAAAGTCGGGCGGCGGCTGGCACAAGCTTCCGCCGGTATTGGAGCGGTCGACCCCTTGACTTCAATCAACGACGGACCGGGCGACGGGCGCTAGGACAGCACCGAGGGTTCCCATGACCAGCAACCTGAATTTCGACTTTCTCCAGGAATACTGGACTGACGTCTGGCAACGCTCGATCCTCACGCTCGACGTGTTGCGCGAACGGGGCAACATCTACGAGGGGCAGCGCGCACGGACGGCGCCGCATGTGCTTGAATTCGAGTTCGAGGTCGTGCGCGACGGACGCGCGCTCGCCCGACCGGTCAACTACGTTCTGGTGCAGGTCAAGCCGCCGGCCGGCACTCCTATCGATCCTGCCAAGCCGCCCTTCGTCGTCGTCGATCCGCGTGCGGGTCACGGCCCCGGCATCGGCGGCATGAAGCAGGAGAGCGAGATCGGCGTTGCCCTGGCGGCGGGGCATGCCTGCTATTTCATCGGCTTCCTGCCCAGGCCCGAACCGGGCCAGACGATCGAGGATGTCTGTCAGGCCGAGGCCGCGTTCATCGCGGAGGTCGCCGCGCGCCACCCGCAAGCCGACGGCAAGCCCGTGGTCGTCGCCAACTGCCAGGCGGGATGGCAGATCATGATGATGGCGGCGCTGCATCCCGACCTCACCGGGCCGATCCTGCTGGCGGGGTCTCCGCTGTCCTACTGGGCGGGCGTGCGCGGACGCAATCCCATGCGCTATCTCGGTGGGACGCTGGGCGGCACCTGGCTCACGGCGCTCGCGGGGGATGTCGGAAGCGGCATCTTCGATGGCGCCAACCTGGTCGGCAATTTCGAGTCCCTCAACCCGGCCAACACCTACTGGGAAAAGCCCTACAATCTCTACTCCAAGGTCGACACCGAGGCCGCTCGCTTCCTCGACTTCGAGACGTGGTGGGGCATGCCTGTCCTGCTCAACGCGGGCGAAATGCAGTGGATCGCCGACAACCTGTTTGTCGGCAACAAGCTCAGCGCCGGCGAGATTCGCACCTCGACCGGAATGCGGCTCGACCTGCGCAACATCAAGTCGCCGATCATCGTGCTGTGCTCGTGGGGCGACAACATCACCCCGCCGCAGCAGGCGCTGGGTTGGGTCACCGACCTGTACGACAGCGACGATGACCTCGTGTCGACGGGCCAGACGATCGTCTACTGCCTGCACCAGACGATCGGTCATCTCGGCATTTTCGTTTCGGGCAAGGTTGCGGCCAAGGAGCATGCTGAGTTCGCGTCCTGTATCGAGATGATCGACCTGATGCCGCCCGGCCTGTACGAAGCGGTGATCGAGGAGGTTGGCGAGGACACCGTCCATCTCGACCTCATCCACGGCAAGTATCTCTTCAGACTGGAAGCGCGTACCCTCGACGACATCCGCAAACTCGGCGCCAACAGCGAAGCGGACGACAAGCGCTTCGCCGCCGTCGCCCGGCTTTCGGAGATCAACCTCGGCATGTATCGCACGCTGGCGCAGCCGACGGTGCGTGCCCTGGCGAACGACACCACGGCCGACCTGCTGAGACAGCTTCACCCCAACCGGGTACGCTTCGCTGCCTTCTCCGATCAGAATCCTTTCATGCCTCCGGTGAAGGCGCTGGCCGAGCAGGTCCGCCAACAGCGACGACCGGTGTCGCCCGACAATCCCCTGCTGTCGGCCGAGCGCGCCATGGCGGGCTGGATATCGACCTGCTGGGAGAGCTATCGTCTGATACGCGACGCCACCACCGAGGCGATGTTTCTCGGTGTCTACGGCTCTCCGTTGCTGCAAGCCGCCGTGGGGCTGGAAGGCGAGCCGGCCTCGAGCGGCCGACGCGCGGCCCGCGACTTGGCGCGCGAGGCCGATGAGGCGAGGCTACGGGCCGAGCTGGAAAGTCGCTACGAAGTGGGAGGCCTGCCGCAGGCCGTGCTGCGCGCGTTGATCCACGTACGGCTGCCGCAGGGCGGCGTCGACGAACGCGGCTTCTCGATGTTGCAGGCCGTCCGTGCCATGCAGCCGATCAACAAGCGCATGACTCTGCCCGAGCTCAAGGCCTGTCTGAGAGAGCAGTACATGTTGCTTCGTCTCGACGAGGAGCGCGCCGTGTGCGCCATTCCCCGGCTGTTGCCCGAAAGCGAAGCCATGCGACGGGCCGGGCTGGAGGCGTTGCATCGCGTGCTGGGTGCGCGGGACCCACTCGACGAGGCGGGTGCCCGCAGACTTGCCCGCATCGAAGAGCTTTTTGCGACAGAGGCCCGATGACGAGCGAGATCGATCCGAAGATTCGTCCCGTTCTGACGGGGGCAAAGGCGCTGGTCGTCGGCGTCGCCAACGACCAGTCGATCGCCTATGGCTGCGCGCGGGCCTTTCATGCCGCCGGCGCCGACCTTGCCGTTACCTGGCTGAATGACAAGGCACGTCCGCATGTCGAGCCGCTGGCGAGAGACCTCGGCGCGTCGATCATGATGAGGCTCGATGTCAGCCAATCCGGCCAACTGGAGGCGGTGTTCGGCGAGATCGAGCGGCACTGGGGCCGCCTGGACATTCTCGTCCATTCGATCGCCTTCGCTCCGCTCGACGATCTGCGGGGCGGCCTGCTCGATTGCTCGGCCGAGGGCTTCGCCAAGGCGATGGACGTCTCGTGCCATTCCTTCATCCGCATGGCGCGACTTGCGGCTCCCTTGATGAAGGATGGCGGGACCATGTTCACCATGAGCTACTACGGTGCCGACCGCGTCGTGCCCAACTACAACGTCATGGGCCCGGTGAAGGCGGCTCTGGAAGCGTCGTGCCGCTATCTGGCCTACGAACTCGGCTCGCGGGCGATCCGGGTGCATGCCATTTCGCCGGGCCCGCTCAAGACGAGGGCGGCATCGGGTCTGAAGGATTTCGAGTTGCTGCTGAACGAGGCCGCGCAGAAGGCGCCGCTCGGCGAACTGGTCGACATCATGGATGTCGGCTGGACCTGCGCCTACCTCGCCACTCCGTTCGCGCACCGGGTCACGGGCGGTACCGTCTACGTCGACGGCGGTGCCAACATCGTTGCTTGAGGGGAACGACCATGCTGACGCGCCGCTTTCTGATTTTTGCCGCAGTTGCCGCCGGTTGCCTGTCTGGGGCCTTTGCCCAGTCGCAAGGTCAGCCGATTGTCGGTATTCAGACCGTCAGTCGCTTTTATGACGAGGCGCGCATCGCGTCTGTCGACAGCGGCGCGCGGACAGCCACCTTGGCCTTTGTCGACGGAAGGCAGCGCACCTTCGAGATCTCTCCGGCCAATACCGCCTTCGCCGCCGCGCGGGTCGGTGAATGGGTCACTCTCGGGATCGAGGATAGGGTGAGCTTCGTTCTGTCCGGGCCCGACGCCCGACCGCCGAGGGATCGTGAGACGATGGTTGCGCAAGGCTCTGTCGCCGGCAGAAGCGTGATAGGGGTAGGCGCCGCGCAGGTGGTGGCGACACGATGGGTGACCGGCGTGGATCCGGCGGCGGGAACGATAAGTCTGGTCGAGCCGCAGGGCGGGCCCGTCCGTACCTACAACGTCACGACCACCGAAGGGCGCGAGCAGCTTCCGCGCGTCAAACCCGGCGACAATCTGACTCTGGTCGCCTCCCAGTTGGCGGTGGTCTCCATCGCACCGCGGCGGTGACGGTAGGCCGACGATGCCCAGGAACAAGAGGTTCACCTGATCATGGATACTCCGGCAGAGACCAAGCAGGACACGGCATCCCCAGGGCCGCGCTACCGCTCGCCCGACGAAAGGCGTGCCGAGGGCAAGGCGCTGCGAGAAAAGAACCCGCGCGAAGATCAGGTGCATTGGAAGCGGCCTAGGGATCGGCGCGACCCGATCGACATCCTCCACGACTCCAATCGTGGCAGGTTGCCCGATCTCATCCCTATCCGCTTCGGCCGCATGGCGCAGTCGCCTTTCGCATTTTATCGGGGCTCCGCGGGCCTGATGGCCGCCGACTTGGCATCCACGCCGCATTCAGGCATCAAGGTTCAAGCCTGCGGCGATGCGCATCTGTCGAACTTCGGCGGATTCGCCACGCCGGAGCGGCGCGTGGTCTTCGACATCAACGATTTCGACGAGACCCTGCCGGCACCCTGGGAGTGGGATCTCAAGAGGCTGGCGGTCAGCGTCGTCCTTGCAGGACGGCATATTCGGCTGGCCGAAAGCGACTCGGCTCGCGCCGTCGCCGCGACCCTGCGTTCCTACCGCGAGCACATCGCCGACTACGCCGAGATGCGTGCCTTGGACGTCTGGTACGATGCGATCGATATCGAGCGCTTCGTTCGCGAGGTCGAGTCGGAGAACGAGGAAATCCGCGGGCGCATCGAGCAGCGACTGAAGAAGGTGCGCGAGAAGAACACGCCGGAGTTCCTGTTTCCGAAGTTGGTGGAACATGTCGGGTCTGCCCCGAAGATCAAGGACGATCCGCCGCTGATCTTCCATCCTACTCCGGAGCAGATGCCGGGTGTGGAGTCGAACTACCAGGATGCGATAGCGGCCTACCGCGAGTCGCTGGGCGACCATGTACGCGTGCTGTTTGATCGCTTCCATTTCTGCGACCTGGCGCTGAAGGTGGTGGGTGTTGGGAGCGTCGGAACGATGTGCACGGTCGCGCTCTTTATGGCATCGGACAGCGACCCCATTTTTCTGCAAGTCAAGGAGGCTCTTCCGTCCGTCCTGGAGCCTTATGCCGGGGCGAGTGCCTACTCAAACCATGGTCAGCGCGTCGTCGCCGGCCAGCGGCTGATGCAATCGGCCAGTGACCTCTTTCTGGGATGGGGTCGCGGCGCCGCGGGTCGGGATTTCTACGTCCGCCAGCTGCGCGACATGAAGATGAGCGCGATCATCGAGGATTTCAGCGCCGGCGACCTCAGGGCGTACGGCCGGGTCTGCGGCTGGGCTCTAGCGCGCGCGCATGCCCGCTCTGGGGATGCCGCCATGATCGCGGGCTACATGGGTTCGAGCGACGTCACCGACGAGGCCGTAGGTGAGTTTGCCGTCGAGTACGCCGATCAGGTTCAGCGCGACTACCGAGGTTTCGTCAAGGCGGTGCGTGAGGGCCGTGTCAAGGCGATCCTCGAAGCCCAGGGATGACGAGTGCTGCAACTTTGCCCCGGTGCGGCGCCGTCGGAATGACTCCGGAGCGGGTGGAGACGCCTTGAACGTCGCCGCCTATAGCGCCTCAGAGCGGCTGCGCAACGGGACAGAGCTGTACATCCGGGCCTTGAGGCCCGACGATCGTGGGGAGATGCTCGATGCTGTCGGCCGCTTCAGCAGGGAAACGCTGTACCGTCGTTTCTTTGTGCCGAAGAGCAGCTTCAACGATCGTGAGATCGACTTTTTTCTGAACATCGATTTCACCAACCATGTGGCACTGGTGGCCGTGGTCGATGAGGGCGGACGAAAGATTATAGCGGGTGGCGCGAGATACATCGTCTCCGGACGTGGTACCGCCGAATTGGCGTTTGCCATTGACGATGCACATCAGGGGCAGGGCATCGCCACGCACCTGATCGGTCATCTGATCGGGATTGCCCGAGCCGCAGGTCTCGAAAAGTTCGTTGCCGAGGTCCTGCCCGGGAATGCGCCCATGCTCAAGGTACTCGAACGCTGCGGCCTTGCCATCACGACCCGCCGGGAGCGCGGGGTGGTTCACCTGACGCTCGCCCTGTGAGCGTAGTCGCCGTGGCTGACTGCTAGAAGCCTGCAATGAAGTAGCGAATTATGTCTGAATCCTCCGATCTTGCCGCGACGCTCTCCGAGCGCCTGAAGTTGATTGAGCGGCTTGCGTCCGTGCCGACCGAGAACCCTCTCCGTGTACCCGTTGACGACTGGGAGGGCGCCCTGAAGCAGGCCGCCGCGGCCCTGGATTCGAAACAGGAAAGCGACCTCGGGGCCGCATTGACGAGGATCGATCTTCTGATTCTGGAGATGTGCGACGAATAGGTCGGGCGTTCTCGACCCGACCTGACATTTCTCAAGGCCCGATGGCGATGCGGCCAATAGGATTGCTGGCATGAACATGAAAAGGAGGATGAGCGCGTGCCGCCCCTCCGGCGAGCCGACGATTCGGCCTGGCTAGCCTGGTTACCGGGCGTCGGCATGTTGCGAGGCTACCGGATCGCCTGGCTGCCTCATGATATTGCTGCCGGCCTGGTGCTGACGACGATGCTCGTGCCGGTCGGCATCGCCTACGCCGTGGCATCGGGCGTGCCGGGCATCTACGGGCTCTATGCGACCATCGTGCCGCTGCTGGCCTATGCCTTGTTCGGACCGAGCCGCATACTCGTGCTCGGTCCGGATTCTTCGCTGGCCGCGATCATCCTTGCCGTCGTGCTGCCGCTGTCCGGTGGCGATCCGGCGCGAGCTGTGTCGCTCGCCGGCATGATGGCCATTGTCTCGGGGATCGTGTGCATCCTGACCGGCGTGGCGCGGCTGGGTTTCATCACTGAGCTCCTGTCCAAGCCCATCAGATATGGCTACATGAACGGGATCGCGCTGACCGTGTTGATCAGCCAGATTCCCAAGCTGATGGGGTTTTCCATCGACGCCGAGGGACCGCTGCGCAGCCTGTTGGAGATCGGCGAGGCGGTGCTGGATGGCAAGGTCAACGCGGTGACGTTGCTCATAGGTGTCGGCACCCTGGCCACACTCTTTCTGCTAAAGGGGAGCAAGCGCTTGCCGGGCGTGCTGATCGCAGTAGTTGCTGCGACGCTCGTGGTCGGCGCGCTCGATTTGTCGGGACAAGCCGGTGTCGCCGTTCTCGGACCGCTGCCGCAGGGGCTTCCTGCATTCACCATTCCGTGGATCGGTCGCAGCGACGTTGCACCTGTCTTGTTGGGCGGAGTGGCGGTGGCGCTGGTGTCTTTTGCCGATACCAGCGTGCTCTCGCGCAGCTACGCCGCACGAATGGGTGCCTATGTCGATCCCAACAAGGAGATGGTCGGGTTGGGCGCGGCCAACCTCGCCGCCGGCTTCTTCCAGGGCTTTCCCATCAGCAGCAGCGCGTCGCGTACGCCAGTTGCCGAATCCGCGGGATCGAAGACCCAACTGACCGGAGTCGTCGGCGCGTTGGCTGTGGCGCTGCTCCTCGTGGCTGCGCCCGATCTTCTGCAGCATCTCCCCTCTACCGCGCTGGCAGCTGTGGTGATCGTGGCCGCGATAGGGCTGATCGAGGTGGCCGACCTCCGCCGGATCCATCGCGTCCAGCCATGGGAGTTCTGGTTGTCCATCGTCTGCTTCGCTGGCGTGGCGACCTTGGGCGCCATACCGGGTATTGGCCTTGCGATCGTGCTCGCGATCGTCGAATTCCTGTGGGATGGCTGGCGCCCTCATTCGGCGATTCTCGGCCGCGCGGACGGTGTCAGAGGGTACCACGATGTCGCGCGCTACCCGGGTGCGCGCCGCATACCGGGCCTGGTGCTGTTCCGCTGGGATGCACCGTTGTTCTTCGCCAACGCCGAGTTTTTCCAGGAGCGAGTTCTCGACGCGGTCGCCACCTCGCCTACCCCCGTGCGGCGGCTCGTCGTCGCCGCCGAACCGGTGACGAGCATCGACGTCACGTCAGCCGATGCCCTCGTCGAGCTCGAAGGGACCTTGCGCGCGGATGGGATTGAATTGTGTTTCGCCGAGCTCAAGGATCCGGTGAAGGACAAGCTCAGGCGCTTCGGCATCTTCGATCTGTTCGGCGAGCAGCGCTTCTTCCCGACGCTCGGCGCGGCGGTTGATCACTATCTCGAGACCCATGACGTCGATTGGATCGATCGGGAGGATTTTCGGGTCGCGAGCGAGGGTCGAGGAGGCCTGTCGGGATGAACTGGCTTCTCGTGTTCATTCCGGTCGCCGTTGGCCTCGAGCATGTCGTGCCGACGCAACACTTGGCTATCTTTGCCGCCGCCGGTCTCGCGATCCTGCCGCTGGCCGGCTGGATGGGCCGGGCGACCGAGCACCTCGCGGCGCGCATGGGGGAGGGAGTCGGAGGGCTGCTCAACGCCACGTTCGGCAACGCCGCCGAGTTGATCATAGCGCTGGCGGCCCTTCGCGCAGGTCTCCACGATGTCGTCAAGGCGTCCATCGTCGGGTCCATCGTCGGCAACATTCTGCTGGTGCTCGGCGCGGCCATGCTGGCCGGTGGGCTGCGACACCGCGAACAGCGCTTCAATGCCGACGGCGCACGGACCCAGGCCACGATGCTGACCCTGGCCGCCATCGCCCTGATCCTGCCGGCCGCGTATCAGGAGGCCGTGGGCGCGGAAGGCACGCCGAGCCTGCTTTGGCTCAGCGTCGGCATGTCGGTCGTGCTGCTGGTAGTCTACGGCCTCTTTCTCACCTTCTCGCTGCGTACGCATGCTTCTCTCTTCTCCGGTTCCCACGCAGCCGAGCAGGAAGGCGAGCTGCAGTCCGTGTGGACGGTGCGAAAGGCCGGCCTCATCCTGGCCCTAAGCACGGTGGCAATCGCGTGGATGAGCGAAATCCTGGTGGCGGCGATCCAGCCGGCGTCTGCATCCATCGGTCTCGGTACCGCGTTCGTAGCGGTCTTCGTGGTCGCCATTCTCGGCAATGCGGCCGAGCATGCGACCGCGATCACCATGGCCATGAAAAATCGCATGGATCTGTCGCTTTCGATCGCCATCGGATCGAGCGTGCAGGTCGCGCTGTTCGTGGCGCCAATCCTGGTGCTGGTCAGCCTGGTCCTCGGACCGGGCCCGATGGATCTGGCCGTTCAGGGCGGCTTCGTGTTGATCGTGCTCCTGTCTGTCCTGATCACGGCGCAAGTCGCGAGCGATGGTCGTTCCGACTGGCTGAAGGGCGTTCAGCTCCTCGCGGTCTATCTGATCTTCGGTCTCGCCTATTTCTTTCTGCCGAATCCCGGTTAGCGGGCGGTTCGGCCGGAGGGAGGCGAGCTGAACATGCGTCTCGCCACTCGATGTCTCGATCTCTCGGGGCAAGGCGATCGGTCGAAGGCCTGCCGTGCGTTGACTTTGGTCAAGGCTGCGCTGGGGAGATTGTTGTTACCTGCTTAAAATGCAGTTGGGTCGTCCTGACCCACATCAATGCGACAGTGGTCATGGAGATCGTTGCAATTGCATCCGGCGCCGGCCACGTGATCGAGCTGATCGGTGTGATCGTGCTGATACTGGGGGCGCTGCTGGCGTGCGGCGCCTGTGTGGTCCGGCTGTCGCGTGGCATAGCGTTCTCGGATGCCTACCACGACTTGAGGGCCGATCTCGGCCGCGCGATCCTGCTCGGCCTCGAGTTCCTAGTGATCGCCGACATCATCGGCACCGTCGCCGTCGAGCCGACATTGCACAATCTGGGCGTACTGGCGGTGATCGTGGCAATCCGTACATTGCTCAGTTTCGCGCTGGAACTCGAGGTGAGTGGACGTTGGCCGTGGCAGAAGAATGACCATGACAGGTCTGCCCGATGAAAATCCTCGCCTTCGGTACCAGCGTCGCTGGTCCGTTGGTTGTCCTCCTGATGGCAATATCGGCGACTGGCTGCAGTAGCATCGGCCCGGACACGGTGCCCCGCGACAGGTCCGACTACGCCGCCGCGATCGGCGATTCCTGGAAGCAGCAAACTCTGTTGAACATCGTGAAACTGCGCTACGGCGACTTTCCCGTGTTCTTGGAGATCGCGCAGGTTATTGCCGGCTATCAGATGCAGACCACCGTTGCTGCCGGGTTTTCCGCTCAGAACTACATCCCGTCGACGGTCGGGGTGCCCGCCGCGATTGGCGGCTCGGCAACCGTCGGCGCTACCTATATCGACCGCCCGACCGTGATCTATGCGCCGCTGACGGGCAATGACTTTATCAAGAAACTGATGGCGCCCGTGCCTCCCGTCGCCGTCCTGTTCCTGTTGCAGTCCGGCTACTCGGCGACCGTCGTCATGCCTCTGACGGTGGACTCCATAAATGGCATCTCGAACGAGTCGCGCCGCCCCGGCATGACGCGTCCAGCCGACTCGAAGTTCCTGCGCTTGACGCAGCTGCTCCTCGAGCTTCAGCAGGCAAACGCCCTCCAGATACGTATCGAGCGCACCAAGGACGGTGAGACGGCTGTCATCGGTTTTCCGCCCGCCACGGCTTCCCCCGATCTGGCGGCAAAGATCGCGGAGCTGAGGGCGATTCTCGGTCTGTCGCGGCCAGCCCAGGGATACGCGGTCAGGTATGGCGGTCACTCCGGGCGGAACGACGAGATCGCGATCGGCACGCGCTCCATGCTGCAGGTTATGCTGGAACTCGGCGTGCTTGCGCAGGTGCCGGATGCCGACGTTGCGGCGGGCCGGGCAATGCCGGGGGCGACAAGCGGTTCGCCCGCGGGCGGATCGACATCCCCTTTGCTGGGCATCCTGAGCGGCAGTTCTCCGCCTGCCGATGCCTACGTCGCGGTGGCGTACAAGGACCGCTGGTTCTGGATCGCCGACACCGACGTCCGCTCGAAGCTGCTCTTCGGCAGTGTCATGCTGCTGTTCTCGATATCCGATGTCGGTGTCAAGTCGGCATCGCCCGTTGTCACTGTGCCGGCCAACTGACGGGGGCGTTGTTAGAGCAAGCGGCGGTGGTTCACCGCCCCCGGGATTGTCGTTGAGAATCAAGGCGCCTTTCGCAGCCGGTAGACCAGATTTCCGGTTCGGTACGACGCGCGCGTAGGATGCGAGCCATGCCTGCGAGGATCTTCGCTTTCCGAGCGAGTGAGCAACCTTACGCTTACGTAAGCTCTAAGTTGCTGCTGTTTTCTCTCTGCTTGCTTGAAATGACATCGCGCCGACGGGTGCACTCGACGTGCCATTCGTTGCCGCATGTGCGGCGATCGAGGACGCATTCCCGACGACCCGGCACACGCGCCGTTCGATTCCGGTCAGGATGGTTGTCTGACCGGAAGTTGGGCCGCCGTCGTCAACCGCGTCTACAAGATGTTGGAGTGTCGACCGTCAGCTACGGTCAGATTGATGAGATCGGCACAACGTATTGGTACTGGTGCGCTAGACATCAGCGCCAACGGATATGGGCGCGCGGTAGTGGCCTCGGCCCTTTCGCCTGCGTTTTCTCACTGGCATCCGAGCTACGACGCTCCCATTAATTTTTCATCTCTTGAACTGGACGCGTACAACATCTGGTGCCGGTTTGCTTGCGGGCGAGGACGGGCGTTTGAGTCCTCACGCAGCGATGCCCTAACGCAGCTCCGCGCAGAATTCCTGGATGCGCCGGCAACCCTCGCGCAGGCTGTCGAGGTCGGTGGCGTAGGAGATGCGGAAGTAGGGGCTCATGCCGTAGGCCGCGCCCTGCACCGTCGCGACATGGCGCTCCTCGAGCAGCGCCGTGACGAAGTCGGTGTCGGTTTCGATCCTCTTGCCCTTGGGCGTCGTCCGGCCGATGCAGCCGGCGATGTTGGGGAACACGTAGAACGCGCCTTCGGGCTTGTGGCACTTGATGCCCCTGGCCTCGTTCAGCCAGCCGACCACGAGGTTGCGGCGGTTCTGGTAGTCGGCGCGATGGCTCGCGATGATGTCCTGCGGCCCCTCGAGTGCCGCGGTGACCGCCGCCTGGCCGATAGTCGAGACGCCGGCGGTCGCCTGGCCCTGCATGTTCATCATCGCCTGGATCATCGGCTTCGGGCCGCCGGCGAAGCCGACCCGCCAGCCGGTCATGGCATAGGCCTTGGAGGCGCCGTTCACGGTCAAGGTGCGATCCTTGAGGCGCGGTTCGACCTCGGCGATCGAATGCGCCTTCACGCCGTCATAGACGAGGTGCTCGTAGATCTCGTCGGCCATCACCAGCACTTGCGGGTGCTTTAGCAGCACCTCGGCGAGTTCCTTCATCTCCTCGCGCGTGCAGACCGCACCCGTCGGGTTGTTGGGGAAGTTCACCACCACCCACCTGGTCCTGTCGGTGATTGCCGCGTCGAGATCGGCGGCGCGCAGGCGGAACTGGTTGTTCTCCGGGCACGACACGGGCACCGGCACGCCGCCGCACAGCTTCACCTGGTCGGCGTAGCTGATCCAGCCGGGGGCAGGGATGATCACCTCGTCGCCCGGGTTCACGCTCGCCATGGTCGCGCCGAACATGATCTGCTTGCTGCCGTTCGACACCATGATCTCGTCGAGCGCATAGTCGAGCCCGTTGTCGCGCTTGAATTTCTTCTGCACCGCCTTCTTGAGCGCGACCGTGCCATCCTGCGGCGGATACTTGGTGTCGCCGGCGAGCGCCGCCTGGTGCGCCGCCTCGATCGCATGCGCGGGCGACCTGAAGTCGGGCTCGCCGGAGGAGAGGCCGACGATCTTGACACCCTGCGCGCGCAGCTCGCGGACCTTGCGGGTCATCGCCGCCGAGGCCGACACCTTGACGTTCTTCAGACGCTCTGCCGGTTCGAACATTGCCCCTTCCCACCCAAACGCGCGGACAATAGGGAAGCCGGCGTCCCGACGCCAACTACAGCGATGCCGATGACCGCCAGGCAAACCGGTCCGTCCCGGCGCCGGAATCGGGTACGAATGGCGGGTTGACGCCGGGCGGCCCTATCCCTATTTTCCGCGCGCTTTTGGAATTCACCCCGGCGCGGCCGGGGCTTTTTGTCGAGAAGTGCCATGAAGATCCGCCATTCGCTGAAGTCCGTGAAGGCCCGCCACAAGAACAGCCGCATCGTGCGCCGCAAGGGCCGGGTCTACGTGATCAACAAGACCAACCCGCGCTTCAAGGCCCGCCAGGGCTGATCCGGGCGTCCGGGACGCACCACGAGCGGCGGGGCCTCCGGCTTCCGCCGCTTTTTCATTTGGCGTAAGAGCAGGGGCATGCAGATGCCGCCGCTCGACCCCGAGATTCTCGCCCGCCGGTCGGAGATCGTCGCCGCGTTGCGCGCCATCGTTCCGGGCGAGGGCGTGATCGACGATCTCGACGGCATGCGCCCCTACGAATGCGACGCCCTGTCGGCGTATCGGCAGATGCCGCTGGTCGTCGTGCTGCCCGAGACGGTCGAGCAGGTGTCGGCCATCCTGCGCTACTGCCAGGACGGCAAGGTCAAGGTCGTGCCGCGCGGCGCCGGCACCTCGCTGTCGGGCGGCTCCATGCCGGTCGGCGACGCGATCCTGCTCGGCATGGGCAAGTTCAACCGTGTGCTCGAGATCGACTATGCCAACCGCTGCGCGCGCGTGCAGCCCGGCGTCACCAACCTCGGCGTGACCAAGGCGGTCGAGCACGAGGGATTCTACTACGCCCCCGATCCCAGCTCGCAGATCGCCTGCTCGATCGGCGGCAACGTCGCCGAGAACTCGGGCGGCGTCCATTGTCTCAAGTACGGCCTCACCACCAACAACCTGCTCGGCATCGAGATGGTGCTGATGAGCGGCGAGGTCGTCCGGCTGGGCGGCAAGCACCTCGATTCGGAAGGCTACGACCTGATGGGGTTGATGACCGGTTCCGAAGGGCTGCTCGGCGTCGTCACCGAGGTCACGGTGCGGCTGCTGCGACGGCCCACCACGGCGCGTGCCGTGCTGCTGGGCTTCCCGACCGAAGCGGGCGCCGCGGATTGCGTCGCTGCGGTCATCGCCTCGGGCATCATCCCCGGCGGCATGGAGATGATGGACAGGGATGCCGTGAAGTGCGCCGAGGCCTATGTCGGCGCGGGCTATCCGCTCGACGTCGAAGGACTGCTGATCGTCGAGTTGGACGGGCCGGAGGTCGAGGTCGATCACCTGGTCGGACGGGTTGCCGAGATCGCGCGCGAGCGTGGCGCCACTACGCTGCGCGTCAGTCGCGACGAGCAGGAGCGGGTGCTGTTCTGGGCCGGGCGCAAGGCGGCCTTTCCCGCTGTGGGCCAGATCTCTCCCGACTACATGTGCCTCGACGGCTCGGTGCCGCGCGGCAAGCTGGTCGAGGTGCTGGCCGGCATGCGCGAGATGTCGAAGAAGCACGGCCTGCGCGTGGTCAACGTCTTCCATGCCGGCGACGGCAACCTCCATCCCCTGATCCTGTTCGACGCCAACGATCCCGACGAACTGCGCCGCGCCGAGGAGTTCGGCGCCGACATCCTCAGGCTCTGCGTGCGCGTCGGCGGCGTGCTGACCGGCGAGCACGGTGTCGGCATCGAGAAGCGCGACCTGATGGGCGAACAATTCACCGAGATCGACCTCGACCAGCAGATGCGCGTGAAGTGCGCCTTCGACCCCGACCACCTGCTCAATCCGGGCAAGGTGTTCCCGAGGCTGCGGCGCTGCGCCGAGCTCGGCCGTCTGGTCGTCCATCAGGGCAAGATCCCGTTTCCCGAGCTGCCGCGGTTCTAGGTCCATGTCCTCGACCATAAGGCCGCGCGACGCGGGTGAGCTGCGCCAGGCGGTGGAATGGGCGCTGCACGAGGGCGTGACGCTCGACGTGCGCGGCCAGGGCAGCAAACTCGTGCTCGGCAAGCCGATGGCGTGCGATCGGGTGCTCGACCTTTCCGGCATCGGCGGCATCGTCGAGTACGCGCCGGAGGAGCTGGTGGTCACGCTGCGTGCCGGCACGAGCCTGCGCGAGGTCGAGGCGCTGCTGGCGCAGCGCAATCAGATGCTGGCCTTCGAGCCGCCCGATCTCGGGCCGCTGCTGGGGCGCGAGGCGGGGCAGGGCACGCTGGTCGGTGCGCTGATGGGCAACCTTGCCGGGCCGCGGCGGCTGTCGTCGGGGGCGGCGCGCGATCACCTGCTGGGCTTCAGCGGCGTCAACGGCCGCGGCGAAAGCTTCAAGTCTGGTGGGCGCGTGATGAAGAACGTCACCGGCTACGATCTTTCCAAGCTGCTCGCCGGGTCGTGGGGCACGCTTGCCGTGCTCGACCAGGTCTCGGTGAAGGTGCTGCCGGCGCCCGACCAGACGCGCACTCTCCTGTTGCTCGGCCTCGACGACGCGGCGGCGGTCAAGGCGATGTGCGCGGCCATGGGCAGCCCGCACGAGGTCTCGGGCGCCGCACACCTCCCCGGCGGCAAGACCGCGTTGCGCGTCGAGGGCGTGGCGCCGTCGGTCGAAGCGCGGCTCGCAGGTCTGCGCGAGCTGCTGTCGTCGGCCGGCGCGAAGATGGAAGAGCTCGGCACGCTCGAATCGCGGGCCTTCTGGCGCGAGGTGCGCGACGTGGCGCCGCTCGCCGCCGCGCCCGGCGACCTCGTCTGGAAGATTTCCTGTGCGCCGACCGACGGCCCCGCCGTCGTCGCGCGCATCGCGGCGCGACGGCCCGAGGCCCGATACTTCTACGACTGGTCGGGCGGCCTGATCTGGCTGGCGCTGCCGTCCAGCGCCGATGCCGACCACGCGCTGGTGCGCGGCGCGGTGAACGGTGGCCACGCGACGCTCATCCGCGCGCCGGAAGCCGTACGGGCATCGGTGCCCGTGTTTCATCCGCAGCCGGCCGCGCTGGCGGCGCTCGCAAGGCGCGTAAAGGAAAGCTTCGATCCCAGGGGGCTCTTCAACCCGGGGCGCGTGGTCTAGCGATGCAAACCAACTTCACCCTGGCGCAACTGGCCGATCCCGACACCGCGCGCAGCGAGCAGATCCTGCGCAAGTGTGTGCATTGCGGCTTCTGCACCGCAACCTGTCCGACCTTCGTGCTGCTGGGCGACGAGCGAGATTCGCCGCGCGGCCGCATCTATCTCATCAAGGCGATGCTGGAGGGCGATCGCGCGCCAACCATGCAGGAGGTGCGCCACGTCGATCGTTGCCTGTCGTGCCTCTCCTGCATGACGACATGCCCGTCCGGCGTGCACTACATGCACCTGGTCGATCACGGCCGTCATCGGATCGAGACCAGCTACAGGCGTTCGTTTCCCGATCGGCTGATGCGCGGCCTGCTGGCGTTCCTCATGCCGCGGCCGGCCTGGTTCCGATGGGCGACGGCGCTCGGTCGCGTCGCCAGGCCGCTGGCGGCGCTGTTGCCGTCGACCAGCCACGATCCGGGCGGCGCCACGTTCCTGCGTCGTCTGCGCGCGATGTTGGAAGCCGTTCCCGACACGGTGCCGGCGCCGTCACCGGTCGACCGGCCGGGGACCTTCGCCGCCGTGGGGCCGCGTCGCCGCCGCGTCGCCTTGATGCCGGGGTGCGGCCAGCAGGTGCTGGCGCCCGAGGTCAACGAAGCCACCGTCCGGCTGCTGACGCGTCATGGCGTCGAGGTGGTCAACGTCGCCGGCTCTGGCTGCTGCGGCTCGTCGGTGCTGCATGTTGGCCGTCAGGACCAGGCGCTGGAGCTGGCCCGGCGCAACATCGACGCCTGGCTGGGCGCCGACGTCGATGCCGTCGTCGTCAATGCCTCGGGCTGCGGCACGACGGTGAAGGACTACGGTGCGATGTTCGCGCACGATCCGGCGTGGCGCGACAAGGCGGCGCGCGTGTCGGGGCTCGCGAAGGACGTCAGCGAGCTGATGCTGGAGATCGGTCTCGCGAACGTGACCGCGCATCCGCTCACCGTGGCCTATCATTCCGCCTGTTCCATGCAGCACGGTCAGAAGATCCATGAGCAGCCGAAGAAGCTGCTGCGCGACGCGGGCTTCGTCGTGAAGGACGTGCCCGAGGGCCATCTCTGCTGCGGCTGGGCCGGCACCTACCAGGTGCTGCAGCCCGACCTGTCGCGCCGCCTGCGCGACCGCAAGGTCGCCAACATCGAGAGCGTGAAGCCCGACGTGATCGCCTCGGGCAATTTCGGCTGCGTCGGCAACATCGCCGGCGGCACTGACATACCGGTCGTCCATACCGTCGAGCTGCTCGACTGGGCGACCGGCGGACCGAGGCCGGCGGCCGTACCGTGACCGATCTTCGCCCTTGCATCGCGGCGCTCGTCGGCATGATGCTGGCGGCGACCGCATGGAGCCAGACCATGCTCGACACGCTGTTCGCCAAGCTGCAGACCGCCACCGACCCGATGGCCATCCAGTCCCTCGAAGCGGCGATCTGGGAGCAGTGGACGATGGTGCCCGAGCCGGCGCAGCGCGAACTCATGCTGCGCGGCATGCTCGAGATGCAGCAGCAGCAATTCGGCGCGGCGGTCGCCACCTTCACACGGCTGATCGAGATCGCGCCTGAATTGTCGGAGGCCTGGAACAAGCGCGCCACGGTGCATTGGCTGATGGGCAACTTCCCGGCCTCGCTGTCCGACATCTGCGAGACGGTGAAGCGCGAGCCGCGCCATTTCGGCGCCTATTCCGGCCTCGGCATGATCCGCGCCGAGATGGGCGAGAACGGCCGCGCCGTCGCCGCCTTCGAGCTGGCGAGGAAGTACAATCCGCACATCGTCGGCCTCGACATCGAGATCGCCCGCCTCAGGGCTCTGGGCGCCGAGCCGTCCGATGACCCGCTGGGTTGCGTCCAGCGGACGGCGGGCAGATAGTCGGTTCGTTTTCGGGGAGTTGCGTGATGGCCACGTTGTATGTCGGCGGCCGCCTGTTCGACGGCGAGAAGGCGGTGGACGGGCATGCCGTCCTGGAAGAGGGCGGCAAGGTCAGGCGGGTCGCGCCGGCCGGCGAGTTCGTGGGCTTCGCGGGTGTGCGCGTCGACACGACCGGCGGCACGCTGATGCCCGGCCTGATCGACTGCCACGTCCATTCGCTGTTCGGCGGCGAGGGCAATCCGCGCGCCGCGCAGGAGGCACTGAGCCCGGCGCATCTTGCGGTGCGCGGCATGGAGCTGATGCGCACCACGCTCGAGGGCGGCGTCACCGCGGTGCGCGACTGCGGCGGCAAGGACTACATCGAATTCGCCATGCGCGACGCCTTCAACAGCGGCCGCTTCCTCGGCCCGACGATGCGCTGCGCCGGGCGCATGATCTGCATGACCGGCGGCCACGGCAACCGCACCGCCCGCGTCGCCGACGGCGTCGACGAGGTGGTCAAGGCGGTGCGCGAGCAAGTCCATGCCGGTTCCGACCTGGTCAAGATCATGGCGACCGGCGGCGTCATGACGCCCGGCGTCAATCCCGAGGACGCGCACTACACCGCCGACGAGATGAAGGCGGGCATCTCGGAGGCTCATCGCTTCCACAAATGCTGCGCCAGCCACGCCCAGGGCGCGCTCGGCATCCTCAACGCCGTGCGCGGCGGCATCGATTCCATCGAGCACGGCATCTTCATGGACGACGAATGCTGCCGCGAGATGAAGGAGCGCGGCGTGTGGCTGGTGCCGACACTCGCCGCCGTGAAGAACATCCTCAAGGGCTACGACGACGGCGACCGCTCGATCCCCGCCTACGCCGTCGACAAGGCGCGCCGCGTCTTCGAGCGCCACATCGATTCGGTGAAGATGTACTACAAGGCGGGCGGCCGCATCGCCATGGGCACCGACGCCGGCACGCCGCACAACCGCCACGGCGAGAACGCGCGGGAACTCGA
Source organism: Enhydrobacter sp. (assembly GCA_025808875.1). Classification (NCBI taxonomy): domain Bacteria; kingdom Pseudomonadati; phylum Pseudomonadota; class Alphaproteobacteria; order Hyphomicrobiales; genus Enhydrobacter; species Enhydrobacter sp. The sequence goes on along the minus strand of CP075528.1, from coordinate 2,978,281 downwards.
ATACATGTGCGAGGTCGGAGTCTCGACGCGCGATTCGCTCTTCTTCTCGACGGCTTCCGCGGCCGACCTGATGCGGCTCGACGACCAGGGGCGGGTCAGGGAGGGCAACAGCGCCGACTTCGTCGTCTGCGACGGCGACCCGCTCGCCGACATCGCGCGGGCGGCGCGCAAGGAGAACCATCGCCTGGTGGTCAAGCGCGGCCAGGTCGCGCGCGACAACCGCGCTGCCTTCGCCGTGGCCGCCGCCCGCCTCGCCGCCGAATAGGCGGGGCGTCGATCGCCGTCGGGACGATCCGGTGGAAGAGATCCTTCTCATCCTGATCGGGATCGCCTGGGTTCTCGGCACGCCGATCATCGCCATCGTGGCGTTGGTGCGCACCGGCCGCCTGAGCGACGAGAATGCGCGGCTGCGCGCCGATCTGGGCGAGCTTCGTCGCCGGATCGCCGAGGCGCCGGTCTCGCCGCCGCCCGCACCTGCCGCGGAACTGCCGCCGGCCTTCGAGCCGCCGCCGGTCGCCGAGCCTTCGCTGCCAGAACCGTCGCTGCCGGAGCCCTTCGTCGAGCCGGTGGAACCGCCGCCGCCGCCCGTGGACAAGGTCGGCTGGGAGCAGCGGCTGGGCGCGCGCGCCTTCATCTGGGTCGGCGCGATCACGCTTGCACTCGCCGCCGTCTTCCTCGTGCGCTACTCGATCGAGGAGGGCTATCTCTCGCCCGAAGTACGGGTGATTCTCGCCGCCCTGTTCGGCTTCGGGCTGATCGCCGGCGCCGAACGGCTGAGGCCGCGCGACGACCGCGTGGCGCAGGCCCTCGCGGCGGCGGGCGTCGCCGCGCTCTATGGCGCGCTTTTCGCGGCGGTCGCGCTCTACGGCATGATCTCGCAGACCGCGGCGGGCGGCGGCGCGGCGGCGCTGACTGCCTTCGCCATCGGCGTGTCGTTGCGCCACGGCATCTTCGTCGCCGGTCTCGCCTTCGTCGGCGGGTTCGTGAGTCCTGCCGTCGTCGGCAGCGCCGAGCCTGACACCCCGGTGCTGTTCGGCTACCTGCTGGCGATCGCGGCGGGCACGCTCTGGGTCATCCGCCTGCGCGGCTGGTGGTGGCTCGGCTGGGGCGTGCTGGCGGGCTCGGCGGCCTGGGTCCTCGCCTGGATCTTCGCCGACGTCGCGGGCCTCGCCTGGGTCGCGGCGTTCCTCGTCGCCGTCGCCGGGCTCTTCATATGGGTGACGTGGCGCAACCCGCCGCTCGACGCGCAGCTCCTGGTCTGGACGTCGCTGGCCTCGACCGGCGTGCTCCTGTCGGCGCTGATTTTCGTCGACGACGGCGCGCCGGCGGCGGGCTGGGTGGCGCTCGCCGCGCATGGCATCGGTGTCTACGCGCTCGCCCGCTGGGTGCCGCGCTACCAGTACGTCGCCGCGCTGGTGCCGGCGCTGTCGCTGGCGACGCTCGCACTGTGGCGCGATGCCGATGCCTTCGCCTCGGTCGCGCTGCCGTTCGGCGCGCTCTATGCCGGCGGCGCTTTCGCCCTGATGTGGAACGCGGGCCGGCCGGGCTTCTGGGCGGCGCTCTCGGTGGCGGCGGGTCTCGGCCACTTCCTGCTGTGCTGGTACGTGCTGCGAACCGCGGCGCCCGGCACGCCCTGGGGCCTCATCAGCATCGGGCTTTCGGTGCCGTTCCTGGTCGGCGCCGAGCGGCTGGCGCGCTGGCGGGCGAGCATGCCCGGCGCCACCGAGGCGCTCGGCTTCCTGGCGGCCGGCGTGTCGTTCTTCGTCGCCGCGGCGATCCCACTCGAGCTCAGTCGCGAATGGATCACCGTGGCCTATGCGATCGAGCTCGCGGCGGTCGCCTTCATCGCCCAGCGGCTCGGCCTCGTCGCCATGCGCCTGATGTGCTGGCCGCTGCTGGCCACCGTCGTGGTGCGCTTCGTGCTCAACCCGGAGGTGCTCGACTATCCGCTCGGCACCACGCCGGTACTGAACTGGATGCTGTGGGGCTATGGCCTGTCGATCGCGGCGTTGCTGATGGCGCTGCGGTTCCTGCGGCCGACCGGCGACCTGCGCCTGGTGCGCGCCGTCGAGGCGGCCATCGGCCTGCTCGCCTTCGTCCTGGCGACGCTCGAGGTGCGCAGCCTGTTCCAGCACGATTCCATGACATCGCCCGCGGCGGGCTTCGCCGAGCGCACCTGCCACGTGCTGGCCTGGGGCGGCTTCGCCGTGGCGGCGCTGTGGCTGGCGCGGTCGCGGCGTGACCCCGTGGCGCTGTGGGCGTGGCGCGCGTCGGGCGCGCTGGCGCTCGCCACCGCGCTGCTCGCGCAGGTGCTGTTCCTCAACCCGATCCTCGAGGAGGCTGACGTCGGTACCTGGCCCATCCTCAACCTGCTGCTGCTCGCCTATGCGGTGCCGGCGGCGCTGGCGGGCCTGGCGCGGCACTGGATGGACGGCGTGGAGGCGCATCGCGCCGTTCTGCTGCTGGCCGAGATCGCCGCCGGCGTTCTGATCTTCGTCTATCTCTCCATGGAAGTGCGGCATCTCTTCGATCCGGGCTTCCACCGGCCCGGGCTCGGCGCGACGGGACTGGAGCTCTATGCCTATTCCATCGTCTGGCTGCTGTTCGGCGTCGGTCTGCTGGCGCTCGGCTTCGCGCGCGATGCGGCGGCGTTGCGCCATGCCGGCATGGCGCTGGTCTGCGTCGTCGTCGCCAAGGTCTTCCTGATCGACATGGCGGGACTGCAGGGTCTGCTGCGGGTCCTGTCGTTCCTCGGACTGGGTGCGGCGCTGCTCGGCCTGGGCTATGCCTATCGCCGCTTCGGACTGGCATTGAGGCAACAGAAGTGAAGACCGACAGGCTTTTCCCCGAGTTCGACCTCTCGCTCGACGCGCTGCGCGGGCTGCAATTGAAGCGCCTGCGGGAGACGCTGCGGCACGCCTACGACAACCAGGCGCCGTATCGCGCCAAGTGCGAGGCGGCGGGCGTGCGGCCGGAGGATCTCGAGTCGCTCGACGATCTCCGGCGCTTCCCCTTCACCGTCAAGGGCGATCTGCGCGACGCCTATCCCTACGGCATGTTCGCGATCCCGCGCGAGAAGTGCGTGCGCGTCCATGCCTCTAGCGGCACGACCGGCCGGCCGACGGTGGTCGGCTACTCGGCGCGCGACATCGCGACCTGGTCCGACCTGATGGCGCGCTCGCTTCATGCCGGCGGCGCGCGGCCGGGCGACGTCATCCACAATGCCTACGGCTACGGCCTGTTCACCGGCGGGCTCGGCGCCCATTACGGCGCCGAGCGGCTGGGCTGCACGGTGGTGCCGATGTCGGGCGGCTTCAGCGAGCGCCAGGTCCAGCTGATCCGCGAGTTCGGCGCGCGGGTCGTGCTGATGACGCCGTCCTATATGCTGGCGCTGGCCGACGAGTTCGACCGGCAGGGCGTCGATCCGCGCGCGACCAAGATGAGGATCGGGATCTTCGGCGCCGAGCCGTGGACCGAGGCGATGCGCGCCGAGATCGAGCGTCGGCTCGGCATCGACGCCGCCGACATCTACGGCATCAGCGAGGTGATCGGCCCGGGCGTCGCCTGCGAGTTCGTCGAGAGCAAGGACGGTCCGACGATCTGGGAAGACCATTTCTATCCCGAGATCGTCGATCCGGAATCGGGCGCGCCCGTGCCGGACGGGCAGCCGGGTGAGCTGGTCTTCACCTCGCTGACCAAGGAGGCGATGCCGGTCGTGCGCTACCGCACGCGCGACCTGACGCGGCTGTTGCCGGGCTCGGTCACGTCGATGCGGCGCATGGCCAAGATCACCGGCCGCAGCGACGACATGCTGATCGTGCGCGGGGTCAACCTGTTTCCCAGCCAGGTCGAAGAGCAGATCCTGCGCGACCCGGCGCTGTCGGGCCACTACGTGATCGAACTCAGCCGCAGCGGCGCGCTGGACGACCTGCTGGTGCGGGTCGAGGCGCGTGAGGCTCTGGCGGCGGAGGCTCTGGCGGCGAGCGGTGCCGAACTCGCCCGGCGGCTGAAGGGGATGTGCGGGCTGAGCGCGGAGGTCGAGGTCGCCATGCCGGGCGCCGTCGAGCGTTCGATGGGCAAGGCGCGGCGCGTGATCGACAAGCGGCCGAAGGGTTGACTCGCCCCGCCGTCAGGACCAGGGGCCGGTCGCGAGCTTGATCCTGGCGCCGATGACGGCGAGGTCGTCCGCCGCGTGCGTGGGCTGGAGCGGCAGGTTGGGCGTGAGCGCCGACAGGGTCGGCAGCGTGCGCTCTGCCGAACGGCTCGACATGACCACCGCGCCGAATACCAGCACGGTGGCTGCGATGACCAGGAAGTCGATCCAGGTGAGGCCGGCGCGCCGGGGCCGGTAGGGCCGCTTCGTCTCGGAGGGGTTGTCCATCTTCATCCCGCGAATGCTTCTTCAGGGAGCCTACGCAGCTTTCGTGCCGCGCATCCCCGCGGGCGCCGGGGGTGCGGCGAGACGTCCTCAGACGTAGGCGATGCGTAGGATATTGGTGGCGCCGGGCGTGCCGAACGGTACGCCCGCGGTGATCACCAACCGGTCGCCCTGCCGGGCGAGATTCTGCTGGCGCGCCACGCGGGCGGCGCGCTGCACCATGTCGCCGAAATTGTGTGCATCCTCGCCGTGAACCGGATGCACGCCCCATGCGAGTGTGAGCTTGCGCGCCGTGGCGAGGTTGGGCGTCAGGCAAAGGATGCGCACGTCGGGCCGCTCACGGGCGGCGCGCAGCGTGGTCGAGCCGGTGTTCGTGTAGGTGACGATGGCGGCGGCGCCGAGCGTGTGGGCGCATTGCCGGGCGGCGGCGCTGATCGCGTCGGCGGTGGTCGCCTCGGGCTCGCGGCGGCTCGCATCCATCAGGCGGCGGTAGAGCGGATCGGCCTCAACGCTCTTGAGGATGCGGTCCATGATCGTCACCGCCTCGACCGGATAGTCGCCCGACGCCGATTCCGCCGACAGCATCACCGCGTCGGCACCGTCATAGACGGCGGTCGCCACGTCGGATGCCTCGGCCCGCGTCGGTGTCGGCGAATGGACCATCGAATCGAGCATCTGCGTGGCGACGATGGCCGGCTTGCCGGCCATGCGCGAGGCCGCGAGGATGCGCTTCTGCAGCGGCGGCACCGCCTCGGGCGGCATCTCCACGCCGAGATCGCCGCGCGCCACCATGACGCCGTCACTCTGCTCGATGATCTCGTCGAGATGCTCGATGGCCTGCGGCTTCTCGAGCTTGGCCATCACCGCGGCGCGGCCCGCCACCAGCTTCTTCAGCTCGGCGATGTCGTTCGCGTGCTGAACGAACGACAGCGCCACCCAGTCGACTCCGAGCGACAGGCCGAAATCCAGGTCCTTGCGGTCCTTCGGCGTCATCGGTGACAGCGGCAGCACGAGGTTGGGCAGGTTGACGCCCTTGCGATCGCTGATCGGGCCCGCGACCTCGACTTCGGTGTCGATCGTGTTCTCGTCGTGCGCGACGATGCGCAGCCGGACCTTGCCGTCGTCGATCAGCAGCAGCCCGTCGGGCTGGGCGGCCTTGAAGATCTCGGGATGGGGCAGCGGCACGCGCTTGGCCGTGCCCGGCGCCTTGTCCATGTCGAAGCGCAGCTTCTGGCCCTTCTTCAACTCCAGCGGACCCTTGGCGACGGTGCCCAGGCGCAGCTTCGGTCCCTGCAGGTCCATCAGGATGGCGATCGGATGCTTGTGCCGGGCCTCGAGCTCGCGCAGCAGGTCGACCCGCTTGCGATGGTCGTCCGGGTTGCCGTGGCTGAAATTGAGACGGAAGACATCGGCGCCCGCCTCGAACAGGGCGATCAGCCGCTCGCGGGTCGACGAGGCGGGCCCCAGCGTGGCCACGATCTTGGTGAAGCGAGTACGCTGCATCGGGCCAGTCTAGCGCTTGGGCGACGACACTTTGAAGTCTCCGGCCTGTTCGTAGACCTTCACGACGGCCGAATCGTCGAGCTTGCCCCAGCCCGCGCCGGCGGCGGCGAGGAAGAGCTGGTGGGCCGTCGCGGCCAGGGGAAGCGGCAACCGAAGCTCGTGGCCGGTGTTCAGCACCAGGCCGAGATCCTTGACGAAGATCTCGACGGCGGAGAGCGGCGTGTAGTCGTCGTCCAGCATGTGCGGCACGCGATTGCCGAACATCCACGAATTGCCGGCGCTGGCGGAGATCACCTCGTAGACGGCGCGCGTGTCGGCGCCGGCCCTGGCGGCGAGCGCCACGGCCTCGGCGGCGGCGGCGATGTGCACGCCGGCCAGGAGCTGGTTGACCGTCTTGACGAGCGATCCGATGCCCGGCGCGTCGCCGAGGCGGAACACCTTGGCCGAGGTCGCGGCCAGTATCGATTCGGCGGCGGCAAAGGCGGCCGGCGAGCCGGACGCCATGTAGGTGAGCTCGCCCGACTCGGCGCGGGCGCGCCCGCCCGACATCGGCGCGTCGAGCAGGACGTGCCCGCCGGCGGCCAGCCGCTCGCCGAGCGTGCGGGCGAAGGCGGCGGGAACCGTCGCGCATTGCATGACGAGGCCGCCCTTGCGCAGCGCGCCGATCGCGCCGTTCTCGCCGTGCAGCACGGCTTCGACCTGTTGGGCGTTCACCACCGCGACGATCACCACATCGGCAACCGTGGCGGCGGCCGCGGGTGTCGTCTCGATCGCGCCGCCCGCTGCCGCGAAGGCGTCGCGCGCCGCCGTCGCCGGATCGACACCGATCACGCGATGCCCCGCCTTCAGCAGATTCTTCGCCATGCCCAAGCCCATCGAGCCCAGGCCGATGAAGGCGACGGTGGGCGTGTTCCTGTCCGCCATGGATCAAACCTCCTGCTTCACGACGGAAACGCCTCCTCGACGTCGCGCACCTGCGAGTCGGTCAGCAGGCGGACCTTGAAGCCCTGCAGCAGCAGGTGGAGCTTGGCGGTCTCCTCCAGCTCCTCGATCGAGGCCGAAGCGGCCGAGAGCGACGTCCCGGCGACGACCGGCCCGTGGTTGGCGAGCAGCACGGCGCGATGCCCCTTGGCGTATTCGCGGATCGCGTCGGCGAGCTTCGGATCACCCGGCTTGAAGTAGGGCACCAGAGGCAGCTTGCCGACCCGCATCACGAAGTAGGGCGTGATCGGCGGCAGCGTCGTCTCCGTGCCGTGGTGGCACGACGGATCGAGGCAGGAGACGGCGACGGCGTGCGTGCAATGGAGATGCACGATGGCGCCGTCCCTGGGCCGCACGTCGTAGACCGAGCGATGCAGCAGCGCCTCCTTGGTCGGCGGGTCGCCGCCGACGTGCCGGCCGCCGAGGTCGAGCTTCGAGAGCCGGCCCGGCTCGAGCTCGCCCAGCGAGGAGTTGGTCGGCGTCATCAGCCAGCCGTCGGCGATGCGCACGGAGATGTTGCCCGAGGTGCCGGGGCAGAGACCGCGCGCGGCGAGCTTGGCGCCGAGCGCGCAGACGGCCTCGCGGGCCTTGGCTTCTTCGCTCATGTCTTCCGAAACGCCTTGGTGAAGAAATCGGCTGCGCCGAAATTGCCCGACTTCAACGCGAGCAACAGCGGCTTCTTGCCGACCGATGCCGTCCACGGCACGCCGGGGTCGATCTCGGGGCCGATGCGTAGCGCCGTCACGTCGAGCGCGCTCACCACGGCGCCCGACGTCTCGCCGCCCGCCACGACCAGCCTGCCGACGCCCGCCGCGACGAGGCCGCGCGCCAGCGTCGCCATGGTCTTCTCGATGGCCTGGCTCGATTTGTCGACGCCGTACCTGGCTTGCAGCGCCTTGACCGCCTCCGGCTTGTCGCTGGCCGACAGCAGGATCGGCCCGTTGCCCAGCCTGCCCCTGGCCCAGTCGAGCGCCCTGGCGGCGACGTCCTCGCCGCGGCAGATCGCGTCCGTGTCGAGCGCCAGGCGGGCTCCCTCGAACGCCGCGATCTGGCCGAGCGTCGCAGCCGAGCACGATCCGGCGAGCACGGCCGCTGCGCCGTCGATCTTCGGCAGCGAGTCGGCGTTCGGCTTGTGAGCGAGCAATCCGCGACGGCGCCAGGCCGCCGGCAGTCCGAGCGCCACGCCGGAACCGCCGGTCACCAGCACGTCGTCGCCCACCGCCTCGCCGATGATGCCGAGGTCGTTGTCGGCCACTGCGTCGACCACGACATGGCGCACGCCGTCCGTGGCGAGGGTGTCGAGGGCGCTGCGCAACGCAGCCGCGCCGGACTGGACCTGCTTGAGCGGCACCAGCCCGACCTTGTGCCGAGTCTGGCGCTGCAGCACGCGCACCAGGCTCGCGTCGGTCATCGGCGTGAGGGGATGGTGCCGCATGTGCGAGTCCGACAGCAGCACGCTGCCGACGAACAGGTGGCCGAAGAAGATCGTTCGTCCGTTCTCGGGAAAGGCGGGGCAGTAGATCGCCTGCCTGGCGCCCAGCGCATCGAGCAACGCATCGCCCACCGGGCCGATATTGCCGGCGTCGGTCGAATCGAAGGTCGAGCAGTACTTGAAGAAGAACCTCGAGCAGCCCGCCGCCTGCAGGGCCTTCAGCGCGTCGAGCGACTGTGCGACGGCGTCCTGCGCGGCGATCGAACGGCTCTTGAGCGCGACCACCACGGCGTCCACGTCATCGGGGATTGTCCCCGCCGGCGGCACGCCGATGGTCTGGATGGTGCGCATGCCGCCCTTCACCAGCACGCCGGCGATGTCGGTGGCGCCGGTGAAGTCGTCGGCGATGACGCCCAGAATGGCCATGGCTCTAGCCATTCCTCCCCAGCGGAGCTGGGGAGGTGGCCCGAAGGGCCGGAGGGGTCGTGACCCCTCCGTCGGCGTAAAACGCCGACACCTCCCCTTGCTGGCGCAAGGGGAGGAGAAGAGGCGCGTCGGTTCGCATCGGCGGACTCTAACCGACCACCGACGCCTTCATCCAGAACTTCCGGCGTCTCTTGCGTCGACGCTGTTCGTCCTCGCCGTCATAAACGTGCAGCGGCGGCGCGGGATCGAACGTATCGCGAATATCCAGAGAATTGACGTTCAGCGTCGCGATCAACCGGCCCTCGTCCTCCATGACGGCGCCCACGTACGTCCCGCACTTGCTGCACACGAGATAGTCCGTGATGCCGAGGCCGAAGCGGTAGCGCGACACTGTCCCCGGCGCCGCTCGGAACTCCACCGAGCCGGCGGGATCGCCCATGGTGCGCGCGCCATGGCGGCGGCAGAAGGTGCAGGAGCAGCGGCCGACCCGCATCTCCTCCGGCCTCTTCGCGGTGGTGAAGGCGATCTGGATGGCGCCGCAGTGGCAGGATCCGGCATAGGTGGTCATGGCACGATCAAGGTTGCCCTGAAGTCGTTGACGTTGGTGCGCGTCGGCCCGGTGACGAGGCTGTCGCCCAGCATCCCGAAGAAGCCGTGGCCGTCGTTGTCGTCGAGCATCGCCTGCGGGTCGCAGCCCTTGGCCCGGGCGCGCGCCAGCGTGTCGGGGGCGAAGAGGGCGCCCGCGATCTCCTCCGCGCCGTCGACGCCGTCGGTGTCCGCCGACAGGCCCCAGACATTGGCTGCGCCATTGGCGGCGATCGCCTCGGCGAGCAGGTATTCGACGTTGCGTCCGCCGCGGCCCGCACCGCGCACGGTGACGGTGGTCTCGCCGCCCGACAGGATGACGGTGGGTCTGGCCACCTTGCGCGCCAGCGCCTGCCGGGCGTGCTCGGCGCCGAGCTCGCGCGCCTCGCCTTCGAGACTGTCGCCCAGCACCACGGCGTCGCAGCTGCGCGCGCGCGCGAGTGCGGCCGCGGCCTCGAGGGAACGCGCCGGCGCGGCGACGATCACGTTTTCGACGCGCGCCAGCCTCGGATCGCCGGGCTTGGGCGTCTCCTCGATCCGGCCCGCGGCGCCCGCTTCCAGGTGCGCGCGCACCGCATCGGGCGGATCGATGCGATACTTCTTCAGCACGGCGAGTGCGTCGGCGAAGGTCGTGCGGTCGGGCACGGTCGGGCCGGAGCCGATCACGCCGGGATCGTCGTTGGGCACGTCGGAGATCAGCCACGCCAGCACTCGCGCCGGCTGCGCGGCGATGGCGAGCCGGCCGCCCTTGATGGCGGAGAGGTGCTTTCGCACCGTGTTCATCTCACCGATGTTGGCGCCCGACGTCAGCAGCGCGCGATTGACCGCCTGCTTGTCGGCGAGCGCCAGGCCGGGCGCGGGCAGGGCGAGCAGCGCCGACGCGCCGCCCGAGACGAGGCAGAGCACGAGGTCGTCCGCGCGAAGGCCCCGCACGCGCTCGAGGATGCGGCCGGCGGCGGCGCGGCCCTTCTCGTCGGGCACGGGATGCGCCGCCTCGACGATCTCGATGCGCCTGCAGCTTTCGGCGTAGCCGTAGCGCGTGACGACCAGGCCTTCGAGCGGATGCGGCCAGCGATCCTCCAGCGCGCGGGCCATGGCGGCACTTGCCTTGCCTGCGCCGATCACCACGGTGCGGCCCCTGGGCGGCGTGAGCCTGTCGACATGGGGCGCGAGGCAGGTTGCGGGCCGCGCGGCGGCGAGCGCCGCGTCGAACAGGTCGCGCAACAGGGCGCGGGCGTCGGCGTCTTTCATTGGCGCCATCTTCCCACTATAGGGGCGCGATGCAACTGCTCGGTCCCGGCGATCCTCCCGCGTTTTCCGTGCACAACGCGACGGGACGTGCGCCGCTCCTGCTGTTGTGCGATCACGCCAGCAAGGCCGTGCCGAAGGCGCTCGGCGATCTCGGCATCGCCGACAGCGAACTCGCGCGGCACATCGGCTGGGACATCGGCGGCCTCGACGCCGCGATCGAACTGGCGCACCGGCTCGACGCGCCGCTGGTGGCATCGGGTTACTCGCGCCTCGTCATCGACTGCAACCGCTGGCCGGGCGGCGAGGGCTCGATCCCCGACGTCAGCGACGGCACGCGCGTCCCCGCCAATGCCGGGCTCACGAAGCAACAGGCCGACGCGCGCGCCGAGGCCTGCTTCTGGCCCTACCATCGCGAGGTCGACCGCCAGCTCGACCGGATGACGGAGGACGGCCGCCGGATCTGCCTGCTGGTGGTGCACAGCTTCACGCCGCGCATGAACGGCTTCGACCGGCCATGGCAGGTCGGCGTGCTGTGGAACGACGATCCGCGCCTGCCCGATCCGCTGCTGGCGGAGTTGCGCCGCGATCCGTCGCTGACGGTCGGCGACAACGAACCCTACTCGGCGCGCGCCTCCTACGAGTACACGCTCACCGCCCATGCCCGGCCGCGGAGCCTGCCGCACTGCTCGCTCGAGGTTCGCCAGGATCTGATCGCCACGCCCGAGGCGGCCCGGCAGTGGGCGGGGCGGCTGGCGCCGGCGATCGGCGCGGCCGTTGCCGCGGCTCTCGCCTGAACCTATATCGAAGCAACTGCCCAGGAGGTCGCCATGGACGACAAGACCCGCACCGAACTCGAGGCCGCCGCCTTCCGCCGGCTAGTCGCGCACCTCCAAGAGCGCACGGACGTACAGAACATCGATCTGATGAATCTCGCCGGCTTCTGCCGCAACTGTCTCTCGCGCTGGTATCGCGAGGAGGCGGGCAAGCAGGGCATCGAGATCGCCGATCCCAAGGCGCGCGAGATCGTCTACGGCATGCCGTACGACGAGTGGAAGGCGAAGCATCAGAAGGAAGCCTCCGGGGATCAGAAGCAGGCGTTCGAGAAGTCGCACCCGAATCACGGCTGACACGCCGACGTTCGACGAATCTGACTCTCCGCGCAGGGCTTGAACGAGGGGGTCGAATCGCCTTCCGATGCAGACGCCATCGGCATCGGACGGAATCCATCGACCCGATTAGGTGCTCGCCGGCGCGTCGAGGTAAAATGCGCCCATGAGCACCATGACCACTTCCGGCCGCGAGGGCCGCGCGGGATTTCCCGTATCGACGTTCTGCTTCGCCAATCGCCCGCCGACTCGTCCTCCCGACCCGTGACCGGGGATTTGCGGTATTTCCGGTATTTCCGGCAGCGTTTTTCCGTATGTCTACATACAATTGCCCCACTGGCGGGCATTGGCCTCCCGGGGTGAGTGCCCGCGATGTCGATTGTCCGGCGACACCCCGCCGGAGGTTTGCGAGGTTTCCGAGGTTTCCGAGATCGATTTCCGCGATTTGCGCGATTTCCGCGGCGGGCTCCAAAGAGGAGTTGTGAGCGTTATCCCCGTCATTCATCGCCGAACCGTCGTTGAGCCGGCGGGCTCGCCGCCCTTATGGTCCGCCGACTGGAGCGAGGAGTTCGTACATGCCCGACGGCAGCGCCGTTTCGAAGAAGACCAAAGCCGGCCCGATCTCGGCGGAACGCCTGAAGAGCTTCGTCGAGCGCATCGAGAAACTCGAGGAGGAGCGTCACGCCATCGGCGGCGACATCCGCGACGTCTACAGCGAGGCCAAGGGCGTCGGTTACGACGTCAAGGCGATGCGCAAGATCGTGTCGCTGCGGAAGATGGATGCGGCCGACCGCGCCGAGCAGGAGACGCTGCTCGACACCTACAAGCATGCGCTCGGCATGACCTGAGCGGAGGGCGACGGCGCGAGAATGTCATATCTCGCGCGCCGCCGGCGGCGGTAGGCTGCCCCACGGCACGGATCGCGTCAGCGGACCGGCCGGGGAGGGAACACCATTGAGCACCCGTCGGCTTTTCATCGCCGGTTCGGCCGCGCTGGTCGCGGCCGGCGCGTCCCGCGCCTCGGCCCAGGCCTATCCGACCCAGCCCGTCCACATCGTCGTGCCGTTTCCGCCGGGCGGCGGCACCGATGCGCTGGCGCGCGCCATCCAGGAGCCGATGCAGAAGTCGCTCGGCGGCACCATCGTCATCGACAACAAGGGCGGCGGCGGCGGCAGCATTGCCCACGAATTCGTTGCCAAACAGCCGGCCGACGGCCATTGGGCGGTGGTCGGCGCCAACAACCTGCCGCTCTACCCGCACATCGTCGCCAGGCTCGGCTTCGACGCCAAGACCGCGTTCGCGCCGGTCGGCTTCATCGCCAAGCAGGAGTCGGTGCTGGTCGGCGCCGCCGACGCGCCGTGGGCCGACCTCGCGGCGATCATCGCCGCGGCCAAGGCATCGCCCGGCTCGGTGCAGTACGGCACGGCGGGCCTGACCACGCCGATGCATCTGTCGGCCGAGCAGTTCGCGCTGCTGAACGGCATCAAGCTGACGCACGTGCCGTTCCGCGGCACCGGCCCGCTGGTGACCGATCTGCTGGGCGGGCACATCAAGCTCGGCATGTCGAGCATCACCAGCGTGGCCGCGCAGATCGCCGCCGGCAAGCTCAAGGCCTATGCCATGGCGTCGCTCGAACGCTCGTCGGTCGCGCCCAACGTCCCGACTTTCAAGGAGCTCGGCGCGGGCGACGTCGACGGCACGATCGTCTACACGCTGCTCGTGCCGGCGGCGACGCCGGCTCCGGCGGTCGCCAAGCTCAACCAGGCGCTGAACGCCGCCGTCGCCACGCCCGAAGGCAAGGCCGACCTCGCCAAGCGCGGCTTCGTGCCGATGGGCGGCACGCCGCAGGCGCTGGCCGACTGGCTCGGCAAGCAGGAGGCGATCTGGGTGCCCGTGCTGAGGGCCGCCGGCATCAAGCCGGAATAGCTCAATACCAGATGTTCATCGGCAAGCCGTGGCGGTCGCGCGCCTCGGCCGACCCGAGACGGGTCGCCTTGCCTTCGGCGATCAGAAGCGCCGTGCGGCAGCAGGCGATGGCGTCGAGGACGTCATCGCGCGCGGCGCCTGACAAACGCTCCACGGTGGGTTCGAAACCGTGAGCCCGGAGCAACTGAAGGCGCTTGGATCGTCCGTCTCGCTTCTTCTTGCCGGCAAACACCGGAACATTGCCGTTCATTCGCAAGAAGGCGAGTTCCGGATGGGCCTCGTGGACGATCCGTTGTAGATCGGAGCGCTCTCTGAGTGTGCAATCGAGAGCATTCAGCTTGCCGAAGAGGCCAAAGGCCTGCTTCGACAACCCAACCTCGTGCGGCGAGGGCATGCGGCGGACTGCCTCGTAGTCGGTCGCCGCCAATGCCCACCGACATGGCGCCGAGAAGACCGACGATGCCTTGCGGCCGAGAAGCTTGCGCGCCTCGCGCTCGCATTGGCGCCCTCCTCGCGTCTGGATGTCGAGGAATCCGACCGGCATGTCGACGGCCAGAATCGAAAGACCCTCGCAGGCGTCCGCGAGGGCCTTCACGACCCGGATGTCCAGGGTGCCGTCGGTGTCGCGACGGCAGACGACCCAGCCCGTACGGCAACCGTCGGCGCCGGCGACGATCAAGCTACCACTTGGCCATCTTGGCCTTGAGGTTGGCGTCGAGCGTGTCGAGGAAGTCCTGGGTGTTGAGGAACGGGTGCTTGGCGTCGATCAGGATCGCGAGATCCTTGGTCATCTTGCCGCTCTCCACCGTCTCGACGCAGACCTTCTCGAGCGTGTCGGCGAACTTCGCCACGTCGGGCGTGCCGTCGAACTGGCCGCGATACTTGAGACCCTGCGTCCAGGCGAAGATCGAGGCGATCGGGTTGGTCGAGGTCGGCTTGCCCTTCTGGTGCTCGCGGTAGTGGCGGGTCACCGTGCCGTGCGCGGCCTCGGCCTCGACAGTCTTGCCGTCGGGCGTCATCAGCACCGAGGTCATCAGGCCGAGCGAGCCGAAGCCCTGCGCCACGGTGTCGGACTGGACGTCGCCGTCGTAGTTCTTGCAGGCCCAGACGAAGGCGCCTTCCCACTTCAGTGCCGAGGCGACCATGTCGTCGATCAGGCGGTGCTCGTAGGTGATGCCCTTGGCCTTGAACTTGTCGGCGAACTCCTCGTTGAAGACCTTCTCGAACAGGTCCTTGAAGCGGCCGTCATAGCGCTTGAGGATGGTGTTCTTGGTCGAGAGATAGACCGGCCAGCCGCGCATCAGACCGTAGTTGAACGAGCTGCGGGCGAAGCCGATGATCGAATCGTCGAGGTTGTACATCGACAGCGCCACGCCGCCGCCGGGGAAGTTGAAGACCTCGTGCTCGATGACCTTGCCGTCGTCGCCGGTGAACTTGATGGTGAGCTTGCCCTTGCCCGGCACGACGAAGTCGGTGGCGCGATACTGGTCGCCGAAGGCGTGGCGGCCGATCACGATCGGCTTGGTCCAGCCCGGCACCAGGCGCGGCACGTTCTTGCAGACGATGGGCTCGCGGAAGATGGTGCCGCCGATGATGTTGCGGATGGTGCCGTTGGGCGACTTCCACATCTCCTTGAGGTTGAACTCCTTCACGCGCGCCTCGTCCGGCGTGATGGTGGCGCACTTGACGGCGACGCCGTACTGCTGCGTCGCCTTGGCCGAATCGACCGTCACCTGGTCGTTGGTCTTGTCGCGGTACTCGACGCCGAGGTCGTAGTACTTCAGGTCGACCTCGAGGTACGGCAGGATCAGCTTGTCCTTGATGAACTTCCAGATGATCCGGGTCATCTCGTCGCCGTCCATCTCGACGATCGGGTTCTTCACCTTGATCTTGGCCATCGCTGTTCCTTTCGCGCCCCGAGAAACCAATGCGGGCGCGGTTCTAGCGAAGCGGGGCCGGCCCGGCAAGGCGGCCGCTAGATCCGGTCCAGCTCGCCTTGCGCCGTCTTTCCGCGCGGCATGGCCGCCAGGGCAGGCAGCAGCTCGTCGAGGTCGCTGACGAAGGCGACGTGGTCGAGGTGGGTCCGGTCGGCGAAACCGCCCTCGACGACCGATCGCAGCAGCTCGGCCAGCGGCTGCCAGTAGCCGTCCCGGTCGACGATCACGATCGGCTTGGTGTGCAGGCCGAGCGTGCGCCAGGACAGCACCTCGAAGAACTCCTCGAGCGTGCCGATGCCGCCCGGCAGGACGACGAAGCCGTCCGAGCGCTCGAACATCTGGAGCTTGCGCTCGTGCATGGTCTCGACGACCACCGTCTCGCTGAGGGCGGGGTGGCCGGCCTCGCGCTGCAGCAGGAAACGGGGGATGATGCCGACGACGCGTGCGCCCGCCCTGAGGGCGGCGTTGGCGACCACGCCCATCAGGCCGACGCCGCCGCCGCCATAGACGAGCGCCACGCCCTCGGCGGCCAGGAGCTGGCCGAGGCGGGTGGCGGTGTCGCGCGCGGCGGGATCGGCACCGAAGCGGGCGCCACAGAAAACGCACAAAGACGAGGGACGGGAGGGGCTGGAGTCGGACGCGGACACGGTGGATTTCTTTGATTTGGCGGGCGATCCGTTGTCTTTGCGGACCGACGCGGCATGATATCATTTCGTTAACATGGGGCGCGACGCCAATCGAGGTCGGTCGGCGCACCGTCGGGAGCTTGATGTCACGAACAGTTATCGGCCTGGTGGCGGTGGGCGCCGTCATCATCGCCGTCGCCCTGGGGATCGCCTGGCGCGGCGAAGTGACGGACCAGGTGGCGATCGGCAAGAAGGCCGCGCCGGCCGCGTCGGCGGCAGTGGCCCCGCCGGCAGCCGCGCCGGCAGCCGCTGCGCCGCCTGCTGCCGCACCGCCCGCCGCAACGCCCCCCAAGTCGGCCCCGGCCGAGGCCCAGTCCGCGCCTCCGCCGGCCCCGACGCCGTCCATGCCGACGTTCGACGTGGCGCGCATCGAGACCGACGGCAGGGCCGTGATCGCAGGGCGCGCGGCGCCCGGTGCCAAGGTCGTGCTGCTCGATGGCGGCAAGGAAATCGCCAGCGGCGTCGCGGACGCCCGAGGGGAGTGGGTGATCCTCGCCCAGGACCCCCCGCTCTCGCCGGGCTCGCATGAACTGCGCATCGTCCAGCACATCGCCGGACGTGCTCCGGTAACGTCCGAGCAGGTCGTGATCGCTCTGGTGCCGGCGCCGCAGACGGCGGCCGCGCCGTCCGGCGGGACGGTGGCCGCGAACCCGCCGCCGTCGGCCAAGGACGAAACCCTGGTCATGATTGCGCCGCCGGCCGGCCCGGCGACGCTTCTTCAGTCGCCCTCCGCCGGTGGCGTTCCCAAGGCGAACGACCTGCAGCTCCTGACCCTCGACTACGACGAGCGCGGCCAGGTCACGGTGACCGGCAAGGCGGAACCGGGCACCTCGGTCCGTGTCTACATGAACGACACTCTGGCCGGTGAGAGCGTGGCCGGTGCCGACGGCCGCTGGCGGGTGACTCCGTCGCAGCCGATCGAGCCCGGCAATCACACGTTGCGCCTCGATCGGCTGAAGTCCGACGGCAAACCGGCGGCGCGGCTGGAACTGCCGTTCGCGCGACCGGCGCCCAAGACGGCCGGCGGCGACGGCCCGCGGCGCCTGACGATCGTGCGGGGCGACAATCTCTGGAACATCGCGCGCGCACATTACGGTGAGGGCTTGCGCTACACTCTTATATTCGACGCCAACAAGGACCAGATTCGCGATCCGGATCTGATATACCCCGGCCAAATCTTCAGCCTGCCCAAGGTCAACTGACGGCGGTCCCGGAGCGCGCGTTCATGCTGGCGAATTTTCTCGTGCCGATCCTCGACGACGGCTGGCGCTTCATAGCGCTGTTCGCCGCGGCGACTTTTCTGGCGGCGCTGACCGGGCTCGCCTGGCTGTTCTGGCCGCTGATGGTCCTGACGCTGTGGTCGATCTACTTCTTTCGCGATCCGCCGCGCGCCGTGCCGCAGGACGACGGTGTACTGTTGGCGCCAGCCGACGGCCTCGTCCAGATGATCGCCCAGGCGGTTCCACCGGCGGAACTCGGCTTGGGTGACCGGCCTCTTACCCGGGTTTCCATTTTTCTCAGCATCTTCGACGTACACATCAACCGCACACCCTGCTCCGGCGTTATCGAGGTCATGGCCTATCGACCCGGCAAGTTCCTCAATGCGTCGGCCGACAAGGCGAGCGAGGACAACGAGCGCATGGCGGTCGCGCTGCGGCGAGCCGACGGGCAGCTGGTCGGTTTCGTCCAGATCGCGGGCTGGGTGGCGCGGCGCATCGTTTGCCGGGTCAAGCCCGACCAGGCCGTGATTGGCGGCGAACGGTTCGGCCATATCCGTTTTGGCAGCCGCACCGATCTCTACCTGCCCGAAGGCGCGCGATTGCTGGTCGCGGTCGGCCAGCGCATGATCGGCGGTGAGACCGTGATGGCCGAGTTGGACCCGGTGTCCTTCGAGCCGCGCCGGGCCGCCGAGTTCTAGCCGGGTTCTGGGAGACCGCCATGGACAGCGAAGCGAGCGGGCGCCGCGGACTGCGCGGCTTCTCCGTCAACCGGCTGATTCCCAACGTGCTGACGTTGGCCGCGCTGTGCTCCGGACTGACGGCGATCCGGTTCGCCCTCAACGGCCAGTTCCGGCTGGCCGTGATCGCCATCATCGTCGCCGCCATCTTCGACGCGCTCGACGGGCGGGTGGCCCGACGGCTGGGCGTCACCAGCCGCTTCGGCGCCGAACTCGATTCGCTGTCCGATTTCCTTTGTTTTGGCGTGGCGCCGGCCCTGGTGCTCTACCTCGAATCGCTGCGTGGCGGCGGCACGCTCGGCTGGGTGATCACGCTTATGTTCCCGATCTGCTCGGCGCTCAGGCTGGCGCGCTTCAATACCGCCCTGCTGGCCGATACGCCGCCGCCGGCCTGGACGGGGTCGTATTTCACCGGTGTGCCGGCGCCGGCGGGGGCGCTGCTCGCATTGATTCCCCTTATGGTCAGCTTCGAGATCGAAGCGCCCTGGCCGAGCCATCCGATCGTGGTCGGCATCGTCCTGGTGACGGTCGGGGGACTCATGGTGAGTCGCCTGCCGACATTCTCCTTCAAGAAGGGGAGGGTGCCGCGCCATCTGGTTCTGCCGGCTCTGCTGGGAGTGGCCCTCGTCATGGGCGTCCTGGCGAGTTCGCCCTGGATCGCCATGTCCCTGCTTGGACTGGTCTATGCGGCATCGATCCCGTTCAGCTGGCTTGCCTATCGTCGGCAGGCCTTGCGCGAGGCCCAGGGGGCGGGAGCCGACGTCGTCGCGCTGCGGGCGGTCGACGGCGCGGCACCGCGCGACTGATGTTCGATCCGCTCCTGCGCCGGTTGATCGACCCTCCGCTCGATCCGGTCGGCGCATGGCTCGGTCGGTGCGGCGTGTCGCCCAACCAGGTGACTTTGGCGGGATTGGTGATCGGCTTGGCTGTTGTTCCGCTGCTGGCCTTCGGCCACTACGGATGGGCCTTGGTGGCCATCCTCGCCAATCGGCTGCTGGATGGCGTCGACGGGGCGATTGCACGGCATGGCCGGGCGACGCCGTTCGGCGGCTATCTGGACATCGTCTGCGACATGGCGTTCTACGCCGCGGTCCCGGTCGGCTTTGCGCTGGCAGCACCTGAAAACGCGTTATGGGCGACGTTCCTTTTGGCGTCGTTTCTGGGAACAGGTGCATCGTTCCTCGGCCGGGCGATCCTGGCCGCCCAGCGCGGAGAGCTGGACGACGGGGAGCGGGGGCGAAAGTCGTTCTTCCATTCGTCCGGGCTCATCGAAGGTACCGAGACCGTCGTTGCTTTTATGTTGTTCTGCCTATTCCCCGGGGCGTTCCCATGGCTGGCGGGAGGATTTGCCGTCCTGTGCATCTGGACGACGATTGCACGCGTCGCAGGCACGAGGCGCACGACGTGAAGAGAATGGTCGCCGATAGACAGCGTGAGTAAATAGTCAATATATTTCAGGATATTATCAAGGAATCTTCACTGAATCGCCTAGTTTCTCGTTGACCGCAAGTTTCACATTAAGTACGGTCACTAAATATAAGCAATTTCATGGAGTCTGATCGACCCGAACTCGATCGCTCCAAGCGGGCAATTGGTGGAGTTCAAGATGCTTCTCATCCTTCGTCGCCTCCTCAGGAATGAGCAAGGCGCCACGGCGATCGAATACACGCTTATCGCCTCGCTCATCGCAGTTGCGGCGATCGCCTCGATGCGCACGGTTGGTGGCAAGGTCACGAACGTCTTGAGCAACGTCACGAACACCATGACCTGAAGTCGGGTGACGGCGGCCTCTATGGCGGGGCGGCCTAGAAATGGGCCGCTCTTTTCATTTGACCCCCTATTAGCGGTGTTGAATCCAAATTTTTCCTTTTATTATTAAAGGATTACGGTATTGACTTGATGTATAACTGAAAATATCATTCGTAACGATTTGTCAAAAGTCGCTAGGTCTCGGTTATCGGTCAGTTCTCCTCTTAAAGCGATTCATTAAGTAAGTTCTTCTTTCCGTTGAAAGCGACAGTCTAGCGACTCTGGACCTGATCAACGAGGTTGTTGCCGGCATTCCTTAGCGCCGGCCTTCGATGGGTGTTGGATGTCGCTCTTGGCGCTTCTTCAGTCGGCCTGCCTATTGGCGTTCGTCGCCCTGCTTTTGATGGCCGGGTGGCAGGACCTCCGCACCATGCGGATCTCCAATGCCATCTCCCTCGCCGTCGTGGCGTGCTTCGCGCTGTGGGCGGCAATCGGTTTCGGTGCGGGCGAGGTGGCGCCGGTCGCGGTCGGCTACACGGTTATGTGTTCGATCGGCGTCTTCGCTCTTGGCGCCGCGTTGTTCGCGATCGGCGCATTGGGTGGCGGCGACGTGAAGCTGATCGCCGCGGCGAGCCTGTTCGCCGGTCCCGGATTGTTGGTTGATTTCCTGCTGATCGCGTCCCTGGCCGGCGGCTTGCTGGCGCTTGCGATGCTGGCCGGCCTGCCGATCGGCCAAGCCGCTGCCACGACAGGGCCTGGCACGACTGTGCGCGCGCAACTGCGCGCTGGCCTCCCGTACGGACCGGCAATCGCTGTCGGCGGGCTATGGGTCGCCTTGTCCCTGGCCTTGTCCTGAAAGGCGACGTCCATGAACAGCAAACGCGTCGTCTTCCTGCTCCTCGCGATCATTGTCGCCGGCGCGACGGCGTTCCTCGCGCGTGCGTGGTTGCTGAACGAGCGCGCAGCTTTGCTGGCCCAGGCGGGCGCCGATCGCCAGCCGCCAGCGCCCACGCTGAAGGTTCTCGTTGCCCGTCAAGCGGTGCCGATGGGCCGCATCATCAAGCCGGAGGATCTCCGCTGGCAGGCCTGGCCGCAAGCGGGACTGGCGGAGAGCTACGCCGTCGAAGGCAAGCGCGCGATCGAGGACTTCGTCGGTGCGGTCGTCCGCGTCCCGATCGCCACGGGAGAGCCCGTAACGCAGGGCAAAGTGGTGATGTCGGGAGCGCGCGGTTTCCTGGCCGCCGTGCTGCAGCCGGGGATGCGTGCTGTAAGCGTGCCGATCACGGCCACGTCGGCGGTATCGGGCTTCATTTACGCCGGCGATCGTGTCGATGTTCTGCTCACTCACATCCTGAACCAACAGCAGGGCGGCCAGCACAGCGCCACGGAAACCATTCTGCGCAACGCGCGCGTGATCGCGATGGACCAGAAGCTCGACGCCTCTCCTGTCGACAAGCCGGACGTGGGCAAGACCGCGACGTTGGAACTGACGCCCAAGCAAACCGAGATCGTCACGCTGGCTGTCAAGATGGGCGATCTTTCCCTGGTCTTGCGAAGCCTGCAGGACATCAACGGTGAGGGGCGCGATCCGGAGACTGCCGACACCGCACCTGCCGAGGCCGGTGACAGCTACACCCACGACACGCAAGTCAGTCGGCTGATCCGCCCCGCACAACCACGTGGCGAGCCGTCGAGGCAGGTGCTTGTGCTGCGCGGCAGCTTGCAGAGCAAGCAGGAGGTCGACGGCGGCGGCACCAGCGGCACGGGCGACGGGGGCAGCGCAGACGGCCGGTCGCCGGCGCGGACCACGCCGTTCACCCGAACCTATCAGAGCGTGCAGCAATGATTGCGGTACCTTCCCTCCGGCCGATCTGGCCGCTCGGTCGACTGATCGGCCGTGGTTTGGCCCTTGCGGCGGCCATGAGCTTCGCGTTGCATCCGGCGATTTCGGTCGCGCAGTCGGTGGCGACGGAGACCGGGACGTCTGTCGACGTGAAGTCCAAGCCCAGCGGACAATCCAAACGTTCCGCGAGAAAGGTGTCGAAGCGCACGCCGTCGGACACGGTCGCCGAAGAGCTCAATCGTCGGGAGGCAGAGCGAGCGGCTCGGCTCGTGCAGTCGATGTCGTCGACGACCGCTCCGTCCACCGCCGCAGTTGTCGCCCCGGCCGCCGCCATTGCGAAGGAGGAAGCCAAAGACACCACCCCTCTCGAGCCACCCACGGTCGCAGCCATACCGCCCCGCGCAGCTATCGTCTCGGCGTCGTTGACAACGGCCTCCGGGTCGGGGGCGACCGGGCCGATCACGAAAATCGACACGATTCCCGAAAACCGGCCGCCACGGCATCTCGCGCAGACTCAGCCGCCCGCGCCGGTACCCATCCCGCCACCCGCCACCGTTACGGCACCCCAGTCCGCCGCACCCCAGGTCACTGGGGCGCAGGGGCGCAGCTTCGGGCAGAACCAGATCGTGCCGCCGCAGCAACCGACGCTGTCTCTCGAGGTCAACAAGGGAACAGCCCTCAAGCTTCCCGGTCCGGCGGCGACCGTATTCGTCGCGGCGCCGGACATCGCCGATGTACAGGTCAGGTCGCCCGGCATGATCTATGTCTTCGCCAAGAAGCCCGGCGACACGGTGCTCTACGCCGTGGACGATCAGGATCGCGTGCTGCTCAACACTATCGTCAGTGTGACTTCGCCCGTCAGCCGCATGAAGGCCACGCTCGACCGTCTGCATCCGGGCAATGGCGTGGTCATCGAGAATCAGGGTGAGAGCATCGTCTTGAGTGGCGTTGTCCGCTCGGGGGTGGTAGCCGAGGATGCCCGTCGGCTGGCCCTGCAGCACGTCAATGGCCAAGCCAACAAGGTGATCGGCAACATCCGCGTCGATGCACCGACCCAGGTGCAGCTTCGCGTGAAGATCGCCGAAGTCAACCGAAGCGCCCTCAAGCGGGTCGGCATAAACTGGCAGAACATCAACAGCATTGCGTTGTTCGGCCTGGGGCCGGTGCAGGCGGGCTTCGCTACCCAGACGATCCAGGTGGTCGGTGGCGCGGCGTCGGGTGCCATTTCCATCCAGAGCAACGATGGCAGCCTGACGTCGTTCATCGACCTGCTTGCCACGCAAGGAGAGGCGACCATCCTCGCCGAACCGAACCTGATCGCGTTGTCCGGCGAGACGGCGAGCTTTCTGGCCGGTGGCGAAATTCCGGTTGTCAGTCCCCAGTCTGGCTCGATTACGACGACGTTCACCGTGATGTACAAGCAGGTCGGCGTCAGTCTCGGATTCACGCCGACCATCGTCGGCGATCGTATCAACCTGAAGGTCGCCCCCGAAGTGAGCCAGGTGACATCCACCGGTGAGGTCAGCATTCCCGTGGGCAGCGGCAACCTCATCATTCCGGCGGTCCAAACGCGTCGGGCATCGACGACGGTCGAGCTCGGCAGCGGGCAGAGTTTCGCTATCGCCGGTCTGTTGCAGAACTCCACCGTGCAGACAATCTCGAAGCTGCCGGCGCTTGGCGATATTCCCATTCTCGGGACGCTGTTCAAGTCCGACGCCTATCAACGCAACGAGACCGAATTGGTGATTCTCGTGACGCCCTACTTCGTAGAGCCGGTCAACACACGACTGCAGACACCCCTCACGGGGCGTGTCCCTCCGACGGATGCCGACCGCCTCTTCTACCAGCGCGTCAATCATCCCACCCCACCGCGTCGTATCGGCGTGGGCCCCGCGCGACAGGCAGGCCCGTCCGCCGGCTTCACGCTCGACTAGAGGTTACCATGCGAGTCTCTGTCTTGCTCTGCGCTGCCGGCATTGCGCTCGCCGCCTGCGGCGACCCGGTGAGAGATCAAGCCCTGATCGATACGCGCTACGATCCAGTTCGCGCCGACACCATGCTCGCCGTCGGCTTTATCCCGGGCAGCGCGCGCCTCGACACAGGACAGGTCCGCGAACTCCACTCGATGGTAGCCGAAGGTCGGCGCGCGCAACGCGACGAATTCATCGTGGTAACCGACGGATCGGGTGGAGCGATGCAGCTGGCCCGTGCGCGACTGGTCGGCCAGAGCCTGTCCGATGCCGGCGCCCGCTGGGTCGGAACTTCGGTTGAGCCGGCGATGGCGATGGGCCCTGATCAGGTCGTGATCGTGCGCTCGGAGTACCGCCTCGTCCCGCACAATTGTCCCACGACCAGATCGCAGATGTGGAACCCCAATGAATCGATCTCCAAGGGGTTTGGCTGCGCAGACGCCTACAATTTCGGGCAGATGCTCGCGCGACCGCGCGACGCCGCGATCGGCCGAGATCCAGGAACGGGCGACGGCACCGTCGCGGCCGAGGCCGTCCAGCGCTATCGAGAAGGCCGCGTTCGGCAGGTGACCGGCGCCCCGACGACGGGCAGCTCCGGTGGCGCTGCCCAGACTGGCTCAGGAGGCGCCTCCGGTTCGGCTGGCTCGGGATCCTGAGTCGGCCATGGCCTCCGCCGTCGCACAGGTTCTGATCCCCAGGGTGGAAGAGAAAGCCGCCGTCTCGGCGATGACCTTCGTTGCCGATTCCGCTACCCAGTCCAGGATTTCTGCCGAGCTCTTCAATATGACGCACGGCAAGGCGAATATCCGCGAGGGAGCGATCGACCAGGCGCTGGCCGTTGCGGAATGGCCGCGCGATCTGGACCTCTTGATCGTGGACATCGCGGCTTCAACCGATCCCGTCGCTGATGCCGCGGCGCTGAAGATGGCCGTGCCGGGCGGGTGCATCGTTATCGGCGTCGGGCGGATCAACGATGTTGCACTCTATCGCGAACTGTTGAGCGTCGGATTTAACGACTACCTCGCGTTGCCGCTCGCCGAGGGTTCGGTTGGGCGAGCGGCCGAGAGGGCACTCGATATGCGCGAGCGCGGGTCTGCGCCCGCGTTGACGAGCACGGCTTCCAAGGACGTCAGGCCACGCGCACTCGCAGTGCTGGGTGCCCGAGGCGGGGTGGGGGCGACAACACTCGCTATCACGATCGCCAGCATGCTTGGCACCCGGCTGAAGGAAGAAGTCCTGCTCGTCGATTTCGACCTGCATTACGGTTCTATGATGTTGGCGCTCGATCTCGAAGCGATCGACGCCTTGCGGGAGGCGTTGGATCAACCCGACCGAATCGACGCCCTTTTCGTGCAGCAGGTCGCGCAGAAGAAGAACGATCGGCTCTACGCGATAGGCGCCGAAGAGGCGCCGACATCCGGCTTCCAGCCGCGGCCGCATGCCGTCACCGACTTTCTCCGGGCCGTGCATCGTCGCTTTCGTTGGATCATTGCAGATGTTCCGCGCGGGGATCCGACCATGCAACGCCAGGTGATCGAGGCCGCGACCGACATCCTGCTGATCACCGACCTTTCGCTGCCCGGCGTGCGTGACGCCATGCGATTGCAGCAGTTGGTGCATGATGTCGCACCGAGTGCGTCGCTCTACCTCGCGACCAGTGGCGTATTGGATGCGCGCCGCTCGGCGGTCAAGGTTGCGGACGTCGAACGCACGCTCAAGCGCAAGGTGGACTGCCAGGTTCCCGCCGACGTCGGCGCTGCCCTGGCGGCCATCAATTTCGGCAAGCCGCTGGCCGAAGCTGCTTCGAACAGTTCCATCGTAAAGGCGCTCCGCCCCCTCGTCGCCGCACTGGATTCTCCGCGCGACGGCGAGTCGAGTGGAAGGACTCGAGTTGGCGGGATTGTCGAGCGATTCGTCAAGGGCCTGAAGGTCAAGAAGAGCTGACCAGCATGTTCGGCTTGCGCAGAGGCACGGAGGAAACCGCAACACAGCCCGGTGCGCTCGACCGGATCGGTCGCCGTCCTGGCGGCGAACCTCGCAGCGGATCGCTTGCCTCTGCTGGAGACCGACAGGGACGGCTTGACGAGGCAACCGCCAGTCTCGGAGCCGAACTGGGGTCCCGGTTGCGGCGGATGGTGTCCGACGGCATTCCACCGGGGGAGGTGACGCGTCAGGCTGGCTCCCTGGTCCATCTCCACTTTCGCCGTCACGGTGTCACACTGGCGCCGCTGGAACTCCGGGCGTTCGTCGGCGACCTCCTGCGTCCAATCCTCCCCGCGACGGTGTTTGGCGCTCCGTCAAACTCGGCTCTCCAATCGACGGACGCAGCGGTATCCGACACGGCCGCGCCATCCGCCGTGGCGGTGGCTGAGCCTTCACCGGAGCGATCGTCGCCCGTCGGACAGCGCCAGCCCATGGCACCGACCAAAGTCGATACGAGCGACAAATCCGCCGGCAAGCTGTCGCGCACCAAGATCGACCAGGCCCGCCGCGCGGTACAGGCGCAGATCATGAATCGCATCGATCTGGCCGCCGCCGTCAGTCTGCCGCGTGCGGAATTGACGCGCCAGCTCGAGGATCTGGTGGCCGAACTCCTGATGGAGCACCGAATCCAGCTCAACCGGCCCGAGCAAACCGACCTCGTCTATCAAATCGTCAACGACATGATGGGGCTTGGGCCGCTCGAGCCTTTGCTTGAGGACGACTCCGTCACCGACATCATGATCAACGGTCCGAAGCAGGTGTATGTCGAGAAGCGCGGCAAGCTCGACCTGACATCGGTCACTTTCGAAGACAACGCCCACCTGCTGAACATCTGCAATCGGATCGTGAGCCGCGTTGGAAGACGAGTCGACGAGTCCAGCCCGATATGCGATGCGCGCCTGCAGGACGGCAGTCGCGTCAACATCATCATTCCGCCGTTGGCGATCGACGGCGCGTCGGTGTCGATCCGAAAGTTCGGCAAGCGCCAGATCGGCTTCGATCAGATGGCGCAGCAGGGCAATATTTCGCCCGCCATGGCAACGCTCCTGCGCGTGGCGGCGCGGTGTCGGCTCAACATGGTCGTCTCGGGCGGCACCGGCTCGGGCAAGACAACCATGCTCAATGCCCTTTCCGGCATGATCGACAGTGGCGAGCGCGTCGTCACGATCGAGGACGCCGCCGAACTTCGCATGCAGCAACCTCACGTGGTCCGGCTCGAGACGCGCCCGGCCAATCTCGAAGGCAACGGCGAGGTCACCATGCGCGACCTGGTCAAGAACGCCCTGCGCATGCGGCCTGACCGGATCATCCTGGGCGAGGTCCGTGGGCCGGAAGCGATCGACCTGCTGCAGGCGATGAACACCGGTCATGACGGCTCGATGGGAACGCTGCACGCAAATCGTCCGCGTGAGACACTGACCCGGCTCGAGAACATGGTCACCATGGGGGTCGCGAGCCTGCCGCCCAAGGCGATCCGCTCGTTGATCGCCGGCTCTCTGCAGCTGATCGTCCAGATCAGCCGCATGCGCGATGGCGTTCGACGGGTGACTCACGTGACGGAAGTGGTCGGGATGGAAGGCGAAGTCATCATCACGCAAGATTTGTTCACTTACGAATTCAAGGGCGAGGCGGTCGACGGCAAGCTTCATGGCACCTTCAAGAGTTCCGGGCTGCGACCGCACTTCCTCCCGCGCGCCGCCTACTACGGTCTCGACAAGGTTCTCATGGAGACCATGGCATGACGCCGGTCCAGGGCGGCTACGACCTCGAGACCGTCACCCTGTTGATTGCGGCAGGGGTTGGACTGACTTTTCTCGCGCTTGGCGTGGTGTTCGGCGGCTTCTTCGCCGAGCGTCGGCTCCGTGATCGTCTGGAGGATCTTGATGCAAGAGCGCGTTCGGGACCGCGCACCATTCAGATGGCGACGCTTCGACGGGTCGAGAGGGCGGGTCGTCTACCCACGCTCGACAGGTTGCTCTGGCGATGGTTTCCCGATGCCAGCACGCTGCGCCTGAAGCTGCAGACGACGGGGCTCAACATCTCGCTGGGTGACCTCGCCTTCGTGTCGACGTCGCTGTCGATGGGCATGGCCTTCCTGTTCTACCTCGTGCTCGACCTCGCACCCGCCGCCGCTCTGATCGGATCATTGATGCTGGGAGTCGGTGTCCCGAACATCGCCATTGGATGGATGGCACGCCGGCGCGGGTTGCAGTTCAACCTGCTGTTCCCCGATGCGGTGGATCTGATCGTCAGGGCTCTGCGTGCGGGGTTGCCGGTG
The DNA here is from genome assembly GCA_025808875.1 of Enhydrobacter sp. Lineage (NCBI taxonomy): Bacteria > Pseudomonadati > Pseudomonadota > Alphaproteobacteria > Hyphomicrobiales > Enhydrobacter > Enhydrobacter sp. The sequence goes on along the minus strand of CP075528.1, from coordinate 2,950,290 downwards.
CAGGAGGCGATCGGCAACGTGGCGCGCGATATCAGGGACCCGGTCGGCGGCGTGTTCCGTCGCGCCCAACACGAAATGCACCTCGGTGTTCCCATCGAGACCGCGCTGTGGCGCGTCGCCAAGACGGTGCAAACGGACGAGTTCAATTTCCTCATCGTGGCGCTTTCGATCCAGCGCGACACCGGCGGCAACCTTGCAGAGACGCTCGCCAATCTCAGCGCCCTCCTGCGCGCGCGTCAGCAACTCAGACTCAAGATCCGCGCCTTCACCTCGGAAGCGCGCGCGACCATGCTGATCATGGCCGGTCTTCCCTTCCTGGTGGGCGGTGGCTTGTTCCTCATTTCGCCCGAGTATATCGGCCCGCTCTTCACGACTTCGACCGGCCAGGCCGTGGCGATCGGCGCGCTGTTCAGCATGGGCCTCGGCATTTTTGTCATGAACAAGATCGCAACGATCAAGGTCTGAGTCGGTCATGGACCTCGTTGCCTCGGAGAAGACCTTCACCCTGGTGGCGGCCGTGGCGGCCTTCGTCGCTTTCTGGGCGGCGTGGACGGCCGTCACGTGGCGGCCGCCCATCGAAAGCCGCCTGCGCGCACTGCAGACCCGCCGGATGAAGACACGCGGCGACGGGCAGATGTCCGCCAAACCGTCGCCCAAGGCGGCGTCGCTCGGCCTGATGCGGTCCGTGGCGGACCGGCTCAATCTGCTGCGGGGTGCGGCGGCCGACCAGACGACCCGCAAGCTTCGCCATGCCGGATTCCACTCGCGCGACGCCGCGGTGATCTATGTGTTCATCAAGTTGGCGCTGCCGCTTGCGCTCGGCTTCCTGATGATCGTTCTTACGTCGGTGCTGAACGTGCTCGCTCTGCCCGACAACATGGTCGCTCCAGTGTGCATTGGCGCGGTTCTCGCGGGCTTCATGCTTCCCGAAGTCTACATCAAGAATGTCGCGCAGCGACGGCGTGAGATCCTCAACTATGTGCTGCCGGAGGGGCTCGACCTGTTGACGATCTGCGTCGAGGCCGGCTTGAGCATCGACGCCGCGTTCCGCCGGGTATCGCGGGAAATGCAGGCCACGATGTCGGAGCTGGCGACGGAGTTCGAGATCACCGCGATCGAGCTCACCTATCTGCCTGACCGCCAGCAGGCCCTCGAGAACATGGCCGAGCGCAACGACTCGCCGGCGATTGCGGCTCTCGTGAATGCGCTCCGTCAAACTGAAAAATACGGCACCCCGCTTGCCGCCTCCCTGCGAATTCTGAGTCAGGAGTTTCGTCAAACGCGGGCGTCGAAAGCCGAAGAGAAGGGCGCTCGCATGCCGGCGTTGATGACAGTGCCTCTGATGGTTTTCATCCTGCCAACGCTGATCGCCGTGCTGCTTGCGCCGGCGATCATGTCTGCTTTCTCCTTGACATAAGAGAACGTTATTTCTTACGGTTATGGCATATTTCTATAGTTTTACTTGAAATACATGTTCCGTCCCGTCGAGGGGCGCCAAAGAATTGAGAGGCCACATGCTGCGGATCATTGCGCGCACATTCTCGGCCATGCGGATCAAGGGCCGCCAACTCCGCCGCGACGAACGCGGCTCCGTGATCTCCTTCCTGGTCGTCATTCCAGTGCTCGCCGGCACCGTCGCGATCGGCGTCGAAACAGGCCAGCTCTATCGCGTGAAGCGGCAGATGCAGACGGCCGCCGATGCGGCTGCGATGGCGGGCACGATCGACCGCATGGCCGGCAAGGACAACACTGCCATTGCTGCGTCGGCATTGTTCGAGGCCCAGCGCAACGGCTTTGCCAACGGCACGGGCACCGTCTCGGTCACCGTCAACTCGCCGCCGCTCAGCGGAGCGAACATCGCGACCGCCGGCGCCGTCGAGGTGATCATCACGAAGACCCAGACCTTCAGCCTCGGCGCGCTGATCAACAACTGGATGGGCAACAGCAATGCGGGCTTCACCATGCGCGCGCGGTCGGTGGCGGCGCAGGGGACCTACACCCAGACCGCGACCAGCTACGAAGGATGCGTCGTTGCGCTGACGACGGCCGCGGAGCAGGGCGTGAGCATCACTTCATTCAGCAGCTTCAACGCCGATTGCACCGTCATCTCCAACGGCACGGCGACGGCGTCGAACTCGAGCGCGTCGATCTACATGGCGAGCTTCGGTAGCGCGTCGCTCAAATCGGTGTGGAGCCGCGGCTCCTTCGTGAAGACGTCCTACGGCTCCTTCGCGGTGACCAATCCGGCCAGCACCAACCAAACGGCGACGGCAGTCGACCCCTATGCAAGCATCCCCGATCCGGTCGCAGGAACCTGTACCTATACCGACTATCAACCATCGAGCGGCACGTCGATCACGTTGTCGCCGGGGACGTATTGCGGCGGTCTCACCGTATCGAGCTTCGGTAACGTCTACTTCACGCCCGGCACGTACTATATCGCCAACGGAGACCTCTACCTCACCAGCATCAACAACGTCTCCTGCCCGACCTGCACTGGTGGGGCCGGTGTGACGTTCGTGATCACCCGGACGACGAACGACAACGCCGATATCGGTGGTGTGAGGATCACGTCCGAGAACACCGTCACGCTCAGGGCACCCTCGACGGGGCCGTACGCCGGCCTGCTCTTCTACCAGGATCGCCGGGCGAACGTCGGCACCATGACGTCTTCCTCCAAGATCTTCACGCTGAGCTCGCTCAACAACGCGCAATTGCAAGGCGCGATCTACTTTCCCAACAACCGGATCGACATTTCGAGCCTCAACAGCACAAGTAATGGCACCGACGGCTGCACCGTTTGGATCGGCCGTTACGTCAAGTTCTCCTCTTACAACAGCACCTATGTGGCGGGTTGCTCGGCGACCGGCACGACGCCGGTCGGCATTACGACGAATACCACCGTGGCCAAGGCCAAAGTCTTCGAATAGGGAGGCGAAGTGGCGAGGGACGACAGGGGCAACATCATCGTCGAATTCGCCCTGATGCTGCCCATTCTTTTCCTGCTGCTCGTCGGCCTGCTCGATCTGGGCCGGTACGGCTTGCAGAAGTCGGCAATGCTGCACGGGGCGAGGGAGGGGGCTCAGTACGGCATCGTCGCGCCCGATGACACGACCAACGTCAACGTGACGGCGGTGAATGCCACGGCCTTGGCCGGCGTCAGCGCGACCAGCTCCGTCTTCTGCGAGTGCGTCGCCGGTACCGCCGTGTCGTGCTCGACGAACTGCGGGGCGGGCGTGACGCGCAAGCGGTATATCACCGTCACCACCAACAGGAGCTTCGCGTCAGTGTTGTCCGTCGGCACGCTGAGTTTCGGTTCGTTCGGGAGTTGGACGCCACCGACGACGTTGTCGGCGACGGTGACCATGCCAGTGCCGTGAATTCTGGCGGCCCGACGCAGCTTTGGCGCGATTGCCGAGGTGGTGCGATCCTGGAGTTCGCCATCGTGGCACCGCTGCTGTTCACGTTGCTGCTCGGGACGATCGACATCGGGCGCATGTTCTACGTTCGCCAGGGGTTGGAATACGCGACCGAACAGGCGGCACGGTACTATGCCCTCAATCCGACAGCCGCGACGTCGGCGGTGACGACTTACCTGAGAGGCCAAATGCCGGGTGGCATGGGACCGGCGGTCAACGTCGGCTATGCTGACACGGTCAATTGCAACGCCAACAGCTCTGTGACCTGCACGATGATATCGGCAACCTATGGCTTCAATTTCGTGGCCGGCTACCTCGGACTTGGCAGCAAGACCTTGTTGGCGCGCGCCCAGGCTGTCCGGTACTAACTCGCCAATCCGCAAGCTTTTCGCGGGTGTGCTCCAAGGTCTTGGGGCTTTGGTTGCGGTTGCCCTCTAGATTTTGATATCATTTGCACATGAAGCTGGCGCCTTTCTTCGGCGCGGGCATGGCGTTCTTTGTCGCCGCCTGCGGCCTCGATGTCGATGGATCGGCCGGGAAGGGCGATAGCTACGAGGCTGCGTTGCGCCGGGCCGAAGAAGCACGACAAGTGGGCGACCTCGATTCTGCGCTGCCGCTCTACGGCCGCGCACTGCAGGCCAATCCCGATGGCGTCGAAGCCAAACTCGGCCTCGGCCAGTCCTATCTGGCTCTCGGTGCTGCACCGGAAGCCGCGGCCCAGTTTCGTGACGTGCTGGGACAACGACGCAACGATTCGGCGGCATTGCGCGGCCTCGCTGGCGCTCTGATCGTCATGGGACAGCCGGCGATGGCCGAACGCCAGCTCGACATTGCACTGACGTCGAATGCCAACGACTACCGCGCTCTGAACGCCATGGGTGTCGTGCTGGACATGCAGGGACGTCATGCCGAGGCGCAAGCCCGATACGGGCGCGGCATCGAACTTGCCCCCGAGTATCTGCCCTTGCGCAGCAATCTCGGTCTGTCGTTGGCCATATCGGGACAGGAGCAGGCGTCGCTGGCGCAATTGGTGCCGCTCGCCGGCCTATCCGGTGCCGACAGCCGTGTTCGTCAGAACCTGGCGCTCGCCTACGCGCTCGCGGGCGATTTCGAGAAGTCGTTGCAGATGTGCCGTCGCGACATGGACGAACGCACCGCCCAGCAGAGTCTCCTGTATTTCATGCAGCTTCGCGCGCTGCCACCCGCGGCACGCAGTGCAGAAATCAGGAACAATCCGTCGTTCTTCTCGCAGTACGGACGGCGCGGCTGACTTCAGCCCTGCACCGAGTACCCTCCATCGACGGTAATGGCGGCGCCAGTGACGAAATCGGAGGCTGGAGCGGCGAGGAAGACGGCGATACCCGCAAAGTCGCCAGGATCGCCCCAGCGTCCGGCGGGAGTGCGGCGCAGCACCGACTCGTGCAACTGCGGCACCTGCTGGCGGGCTTGACGCGTGAGCGCCGTATCGATCCAGCCGGGAAGGATGGCATTCACCTGGATGTTGTCCTTCGCCCAGGCGGTGGCCATTGCCTTTGTCATCTGCACCATGCCGCCCTTGCTGGCGGCATAGGGCGTCGCGAAGGCGGCACCGAAGATCGACATCATGGAACCGATGTTGATGATCTTCCCGGCTCCACTTTTCTTAAGCTCGGGGTACGCGGCCTGGCTGCAGAGAAAGGCGCTGGTCAGATTGCTGTCCATGACGGTGTGCCAATCCGCGGCCGAGAATTCCTGCGGCTGCTTGCGGATGCTCATGCCCGCGTTGTTCACCAGAATGTCGAGGCGTCCGAACGCCTTGACCGCTTCGCCCATCAAGGCACGGCACGATTCTTCCTTTAGTACGTCGACTGGAATGGCTGTCGCCTTGGCGCCGAGCCCCTGGATCTCCTTCACCGCGGCGGCGTTCTTGCCGGTGTCGCGCCCCGCCACCACTATGCTGGCGCCGGCCGCGGCCATGCCCTTGGCCATTCCAAGGCCGATTCCCCCATTGCCGCCGGTGACAACGGCCACCCGGCCTGACAAGTCGAACAGTTTCATTGGCTGCCCTCGCGCTTTGTGCAGCGCCAGTATTACCGGGCATGTCCGTCTTGAGCCAGCCCGTAGCGGAAATGCTCGACCCCGGCGCGCCGCATCGGCGCGTCGTCCCTACTTGGGGTCCGAACTCGATGACTTGGGAGGATCGCCATTTTTCTTCGCGTCGGATTCGATGAGGTTCAGCAACTCGTCCGGCAGCGGTTCGCTGGCAATCTCGTCGTACATCGCATGGAGCTGCTTCTGCAGCCATTTGTCGAATGGCCGTTGGCCGGGTGGCCGGCCCTTGTCGCGAGCCGTCGGGTTCTTACCCGACGGCTTGCTGTCGTCATCAGCCATTACGGCCGTCCCCCGGAATCGATGCCATCCCGCAGGATCCTCCGCGAGGCATGAAGCTCTCCCCCTGGATATGCGCATGACAATGTGACTCGCCGGTCGGACCTTTGTGAAGTGTCTTTAGCGTACGCCGATCGTGGGCCGATCCTCTTCGACCTCACGAGCCGCATGGTCAGGCGCTTCGCCCTCTGCCGCAGGGCGTTCACCTGTGTCGCCCTCGAGCAGCAGCCGCTCGAGCGTATCGCGCGCCCGAGAAATCCGGCTTTTCACGGTACCGACCGAAACGCCTGTATGCGCCGCGATGACCTCGTAAGACTGGCCTTCGAGTACGGCGAGCAACAGTGCTTCGCGTTGGGTCGGCGCGAGCTTGCCGAAGGCCGACATGAACTCGCGCATCACCAAGCGGCTCTCTTGATGCGGCTGATGTGAAAGTGTCTCCGCAATGGCCGAATCCACCGGTACCGACGGGCGGGTACGCCGCAATCCCGAAATGAACTCGTTGCGCTGGATGCGGAACACCCAGGCCGAGAGATTGGTGCCCGGCTGGAAGCTGTTGCGCCCAGTAAGTGCTTTGATGACCGTATCGTGCACGAGATCTTCGGCAGAATCGCGATCACGCGTCAGCGAAAGGGCATAGACGCGCAGCCGTGGAAGAATTGCCTTCAGCTGCTCATGGAAATCGTCGACACTCTGCAACTGTTTCCTGTTCTTGCTGCTCGTCGCTTCGATAGCCATCGGTTCTGCCTCCAGACGCTGCCGATATGACCATCAACGCCGGACACGCCGAAAAGTTACACGGACCGTCTAAGGGATTGAAAAAGAGTGCTATTTTAGAGTTTCGACGAGTTGCTTGCGGGCCCGCGAGACCCGCGCCTTAAGTGTCCCCACGGAGCACTCGCACAGCCTTGCAGCTTCCTCATAAGAGAAGCCTCCCGCGCCAATCAGGATCAGCGCCTCACGTGATTGTGGGCTCAATCGCCAAAGAGCGACGGACAGCTCCTTCAACTCCAGGAGCGCTTCGGGATTGTCGACGGCGGCGATCGGCGCGGCTTCGGCGTCGTTGATGACCGTCGGGCGCCGCCGCTGGCTTCTCAGGTCCGAGTAGAAGCGGTTCCGCATGATGGTGAACAGCCACCCCTTGAGGTTCGTACCCGGTGCGAACTGGGCTTGCTTGTCTAGCGCCGTGAGGACCGTGTTCTGCACGAGGTCGTCGGCGACTTCACGTTCGCGGCACATGAAACGCGCGAAAGCCCGAAGGTCCGGGAGCAACCTCACTATGTCGTCCTTCATCATCGAGATGACGGCTCCGGCCCCAGCTCAGCGACGGCGCTTCGCATTCGCGAGCGACACTTCTATTTGGGTACTTCCCGTTGGGACGCAACGAAAATTCGCCCGGCAACCGGCCCGACGAGCACACGTTGTCTCACCGCTGGTCGTCATATCCGTCGAAAACAGGAGTGCGCCATGAATTGGGACCGTGTGGAGGGCAACTGGAAGCAATTCTCGGGCAAGGTCCGGGAGAAGTGGGGCAAGCTCACCGACGACGACATCGCCGTCCTCAGCGGCAAGCAGGAACAGCTCGTCGGCCGCATTCAGGAGCGCTACGGCGTCGCCAAGGACGAGGCGGAGCGTCAGGTCAAGGCTTGGACCGAGAGTCTCTGACGGAGGGAACCTTTTCCCCGTTGTAGCGTAGTTGAGCGACTTTGCAGACGGAGATGAACGATGGGTCGTGCGGCCGTGCTGTGGCTTCTCGGCGTTCCAATACCAGTTCTGCTCCTGATGTGGGCACTGGGTTGGCTGCACTAGCCGCCGATACGAGGAGGGAGAGAACTGTCATGGCTTCCAATTTCCGCCTTGTACTGCCTGCTCTTGCCGTGGCGACGCTGGGCGTGACGGCCTGCGGCGACAACCCGACCGACCGGGCCCTGACGGGCGGTGCGATTGGCGCCGGGTCCGGAGCGCTCATTGGCTCGACAATGGGCGCACCCCTCGCCGGCGCGGTCGTGGGCGGTGCGGCAGGTGCAGTGGTCGGTGCGGCGACGACGCCGGAGCGACCACGCGACTACTATTATTATCGCTGAGGTGCTTGCATAGCACAGGAACGGGCCCCAAGAGGGCCCGTTCGCGCGTGCCTGTCACGCAAAAATGCTGAATACTCACCGCGTTCAGGGGGAAAACGTAGTGTCGGACGCGCAAATGACGAAAGCTCTTTCCGAGGCAGTCACCAGGACATTGCCGTTTCTGCGGCGTTATGCACGCGCCGTCACGGGATCTCAGCAGCACGGCGACGAATGGGTGCGATTGTGCGCCGAGGTCGCCATGCGGCAGCCGGAGTTAATCGCCGAGGCGGGTGACACAAAACGCGGCATCTTTGCTCTTTTTCATCGTCTGCAGCAGCCGTTCGGGCGGCTCGACGAGCGGCACGAAGGCGCCGGAGTGAGTGGGCGCCTGAAGGAATCCCTCACGGACATGGCGCCAAGGCAGCGCCAGGTGCTGCTGTTGACGGTGCTCGAAGGATTCACGGTCGAGGACGCAGCCCACATCCTCGACGTCGAAGTGGGTGTGGCCGAGGGGGCGCTTGCGGAGGCGCGGCGCGAGCTTCAGCGCGTCGCCTCGGTGAAGGTACTCGTGATCGAAGACGAGGCCGTCATCGCGCTCGATGTCGCCGACATCGTGCGGAATGCCGGACACGAGGTGGTCGGCATCGCGGCCACGGAGAAGGCGGCCGTCGAACTGGCGAAGAAGCACTCGCCGCATCTGGTTCTTGCCGATATCCAGTTGCGGGGATCGGACAGCGGAATCGCCGCAGTGCGGGAGATCATGCGGGCGATCGCGGTTCCCGTCATTTTCGTCACCGGCTATCCGGAGCGTCTCCTGACCGGGGCCCAGCTCGAACCGGCCTTCGTCATCTCCAAGCCCTTCGATCCCGACCTGCTTCGCGCTGCCATCGCTCAGGCGCTGGATACGGTTTCGATCTGAGTGTGGTGACGTGACGATATGCCGGTTCTGTCGCTACGCACAAAGCTCGTTGCGGTCGTAGCGGCGGCGTCTCTTCCCCTACTCGGCATCGTGGCATTGCAGTGTCACCGCCTCGATGTCGAGGCGACTGAACGGCGAACGGCTACGCTCGTCACGGCGACCGAACTTGCCGTATCCCGGCACAAGGAACTGATCGAGGGGTCTCATCGGCTGCTTCATTCGTTCTGTTCCGGTGGGCCGGTCAGGCGTGTACTCGGGCCGTCCGCCGAGGCATCTCATGCGGCTGACTGCCATCGCTTCCTCGATCGGATGGTCGAACCGTTCGCACGCGATTACTCGGCCGCGATCGTAACAGACGACGCGGGTGTGGCGCGTTGTTCGAACGAACCCGCAGCCGCGGGCCTCGAACTTGGAGACCGTGAAATATTCCGTCTCGTCCGCGGCGGCGAAGCGTTTGTCATCGGATCGCATATTGCCAGCCGTGTTACGTCGGACGTGATCATACCGCTGGCAATGCCGATCAACGATGCCGGGCAGTTTCGCGGAATGTGCGCGCTCGGCATATCGCTCAGGGCTTTCGTGAGCCATGTCGCACCTCCGGCAACCGACAAGGCGATCGCAGTCGTGCTCGTGGATTCTTCGGGAGCGCCTGTCGGTGGCGATGCGGAAACCACGTTGATCCTGCCGGTGCCAGCGCGCATCAAGTCGGCGATTGCCGGCACGCGGCATGGCTTGCTCGACTATGGGAGGGACGGTCGACTCTACGAATTTCGGCTTGCGTCGCTGGCGGGCGGCACGGTGTTCGCCGTTGGTGCCGTGCCGGTGGAACACGGGGTTTCCGCCCTGCTTGGCGCCTGGCGGTATCTCGCCCTCGCCATCGGCGCCGTGGCGATGGTCCTGGCGGTGTTGTGGTTCGCTGCCGGACACTGGGCGATGAGGCCGCTCGAGCGGATACGGGAGTTCGCCGCCAGGGTGGCACTAGGCGGGGAAGCCGGACCGCCCGTCGAGACAGGGTGGAGTCCCGAGCTGATCGCGGTCCGGGATGAGATTTCGGAGCTTGCGAAAGCGATCGCAAGCCGCGAGGCCGCCTTGCGAGACGGTCTCGAACAGCGCGACCACATGCTCCGGGAAATCCACCATCGCGTGAAGAACAACCTTCAGATGATTTCGAGCTTGCTGAACCTGCAGGCAGGGGAGATTCGCTCTCCGCGCATCCGCCGTTACTTCGCCGACGCGCAAAACCGGGTTCTCACCCTGTCGATCCTTCACCGACATCTCTACGAGCGCTCCAGTTGGTCGCTCGTGGACTTCCAGCAGTTCATCAGCGATCTCGTCCGGCAGCTCTCGGTGGGACGTGCGGGCACGCAGCGGACCTCGCCGCGCTTTCATATCCGCGCGCCGATCATGGCGGTTGGACCGGATACCGCGATACCGGTCGGGTTGATCGTGACCGAGGCTGTCGGAAGCGCCCTGGCTCACGATTTCTCGCGAGTTTCCGTGCCGGAGATACGCATCGAAACGAAGGAACGCGAGGGTCGCGAAGTAGAACTCGTCATCGAGGACAACGGCGCCGACCGTCGGACGCCGGTCGCGCCAGAGGGAGGCGGCTTTGGCTTCACTCTCATCCGCGGCCTTGCCATGCAACTCGGCGGGGAGGCCCTGATCTTGTCCAAAGGCGAGTATGGATCGCGGGTGACAGTGACGTTTCCATTGCCAGCGGAAGATGAACAGCCCCATGTCTAGCGCCGGCCGCACGGCGAGACTGACCGGTTTGGTGCTCGGTCTCACCATAGCCGTGCTGGTCGTGGCCGGAACGTTGTTGATGGTAACGCATTCGACGTCGTCATCCAGACAGCACAAATTGGTCGTGACCAACTACGAGTCGATCGGACTGATGGCGCAAGCTCTGATCGCCATGCAGGACGTCGAACTGGGGCAGCGGGGATTCCTTCTTACCGGCAGTGCCGCCAGCCTCCAGGCCTACGAGGATGCCCGACTGCGCCTCAACTCCACCTTGAAGCAGCTTGAGGCGGCGGCAGGCCGCGATATCGACGCGCAGCGGCAGATCGCGGAGTTCCGCGTCTCCGCGATGGATCGGGTGCGTGAACTGGGAGCCGCGATCTCGGCCTATCAGACCTATGGCCGTGACGCCGCGCTTTCGTCGGCGCAAGTCGGGTTGGGGCGGCAAACGATGGACCATATTCGCCGCATCGCGGATTCGTTCGTCGAAGGTCAACGCCTGCTGTTGGCCGGCCGACTCGCCAATCTGAGGTCCGAGCAGGAGCAGGCAGACTTGGCTGGAATGCTCGTGCTCGGCGGCGCGTTGCTGTGCCTGATCGCGGGCATGTACATCGTCATCCGCGGTGCCGGCAGATTGGAGGACACCCAGCGCCAGCTGGCGGCGCGATCGCGGCTGCTGCAGACCACTCTCGAGACTCTATTTGAACCCATCGTCGTGCTCGATGCGACGGGAAGGGTAGTCGCCTGGAACGAGGCGTTTGCGCGTCTCGCAGGCTGGGATCCACGCAAACAATCACCGCCGACGCTCGAGGCGCTGATGTCGGAGCCAGGCTCGACAGTTCGCGTCCTGCTTGAACCACTGGGCTTGGGGGCGTCCTCGAAGGAGCCCGTGCTGACGGTGCGTGTTGCCCACGATGGGCGGGAATACGAAATCTCGCGCGGGGAGATGTCGGACGGCGGTGCGGTGGTGCGCTGCCTCGACGTCACCGACAGGGTGCGGAACGAGACCGCATTGCGGCAGGGCCAGAAGATGGAGGCCGTCGGCCAACTCACCGGAGGCATGGCGCATGACTTCAACAACATCCTGCAGGTGATACAGGCCAATCTCGACCTCGTGCGCGGCGACGTCGCGGAGAGTCCGACGGCGATCGCGCGCCTGCAAAGCGCCTCGGCAGCCGCCGAGCGCGGCGCGCGGCTCACCCAGCAGCTGCTCGCCTTCGCACGCCGGCAACCCCTGGCGGCACAGGCGACCGATGTCGGCCGCCTGGTGTCGGATCTTGCCGAACTCCTGCGGCACGCACTCGGCGAGCCTATCGCGCTCGACTTCACAGTCGCCGCCGATGCCTGGAACGCCAAGATCGATCCGGGACAACTCGAGAACGCAATCCTCAACCTGGCCATCAATTCACGGGATGCGATGCCCGAGGGCGGGCATGTCCGGATCGCCGTGTCCAACGCCACGCTGGACCGTCGGTATGCGGCGCTCCATGGCGACGTCGTCCCGGGACAGTTCGTGCTGGTCGACGTCAGCGACGACGGCCCCGGCATGCCGGCCGACGTGGTTGGCCGAGCCTTCGATCCGTTCTTCACCACCAAGCGCGATGGCAAGGGCACCGGGCTTGGACTGAGCATGGTTTACGGCTTCGTTCGTCAATCGAACGGGCATATCAGGATCGATAGCGCGATCGGGCAGGGCACCAGCGTAAAGCTCTATCTGCCTCGGACGCTGGAGCCGGTCGAGCATGCCGAAGCACCGGTCGTCGAGGTTGCTGCGGGAAGCGAGCGTATCTTGGTCGTCGAGGACAACGACGACGTTCGTAGTGTCGTCGTGGAGATGCTCTTGGGGCGCGGCTACCGCATCGTGGCTGCCGAAAACCCGGATATCGCAGCGAGCATCCTGGAGCGGGATGCGGATTTCGATCTGCTGTTCTCCGACGTCGTGATGCCGGGAAACCTGTCGGCCATCGAACTGGCCGGGCTCGCGAAGCGTCGCAATCCGCAAATTGCCGTACTGCTCACGTCGGGCTATGCGCGCGATCTGATCCCGGAGACCAGCCGAGCCAGCTATCCACTGATCCCCAAGCCTTATCACGGAGACGAACTCGTGCTGCGCATACGGTCCCTGCTCGCGGAACGGGGCGGCGGCGGCGCGCTCCCGGCCGACGCCGCCCCGTCGCCACCTGCCCGCACCGCCGTCGCCGACCCGGGCAGGCCGCGGCGAGTGCTTCTGGTGGAGGACGAGGTCGTGCTCCGAATGTCGACGACCGATATGCTCGAGCGGCTCGATTGCCTGGTGACCGCCGTCGGCAGTGGCGAACAGGCCCTCGAGATCCTCGCCAAGGGAACGGAGTTCGACATGCTGGTCACCGATCTCGGCCTGCCGGGGATCAATGGCGAACAACTCGCCGTCGAGATTCAAAGGCGCTGGCCGCGACTTCCGGTGGTGATCGCCAGCGGCTATGGCCCGTCGGGCACCCGCATCCAGGGCATCCAGTTCATCAGCAAGCCGTACTCTTCGGCAGACCTGCAGCAGGCGCTCGACCAAGCGGCCCGAAGCGCCGCGCGCTGAAAGCCGCAACCCGCCGCCCCCGGCGGCGTTAACTGGACGAGACCAAACGCAAGCCGGAGTGGTGCAACATGCTCACTGTGCGCGTGCCCGCCCGAACGGAGTTGCCCCGGGAGACCGCTTGGGACGGTGATCGTCCATCCGCAGCCGGCAGTCCTGCCGGCGAACTCGCCGACCTTTATGCGGCGATTCTCGTGGTCGTGCCGTTGGTGCTCTTGCTCAGGTGGCTCTGGCCCTGACCTTGGAGGATTCGATGCGTAGCACTGCAATCATCGCCGCCGGTGCGATTGCGTTGACACTCGCGATGGCGCCAACGACCGCGTTTGCGCAATCGACGACCACGACGACCACCACAGAGGCCGAGGCCAAGACAATCTGGGAAAAGATCAAGGGCAGCTGGACGACCACCAAGGGGGCCGTGAAGGAGCAATGGGGCAAGCTGACCGACGACGACCTGATGGAGATCGAGGGTCGCCGCGAGCAGCTCGTCGGCAAGATCCAGGCGCGCTACGGCATCCCGCGTGAGGAGGCGGAGGCGCAGGTGAGCGGCTGGGAACGAAACTATCGAAGCATGTGAGGGCGCGCATGCGCATGGTTGAACGGTTTCCCGCCGCCGTGCTCGCCGTGGCGGCAACAGTCGCCGCGGCGTCGGCTTGGGCGCAGTCGCCCCAGATCACCGATTCGCGTACTGGCAAGATCTGGACACCGGAACTCGTCGATACCAATCCCGACGGCACCCAGAAGTCGTGGGCAGACCGCGCCTTCGATCCGGCCAGCCAGACGGCTTCCGTGCCGGGCGAGGTGGTACAGCGGCCGCGGGCCAATCTGATGGGAACGGTTCCCATCACCGCCGGGCCGACGGTGCCGATCGTTACCATCGACACGCCCTCGTTGCAGGCCATTCCGGGCAGCCATTGGCTGGCGGTGCTTTACGTCACCAACAACAGCGGCCAGACCGTCAACACCGTGGTCGGTTGCCAGTTCACGAATCAGGGCCGGAAAGTAGAGGATGTCCGCATCATCGTGCCTCCGGCAGGTCCTGGCGAACGCCTCGGCGTTCCGGTTCGCGGACCGCGCACCGACCTCTTCGTCGACCGGGTCGGCTGCCAGGTTCTATAGGTCATCCGGGAAAGTGGCAGGCGGGCGCCGCCGGTGCCATGGTTCTGCCGATCCTCGAAGGAAACGAATGGCCGTCCGACACAACCGCGCCCTCAGCCAGTACGAGCTCGACACCGAAAACGGGCTCGCTGTTGCCGTCTACCGCCAGCAGGCCGATCGGCGCATCTTCACCCACACCGAGGTACCGCCGGCCAGCGAGGGCCGGGGCGTCGGGTCACGCCTCGTACGGGAGGCGCTGGAAGACACCCGCCGTGCAGGCCTGGGCATCGTGCCCGCCTGCAGCTTTGTCGCCGCGTTCGTCAAGCGGCATCCCGAATTCGCCGATCCGGCTTAGTGCTGCCTATCGCCCGGATGGCGGGTCCGCGGCGGACTTGGAAGAGATGCGCTTGGCGCCCGACAGGGAGACGCGGCCGCGGCGCAGCAGCGACATCAAGGCGCGCCGGGTCTGAGTGTCGGTAAAGCCCCGGTCCTCGAGGCGCAATTCCAAGTCCTTGATCGGGACGTCCGGTCCGTCGACGCGCACCAGCATCGCCAGCTCGTCGAGCAGAGCGCCTTCCGCGTCGGTCAACTTGTGGGGAGGCGGAGACATCCGGCGTCACTCCCGTTCGGCTCAACCCGGGCCGAGGAAATAGAACCAGACCAAGCCGAGGGCGGTGACTGCGCCCACGAATGACACGACGAGCACGAAGACGACGCGGCCGCTGATCGCGCCGCTGCGCGCCTCGATCGGCGTGCGCTCACGTTCCATGGAACCTCCACTAATGCCGGCGAGAGGGACTTGGCGGAGTGAACGCCAGGGTCGCGTCTGCGGTTGCCCGGCTGCGACCGGACGGTGTCGCGCGTTGCGCGCCGACAGGAACCCGCTGCGAGAGTTCGCGTTATGGAGGCGCAATGGGGGCGGAGCTGCAGCCGGTGGAGAAGATCATGCTTTACTGGGCATTGATGTTTTTGATGGTCGCGTTGGTCGCCGCGCTGTTCGGCTTCGGAGGCCTCGCCTCGACGGCGACCGGTATCGCTCAGGTGCTTTTCATCATCGCCCTGGTGCTGTTCGTGGTGAGCCTGCTCGCAGGTTACGTCCGCCGGAACCAGTAGGCGCTACAAGGAGGCTGCGATGTTCAAGACGATCTGCGCCCTGATGGCGGCGGGCTTGTTGGCTGCCGCGTGCTCGCACACCGAGACCCGCACCGTGGTGGTGCCGACCAGCGATTCCTGCAGCTACTACGGCTACACGCCGGGCACCGAGGCCTATCGCATCTGCGCCGAACGCGAGGCGGCGGCGCGGGCCCGCGGCCGCATGGCGGCGGACTACGCCGAGGCGCGCATCGTGGCCGACGCGCAGGACGCCTGCGTGTCGTACGGCCTGATCCGCGGATCCGTCGGCTACGATCGCTGCGTGCAGCGCGAGGTGGCGGCGCGCCGAGCGGTGTAGGTCGCTTACTCGCCGTTCGCCTCGAAGTACTTGCGAAGCGCGTCGCGGGCCCGTTCGCCGGCGGCGCGCTTCCAGCAATTGACGATCGCCACCCTGAATCCCCCCGGAGGCATGGCGTGCCGCTCCGGCGCCAGCGCTTCGTGGAAGGTGATCTGCAGGCTCGACACATCGGGAATCGCCAGGACCGTCCGTCGCAAATCGTCCGGCGGCGGTCGATAGCGGGCGCCGTGCGGCATGAACAGCACGACGCTGTAGCCGGTCCGGCGGCGCGAGTCGTCGAAGCTCCACCTCTTTTCGGCATAGAGGCGCACGACGGCTTCGACCCATCCCTGTCCGTAGAGATCCGGCCACTGGTCGGCGAAGCGCAAATGGACTTCGATGATCCGCCCGCCGATCGTTTCCAGGTTGACCATCCCGGTGTAGCCGGCGAGATGCCGGCGGCACCAGGCACCACACCCATGCTCGACCTGGTCGTTGCCGATGTCGTCGATCGTCCAGTGATCGAAAGTTCCGGCGATGCCAGTCGCGCCTCTGGCGTGCCGCCACCAGCGCGGCACGCCGTCGACAAGGGCGACGTCGCTGCTCACGTGGTCGCCCGCCAGCAAGGTCGACCAGAAATGGCCCGGCCGGTAGGCCGCCTCATAGTCGGTCGGGGAGTTCAGAATGCGTGAGCCCACCCCCATGCCCTTGAGATTGTAGATCGGCTTGGAGAACACAGGGTATGAATCCGGCGGCACGCCGTGCGGGGCCGCCTTCAAATCCTGACTGAGGGCGACAGCCAATTTGTCGTAGACCCAGCGATGTCGCGGGTTCCAGGTCCAGGCGTCGCTGTCTTCGGTCGGAATGAAGACGTCGGCAGGGCAGGGAACACTCTCGAAATATTGAGTGCGCCACGGGTCGATCTCGCAAATCGGCACTTGCGTCTCTTCGGTGTAGGCACGAAGGCTAACACAACGGCGTGCGCGACGGAGCCGTGGCAACCGTGTATCGTCCGGAGGCGTTGGCGCACGGCGGAGGTGTCGTGTCGAATTTGACTATGCGTACAGCGGAGCATGGCGCCTCGCTCGTCGATCGCGTCGTTTCCGTCAGGTCGATGACCGAGCGCCTCGCGTCGCCGCTGTCGCCCGAGGACCAGACCGTGCAGTCGATGCCCGAGGCCAGCCCCACGAAATGGCACCTTGCGCACACCACCTGGTTCTTCGAGACCTTCCTGCTCCGCCCGTCGGTGCCGAACTATCGCGCGTTCGACCCGGCCTACGATTATCTTTTCAATTCGTACTACGAGGCCGTCGGGCCCCGCCATCCGCGCCCGCAGCGCGGTCTGATCTCCCGCCCCGGCGTCGGCGAGATCCTCGCCTACCGGCGACATGTGACGGAGGCGATGGCGGCGGCGGTCGCGGGCGGACGTCTCGCTGCGGCGCGCGACCTCGTCGAATTGGGACTGCATCACGAACAGCAGCATCAGGAGCTGCTGCTGATGGATGCCAAGCACATGCTGTCCCTCAATCCGCTGCGGCCGGCCTATGCGCCGGCGGCGGAGCGCGCGATCGGGCGAGCATCCGCGCTCGCGCGCGTCGAGTTCGCCGGCGGGCTGGCGGAGATCGGCCATGCCGGCAACGGCTTTGCCTTCGACAACGAGGGACCGCGCCATCGCGTCTGGCTGGAGCCGTTCGCGCTCGCGACCCGCCTCGTCACCTGCGGCGAGTATGCCGCCTTCATCGCGGATGGCGGCTATCGCCGCCCCGAGCTGTGGCTGTCGGCGGGCTGGGAGTGCGTCAACCAACGCGGCTGGCAGGCACCTCTCTACTGGGAGCGCGGCGACGACGGCTGGCGCGTCTTCGCCCTGTCGGGGATGCGCGCGATGAACCCGGATGAGCCGGTGAGCCATGTCAGCCTGTTCGAGGCGGTGGCCTACGCCAAGTGGGCCGGCAAGCGGCTGCCGCGCGAGGGCGAGTGGGAAGTCGCGGCGGGCGGGGCGGGCGCGCCCGGTGCGATGCTGGACGATGGGACGCTGCATCCTGTGCCGGCACGGGGCGACGGGCTTGTGCAGATGTTCGGCGATGTCTGGGAGTGGACGTCGAGCTCCTACAGCGCCTATCCCGGCTATCGCGAGCCCGACGGCGCGATCGGTGAGTACAATGGCAAGTTCATGGCCAACCAGTTCGTGTTGCGCGGCGGCTGCGCCCTGACGCCCGCCGATCACATCCGCGCGACCTACCGCAACTTCTTTCCGGCCGATGCCCGCTGGGTGCAGGCCGGCATCCGATTGGCCGAGGATCTGCGATGAAGGATTCAGCGCTTGCCGGCGAGCTCGACCAGGCGGCCGACCGCGAGGAGTTCCGGCGCGCCGTGCTCGACGGCCTTTCCCGCCAGCCGCGCGCCATTCCCGCGAAGTTTCTTTACGACGCGCACGGATCGGAGCTGTTCGATGCGATATGCGAACTGCCCGAATACTACCTGACACGGACCGAGACCCGCATCCTTCGCGACAATGCCGCCGAGATCGCCTCCCTCGCCGGCCCCGGCTGCGCGCTGATCGAGTTCGGCGCCGGCTCGAGCGTCAAGTCGCGGCTGCTCCTCGACGCAATGCTCGACCTCGCGCTCTATGCGCCGATCGACATCTCGCGCCAGCATCTCGAGCGCACGGCGGCACGCCTGCGCGCCGACTATCCGGAACTTTCCGTCGACCCGGTGTGTGCCGACTACATGGCGCCGGCGTCCCTGCCCTCGATCGGCGAGGGCGCGCGACGACGAGTCGGCTTCTTCCCGGGCTCGACCATCGGCAACCTGGTGCCCGACGAGGCGACGGCCTTCCTGCGCGCAGTGCGAAGTCTGGTCGGGGCGACGGGCGCGTTGGTGCTTGGCGCCGACCTGAAGAAGGACCCGCGCCTGCTGCACGACGCCTACAACGACTCCGCGGGCGTCACCGCCGCCTTCAGCCTCAACCTGCTGCGTCGCATGAACCGCGAGCTGCAGGCAACATTTGATCTCGCGGGCTTTGCCCACGACGCCTCCTACAATTCCGCCGAGGGACGCATCGAAATCTACCTGCGGAGCCTGCGCCGTCAGTCGGCCCTGATCGCCGGCCACGCCTTTGCCTTCGGCGAGGGCGAGCGCATTCACACTGAATATTCGTACAAGTACGACTGGCCGGCGATCGAAGCGATGGCCCGCAGGGGCGGCTTCGAGTTGGCGCGGCGTTGGACCGACAGGGACGGCCTGTTCGCGGTGGCGTTCCTGAAAGCGGTCCCCTGAATCAGGCCGCCCGCTCCCGAGTTTCCTCGGAAGCGGGCGTTGGAGCCGGGCGGGGAGGGTGGCATCGCTGAGCGGGGGGCAGGGGCGACGCCAGAGTACCCGGCCTGAAGAACCAACTCGCGGCGCGCCGGAAGGTTGCGCGGGCGGTTGAGAAAAGTTGGGGAAGGCCGTAAGTCCCGGAATTCGCGCCATTTATTTCGACTCGGCAAAGCGCTTTATGGCCCTCGAAAGCGGCGTGGCCGCCGCAGCGTAGCCCGTCCAGGGCCCGGTTCGACCCAGGAGTCTTGCCGCCGTCCGTAGGGTGAAGCGCCCGGGATCGAGCCCCCGGCGGACCTGCGACCATTCGATTGGCATGGAGACGGTCGCCCCCGGCCGTGCCCGCGGCGAGAGCGTCGCCACGGCGGTCGAGATCCGGTCGTTGCGCAGGTAGTCGAGGAAGATGCGGCCGGTGCGTTGTTTCTTCGCCATCGCCATCACGTAGCGCTCGGGCTCGTCGTCGGCGAGACGCCGGCAGACCTGGCGGGCGAACTCCTTGGCGATCTTCCAATCGAGGCCGCGCTTCTCGCGCAGGAGAGGCGCGACGACGTGCAGCCCCTTGCCGCCGGTGGTCTTGCAGAAGCAGGCGAGACCGAGCGCCTCGAGGCGCGCGCGCACGTCGTTGGCGGCGCGCACGACCGCATCGAAACCCACGTCCGGCGCGGGGTCGAGGTCGAAGACCAGGCGTCCGGGGACCTCCGGTTCGCCGGGTTGGCAGTTCCAGGGGTGAAGTTCGACGGCGCCCCATTGCGCCATCGCGATCAGGCCCTCGACGCGGTCGACCTGCAGGTAGGGCTTGCGGTCGCCCGACACCCGCACCGTCTCGATGAGATTGGACAGGCCCGGCATGGCATGGCGCTGGAAGAAGGTGCCGCCGTCGATTCCGTCGGGTGCCCGCACGATGGAGCAGGGCCGTCCACGCAGGTGGCCGATCATCCATTCACCGACGCTTTCATAGTAGCGCGCCAGGTCGAGCTTGGTGACCGGCGGGTCCTCGGCGGGCCACAGCGCCTTGTCGGGGTGAGAGATCGCGACGCCCATCACGATCGCCGATCCCGGCTTCGCGGTCGGCGTCGCGAGCGCGGTGCGCGAGGCCGCCCTGGCCGGCATTTCCGTTTCGACCTCCTCCGCGTCCTTGTCGGCGCGCAGCGCCTTGAAGGCAGCCTGACGCACCATGCCCGAGTCGGTCCAGCCCGCGAACTCAACTTCGGCTACCAACTCCGGACGCACCCATCTGACATTCGAGACCTTTCCCGGCGCGGTCGGGCCGCTGAAGGGGTTGTCCTTCGTCTGGATCGCCTTCAGCCGCTTGAGCAAGGGCCGCGCCTTGGCCGCGGCAAAGCCGGTGCCGACGCGACCGGCATAGACGAGCTTGTCGCCGCGATGCGTGCCGACCAGCAGCGACCGCAGTTTCGAACCGTCGGTCGTCCAGCCACCGATCACGACCTCCTGGCCGCCGCGGCACTTGGACTTCACCCAGTCGCCGCCGCGGCCGGACCGGTACGGGGCGTCGAGGCGCTTCGACACGATGCCCTCAAGGTTCATCCGGCACGCCGACTTCAGGACGGCGTCGCCCGCCGTCTCGAGATGGTCGACAGGGCGGATCGTGGGGTGGAGCTTGTGAGGCGCCAGCAGCTCGACCAGCCGCTTCTTGCGTTGCCGCAGCGGCAGCGGCCTGAGATCGACGCCCTCCAGGAAGAGGAGATCGAAGGCGTAGAAGACGAGATCGTCGGTATCGCCGTCCGAGAGCGCGGCCTGCAGCGCGCCGAAGTCGGGGGCGCCGGCGGCGTCGAGCGCCACCGCCTCGCCGTCGATCAGGCAGTCGGGCAGGCGCGCGGCGCGAGCGGCGATGCGATCGAACCTGTCCGTCCAGTCCAGGCCCTTGCGGGTCAGCAGCCGCGCTTCGCCGTTCTCGACGCGAAGCTGCAGGCGATAGCCGTCGAGCTTGACCTCGTGGCCCCATCCGGCACCGCCTGGCGCGCGATCGACCAGCTTGCACAGTTGCGGCTCGACGAAGTCCGGCATCGGCCTGGCGACGATGCGTGCCGCCCTCGGCATCGTCCTGGCGCGCCGCGTCATGAACGGCTGGGGCTTGCGGCCCTTGCCCGTCGCGATCTGTTCGAGCGTGCGGCCCGAGGCGATGGAGCGCGGATCCTTCAGCAGGCGATCTTCGTCGCCCTCGTGCGCGGCCTGGTCGCGGTGCTTGATCAGCAGCCAGTTGTTGCGCTTGGACTTGCCGTCGCGATCGCGCTTCATGCGCACCAGCACCCAGCCGCCCTGCAGGCGCTGGCCGTCGAGCGTGAACTTCAGGTCGCCGTGCTCGAGCCCGTCGTGCGGGTCGCCGTCCGGCGTCCAATAGCCGCGGTCCCACAACTGCACAGTGCCGCCTCCATACTGGCCGGCCGGGATGGTGCCCTCGAAGTCGCCATAGTCGAGCGGATGGTCCTCGACCTCGACGGCCAGTCGCTTGTCCCGGGGATCGAGCGACGGCCCGCGCGTCACCGCCCACGACTTGAAGACGCCATCGAGTTCCAGCCGCAGGTCGTAGTGCAGGCGGGTCGCATCGTGGCGCTGGATCACGAAACGAAGCCGATCGCCCGACCCGACCCGCCGGGCGCCGGATGGTTCGGCCGTCCGGCTGAAGTCGCGCTTGGTTCGATATGCCGCCAATCCCTTCCGGGCCGCCCCCTTCCGGGCCGATCTGGATCTGGTCTTGCGCGCGGCCATCACGACCGAAACGTCAACCGCGAGGCGGCAGTTCCCCGAGCAGGGCGCGGGCGCGGTCGATGTTGACCAGGTGCGCCTCGAGCATCTCCGAAAGGTCGCGATGCAGTTCGTCGTCGCGCACCTTGGGAAGCATCTCGCGGAGCCTGCGGACCACCCAGTCCTGGCCGCGATTCAGGAAGCTTATCCGTTCTTCGAGGTTCGCGATTGCCAGCGCCTTGCCCTCGAATGCGCCGATCCGTGTCGAAGCGGGCTCGCCCAGGCACCTGAGCTGCCGCAGCAGCATCGCGCACCAGCGCGCCTCGTCCTTGTGGACCGCGTTCAGCAGGTTGGCGAAGCGCGTGCCGGCCGCGTCGGCGCCGCTCTTGAGGGCGACGCCGGTGCCGGCGCGCTCCGCCTCCAGCAACTCGTTGAGGAACGTCGCCAGCTCCCGGCGGGTCGCGTAGCCCATGTAGGCATCGTCCGCCTCATGGGCGAGGCACGCGGGCGAGCTGGTTTCGGCCGGTTCACGGCTCATGTCGGATGCCACCATTTGCCGGCGAGCACGACGCCCGCCGAGAGCAAACGCCTGTCGCCCTCCAGACGCTCCCCGATCGAATCCGCATAGTCGAACCGGCCGGCCTTCTCCTCGATGACGGTCGCCTCGCCGACGCTGCCCACCGCGAGCGTGCCGAGATCGGGACGGCCGATCGCCGCCGCCGCATTGCAGGTCGCCAGCCTGACCACGGTCGGCAGGTCGACACCCAGGCACAGGAACTTCGACATGGTGGTCAGCAGGTCGAAGGCCGGACCCTCGATGGAAATGACATGCACGTCGGAGGAGATCACGTCGGGCAGGAAGCCGGCGGCGATCATCCTGCGAGTCGTGCCGAAGCCGAACGAGCCGCCGCCGTGGCCGATATCGAAGATCACCCCGCGCGCCCGGGCGGCCAGCACCTCCTCGTAGACCTTGCCGTCGGCGCGCACCGGTGCGTTGGGGAAGGGGCGGAAGCAATGGGTCAGCACGTCGCCCTTGCGCAGCCGGCGCATGACCTCGTGCCGCGCCGGCGGGCCGGCGTCGAGATGGGCCATCATCGGCAGGCCGGTTTCCTCGGCCACGTCGAGCGCGACGTCGAGCGGCATGATGCCGGAATCGCCGCTCGCCGACTTGCCGACGCGCACCTTGATGCCGATCACCAGATCCTCGTGCTCGCGCGCCACGCGTACCGCCTCGCGCGGATCGAGCAGGCGCATGTCCGAGCTTTCGCCCACCATGACCGCCTTGGAGAAGGCGAAGATGCCCGGGAAGGCGACGTTGAGATAGGGCAGGATGCGCACCGGCGACGGCTCGATGACATGCCGGCGGAAGCCGTGGAAATTCCCCGGACCGGCGCTGCCGGCGTCGATGAAGGTGGTGACGCCGCCGGTGCGTGCCAGCAACTCGGCCTCGACGCCGAGCGAGGTGCCGCCCCAATAGACGTGGGTGTGCAGGTCGATCAGGCCGGGCGTGACGATCTTCCCCCCGACATTGCGCGCGTCGGCGCCGGGGAGATTGTCGCCGATCGCCGCGACCTTGCCGCCGGCGAAGGCGATGTCGGTCACCCTGTCGATGCCTTGCGACGGATCGACGACGCGCCCGCCCTTGAGCACGAGATCGTTCATGGGCCGAGCCTCTTGATCGTCATGAAGAGCTTCTCCGTGCGAATGCGCTGTGAGACCTGCGAGAACCGACAGTACCTTGTCAGGGCGGGCCTGCCGACCTCCCCGACCCCCGTCGCGGAAATCGCGGAAATCGCGGAAATCGATCTCGGAAACCTCGGAAACCTCGCAAACCTCCGGCGGGGTGTCGCCGGACGACCGACGTCGCGGGCAGCCGCCCGAGACGCCCTCAGGGTGGTGTGCCTGCTCTCTGCCGGAATGCGTTGCGCAAACTGCGGGAACTGCGCAAATCCCCGGTCACGGGTCGGGAGGACGGGTCGGCGGGCGATTGGCGAAGCAGAACGTCGATACGGGAAATCCCGCACGGCCCTCGCGGCCGGGTGTGGTCAGGGTGCTCATGCGCGCATTTTACCTCGACGCGCCCTCAAGGACCTAATCGGGTCGATGGATTCCGTCCGATGAAGACGGCATCTGCATCGGACGGCCGTTCGACCCCCTCATTCAGGCCCTGCGCGGAGAGTCAGATTCGCTCCCTGAGGCGACGTTATCCTCTCAGCGCGCGGCCGAGCGCCCCGCCGCGCGGCAAGGCGATCGTCTCGAGACCGAGCCAGTCGGCCATCAGGCGCAGCTCGTCGCGCAGCGGGCCGGCCACCTCTTTCGCGTCGATGCCCGGTTCGACATGCGCGGCGGGCACGACCAGCCGCGAACCGGCACGGTCGGCCTTGAGGTCGACCCGCCCGACGAGGCGATCGCCCAGCAGGAAGGGCAGGACGTAGTAGCCGTGCTTGCGCTGGGCGAGCGGCGTGTAGATCTCGATGCGATAGAAGAAATCGAAGATGCGCTCGGTGCGATCGCGCTCCCAGATCAGCGGATCGAAGGGGGCGAGCAGGGCGCGCGCCTCGATGCGGCGCGGCTGGCGCGCATGGGGATCGAGATAGGCCGCGTGGACCCAGCTCTCGACATCGACCGGGACGAGGTCGCCGGCCTCGACCAGCTCGGCCAGCCGCGCCTTGGTGTCGGCGACGGGCAGGCGGAAATAGTCGCGCAGGTCGAATTCCGTGGCGACGCCCAGGGCGCGCGCGGAAATGCGCAGCAATTCGCGCTGGGCCGCCGCGACGTCCGGCGTCGGCGCCTCGACCACGGACGCCGGCAGGACTCGCTCGGTGAGGTCGTAGACGCGCTCGAAGGTGCCGCGCCGCGTCGCCGTGGTGACGATGCCGGCATAGAACAGCCATTCGACAGCGAGCTTGCCGTCGTTCCAGCCCCACCACGGGCCGCGGCGCTCGCCGCCGTTGGAGAGTTCCGACGCGGCGAGAGGGCCGCGATCCTCGATCTCGCGCCGGACTTCCTCGATGAAGGCCTTCTTGTCGTTGCGGAAGACGTTGAGCTTGCCCTTGGCCTGGCCGGTGAGCGCGCGCGCCATGCGCCAGCGCAGCAAGGGATGCGACTCGAGCGGCAGCAGCGAGGCCTCGTGCGCCCAGAACTCGAACAGCCCGCGCTGGCTCCGGCGGCCCCAGGCGATGCGGTCGAGCTGTGCGCTGTCGTAGTTGCCGAGCCGCGAGAACAGCGGCAGGTAATGCGCGCGCGTGAGCACGTTCACCGAATCGATCTGCAGCAACCCCAGGCGCTCGATGGCGCGGCGCACGTGGCCGGCATTGGTCGCGCCATCGGGGCGGGGCGCGCCGAAGCCTTGGGCGGCAAGGGTGATGCGGCGGGCGGCCGACGCCGACAGTTTCGTGGGACGACTCATTCGGACGAGCCGACGGCCTCACGCACGGTAGAGTGATATCGGAGTATCGAACCCCTTGAGTTGATAGTCGTTCGCCACGTCGGATCGAATCAGCGCCGGTGCGCGGTCATGCACGCCGCGGGTCACCAGAATCTGGCCAGGACTGGCCGCTGCCTGGGCACGCGCCGCGGTGTTGACGACGGTGCCGATGGCCGTGAGATCGCGGTGCGACCGGCCGAATTCACCGAATTTCATGGTGCCGGAGTCGATGCCGATGCCGACGCCGGGCTCGTGCTCCAGTCGATGGGCCTCGGCGAAGGCGGCGAATTTCTCACGACAGGATTTCTGAATCTCGCGCGCTGCCAAGACGGCACGTGCCGCATGGTTCTCTCGCTTGATCGGGAAGTTGAACACCGCCATGACGGCGTCGCCGATCGTCTTGTTGAGCAGGCCGTCCTGCGCCCAGATCGCCTCTCCGCAGGCATCGTAGAACGTGTCGAGCAGCTCCGACATCGCCTCCGGCGCCAGCGTCTCTGTGAGGCTGGTATAGCCGCGCAGATCGGCGAACATCACGGTGGCATCGATGGTGACGTTGCGTGCCCGCATGATCTTCTTGAAGGCGAGTTCGCAGAACGTGCACGTGTTGGGGTTCATGCGGCTTGGCTTGAGTCCGACGGCGCGATAGGGCAACGATGCGACACCGCGCAGCACGACCGGCACGTGCAGCTGTTGCCAGCAACCTATGCAGATCTTCGATTGAACCGCGGGCATTGCCCATTGTCGCCGATGTCCGTGCCGTTGCACATGGAAAATGACCTATCGGGTACTTCGGCCGGGTTTCGGCGTCGCAATGCGTTCCAGCGCATTCTCTATCGCTTCGACCTGCCGCGGGGAAAGATGGCGGTTGGCGCGGTAGTCGCGGCAGGCCTTGCGCAGGAAGGGGCTCTGCTCGGCGAAGGCCTCGGCGCGCTCGATCAGGGCATCGTGCTGGCCGATGGGCTTGCGGTTCTTGCTGGCGCGGTACAACCGGAACGCCAGGGCAAGGGCGAGGCCGGTGCCGACAGCGATCATGAGTTGCGTCGATGTGATCATCGCCCGACCTTACCTCGCCAGCGCGGTCTCCGCCCGCTGCGCCAAGGCGAGCAGCGGGCGGTCGTGCAGGCGGGGCGCCACGATCTGCAGGCCGACCGGCAGGCCGTCGCGGCCCGTGCCGCAGGGGATCGAGATGCCCGGCACCAGCGCGAGGTTGAACAGCGGCGTGAAGGCGGCATGGCCGCGCGGACCGACCTCGCGGTTTCCGATCACCCTGGGATAGACCTGCTCGACCGGCCAGGAGACACAGGCGGTGGTCGGTGTCAGCAGGTAGTCGTACTCGGTGAAGAACTGCGCCACGGCGCGGGCGCAGGAATCGGCGAAGCGGAAAGCGGCGACGACGTCGGTGCCGGCCACCGACCGGCCGCGCTGGATCAGGCCGGCGACGTTGTCGCCGAACAGGTCCTTGTCACGTGCCTCGCGCGCTCCGTAGAGCAGGGCGCTCGCCGCGGCGTTCACGGCGGCGAACGCCGTTTCGTTCGTGCTCTCCGGCCAGGCGACGTCGGCCTCCTCGATGCGCCAGCCGGCCGCCCGGAGCTTCGCGATGGCGGCATCGAAGGCGGACATGACGTCGGCGTCCACGGCGACGCCGAGGCCGAGTCTCGGGCTCACGGCGATGCGGGGATTGGCCGGCGGCGGCACGTCGAGCGTGGCGACCGAATGCGGATCGCGTGGATCGGGACCGGCCATCACCTCGAAGGCGACGCGCGCATCGGCGACGGTGCGGCCCATCGGCGCCGTGACCCCATACAACGGCCCGTAGGCGCCGCCGAAGCCGAACGGCGTCGGAATGGCGCCGGCCGAGGTCTTGAGTCCGACGACGCCGCAATGCGATGCCGGCCGTCGCCCCGATCCGCCGCCATCGGTGCCCAGCGCGATCGGCGTGAAGCCCGCGGCGAGCGCCGCCGCGGCGCCGCCCGACGAGCCACCCGGCGTCAGCGCCGGATTCATCGGATGGCGAGTCGGGCCGTAAACCTTGTTCTCGGTGTGACCCTTGGCGGCCATCTCCGGCGTATTGGTCATGCCGAGGAAGACGCCGCCCGCCTTCTTCAGCCGCTCGACGGCGACGGCGTCGCGCGGTGGCCTGAAATCCTTGTAGAGCAGAGAGCCGTTGGTGACGCGGCGGCCGGCGACCCAGGTGGTGTCCTTGACCGTGTAGGGCACGCCGAGGATCGGCCCGTCGAAGCCCTGCCTGCGCCGCGCATCGACGGCATCGGCGGCGGCCCGCGCCTCGGCAGGATCGAAGTCGACGATCGCGGTGAGCTGGCCGTTCCTCGCCTCGACGCGGGCGATCGCGGCCTCGGCGATGTCGCGTGCCGTGGTTCGCCCCGCGCGCACGGCATCGGCGATGGCGGCGGCACCCTGGTCCAGCAACTCGGTCATTCGTTATCCCCCGATGTCCTTCCGGCGGCATGATACGTTGCCGAGCCATGTCGTTGGAGAGCGACCTCTATGCGCCGGTGAAGGCGCTGCTCGAAGATCAAGGATACCTGGTCAAGGGAGAAGTCCGCGGCTGCGATGTCGTGGCGGTCCGCGGCGACGAGCCTCCGGTCGTGGTAGAGCTGAAGCGCACTTTCGGCCTTGGCCTCGTCCTGCAGGGCGTCGACCGGCTGGCGCTCACCGACGCGGTCTATCTCGCGGTCGGCCAATGGCCCAAGGCGATGAAGAACGTGCGCAAGCTCTGCCGGCGGCTGGGATTGGGCCTCATCGTCGTGACCGGCAGCCACGCCGACGTCGCGCTCGATCCGGGGCCCTATGCGCCGCGCAAGAACAGGCGAAAGGTCGGCCGGCTGCTCGGCGAGCATGCGCGGCGGGTCGGCGATCCCAATCGCGGCGGCTCGTCGACCAGGGTGCCGATGATGACGGCTTATCGCCAGGAGGCGCTGCGCTGTGCCGGCCTGCTGGCGAAGAACGGACCGATGAAGGTGGCGGCGCTGCGTCTCGCCGCGGAGGCGCCGCGCGCGGCCCGCATCGTGCGCGACGACGTCTACGGCTGGTTCGAGAGGGTCGAGCGCGGCATCTATGCCGTGACTCCCAAGGGCAGGCAGGGCCTCGAACTGTTCGACCGGACGGGCGGGTAGCCGCGACTATCCATCCGACGGCTCTTCGGCGGCGCCCATCGCCGCCGGCCGCTCCGGCACCGGCAGGCGGGCGTTTCGCACAAGCCGCTCCAGATCGACGATGCCGCGAGCGGTGTCGCCCTTCTCGCATCCGGCGCGCGCGACCTCGGCGCGCAGTCGCACGCTGCTTGGGCTTGAGGAGGTGGGCTTGAGCACGTAGTGCGACAGTGACTGGTAGAGCCGTGCGCAATGCGACTCGATTTCGTCCGCGGCGGAGGCCGGGCCCGTCGCGGCCAGGACGCACAGCGAAGCGAGAGAGACGACGGTCGGGAACGATTTCATCACGCCGAGAGAACGCTCAGCGGCGGCGGCGGCTCCCGTGCGACCCGAGTTTCAGCAGGCGTGCGGCATTGCCGCCGAGGACCGCCTGCCGCCCGGCGGCGGAAAGCTTCGTGCGCCCGAGAAACTCGACGGGCTCGTACATTCCCATGTCGTAGGGATAATCCGTGCCCATCAGGACGTGATCGACGCCGTAGGTGTCGACCAGATAGTCGAGCTGGCCGGGTTCGAAGACGATGGTGTCGAAGTACATCTTCTTCAGGTAGTGGCTCGGCTTCTTCGCGATGCAGAGCCGGCAGTCGCTGCGCGCGCCGTGCGCATGGTCCATGCGGCCGGCATAGGCCGGCAGGAAGCCGCCGCCATGGGCGACGCAGATTTTGAGCTGGGGATGGCGTTCGAGCACGCCGCCGAAGATCAGATGGCTGACCGCAACGGTCGAATCGAGCGGGTTGCCGATCACGTTGCTGAAATAGTGGTCGCTGAGGCGGCGGCCCTCGGTGAAGCCGCTGGGATGCAGGAAGACGAGGATGCCGAGCTCCTCGGCCTTGGCGAAGACCGGGCGGAACTTCTCGTCGCTCAGCTCGGCGCCGTCGACGTTGGTGCAGAGCTCGACACCGCGCAGCCCGAGCTGTCCGACCAGGCGCTCCAGCTCGGTGACGGCGTATTGCGGCGCCTGCATCGGCACCGTGCCCATGCCGACCAGGCGGTCGGGATGGGCGGCCACCGTCTCGGCGATGTTGTCGTTGACCAGCCGCGCCACCTCGCGGCCGACCTCGGGCGGTGTCCAATAGTAATACTGTGTGGGGGCGGGCGAGATCGCCTGGATGTCGACGCCCATCCTGTCCATGTCGGCGAGGCGGCGCTCGACGGAGGTGAGCTGTGGTCTCACCGATTCGGTCTGGGCGCGGTTCACGGCGCGCGTAGCCTCGTTGGAAAAGGCCATCATCGGCTCGCGCGGCGCGATGCCCAGTCCCTGGACCAGTTCGGCCGCCTGCGGCGCCACGATGTGGCAATGGATGTCGACGACGGGCCCCGCGGCTTTGCGCGGAGAAGGGCGCCTGGCGGCGAGCCTGGGTCCGGTCGGGCCGCAGGTGTAGAGCATGGCTTCTCCCCAACGGTTCGAGACCTCGACTCTACTGCAACCTCGGCCCGTGTCAGGCATTATCGGCCGGCATGTACAGGCTCGAGATCGCGCACCGGACTCGCTACAGCTATTCCGAGCCGGTGACGCTCGGCGAGTATCGCCTGATGTTCCGGCCGCGCGACAGCCACGACTTGCGCCTGCTCGACACCGCGCTCGCCATCGAGCCGGCGGCGCAGGTGCGATGGATCCACGATCCGTTCGGCAACTCGATCGCCATCGCGTCCTTCGAGGGCGCAACGCAGGTGCTCGAGTTCGTCAGCACGATCCAGGTCGAGCACTACGGCGTGCCGCCGGAGGCGCCGGTGATCGAGGACTATGCGCGCCAGCTGCCCTTCAGCTACCGGGCGGAGGAGGCGCCCGACCTGGCGCGCTATCTCGAGCGGCACTATCCCGATCCCAACGCCCAGGTGAGCAACTGGGTGAAGCAGTTCCTCGAGGGCGAACAGGGCACCGACACCTTTTCCGTGCTGATCCGGCTGTGCAAAGGCATCCAGGAGCAGCTCGAGTACAACATGCGCTTCGAGCCCGGCACCCAGTCGCCGGCGGTCACGCTCGAAACCGGCGGCGGCACCTGCCGCGACTACGCCCTGCTGATGATGGAGGGTGTACGGGCGCTCGGGCTCGCGGCGCGCTTCGTCACCGGCTACCTCTACGATCCGGCGCTCGACCCGGGCGACGGCAAAGCGGCGCCGACCTCGGCCCATCCCCATGCCTGGATGGAGGCCTACCTGCCGGGCGCCGGCTGGATCGAGTTCGATCCGACCAACGGCATGGTCGGCAGCGAGCGGTTGATCCGCGTCGCCGTCGGCCGCAGCCCCGAGCAGGCGATGCCGATCAAGGGCAGCTTCACCGGCTCGACCGGAGTCGCGATCGAGGCGCTGGTCGATGTGCAGGTCCGGCAGCTCGACGCGCAAGCTCCATCAATTTGCAGTAAGCCCGGAGCGGAAGCCCTTTGACATCGGACGGCGTCGGCTGGACAAGTGGCATCGTTGATCCGGCTGTCGTTTGGGGGAACGCCTGTCGACTTTCCTGACTTGGCTGTTGCGCGGGCTGATGGCGCTGGGCGGCGTCGCCCTCGTCGTGGTCGCCTGGCCGGTGATGCGTGGCGCGCTCGAAGCGCAGCGCGCCGATACCGTGGTCAACCAGATTCGCAATTCCCGGCAACTGTCCCTGCCCAATGTCGTGCGCGCGGTCGATGCGCTCGACCGCGCCGTGGCGGCCGATCCGGTCGCTGGCCGGCGACTGCAGCGCGCCGAGGTGACGATCAACGCGGCACTGTCCACCAGGCTGCAGGCATCGCCCGAGCAGCGGCTGGCGTGGATGAAGCAGGCCAAGGACGATCTTGATCGCGGCCTCGCCGAGGCGCCGGCACGCGGCATGGATTGGCTGAGGCTGGCAATCGCGCGCCAGGGGCTCGACGGCGTGTCGCGCGACGTGGTGCCGCCGCTGATGATGTCGATCGAGACGGCGCCGATGTTCGCGCCGATCTGGGAGCCGCGGCTGAGGGTGATCCTCGACAACTGGGGATATTTCACCGAGGAGCAGCGCCTCGAGATCCGGCGCTACATCCTGAAGACGTGGCGTCACACCGACGACCGGCTGTGGTTCGGCCGCGTCGTGCGCAATCCGATCGACGAGCTGATCCTGCGCCATGTGTTGCGCGACGAGCCCGGCGCCCTGGAGGAACTGGCGAAATGGATTCGGCATCTCCGGAACTGAGGCGCAGCTCGCGCCGTCGGCGTCGCCGTCACCGCCACGACGACCACGAAGGCGGCGAGCGGATGACGCGGGGCCTGCTGTCGGCGTCGGGCGGAATCCTGAGCGCCGCCGCCGTCGGGCTGTTCCTGCTGCTGATCGTGCTGGCGCCGCTGCCGATGGGGGGCAATCGCGACTGGGCGTGGTCGCCGATGGTGGTCGTCGTCGGCGGGATGTCGATGTTGTTCGCCGCCGGCATCGGCACGCGCGGCGGCTTCGAGGTGAGCGCGGAGGAGCGGGGGCCGCTGATGGTCCTGCTGGCGGCCTTCACCTTCTTCTTCCTGGAATCGCTCCTGCAGATGTCGACCCTGGCGCCCACCACGCCGAGCGCGTGGCTCTACGAGCGGGCGCGCGCGATCCTCGGCAAGGCGCACGATCCGGTGCCGACGCTGGCGATCGACGCCTCGCGCAACGTCCTGCTGAAGAGCATGGCGTGCGGCCTTCTGTTCCTGACCGCGCGCGCGTTGTTCGTCGATCCGCGCCGCGCCCGCTGGCTGCTGGGCGCGCTGGCGCTGAGCGCGCTCCTCGTGATGACATACGCCCTGATTTCGCAGGTCTCGACCAATTCGTGCCTGGTCGGCAGCTTCCTCAAGAAGCAGGGCGAGTACACCGTCGGCTATCGCTGCCTGATGTCCGGCACCTTCGTGAACAGCAACTCCTTCGCCTGTTTCATGGGCATGGGGCTGGTCGCCGTGCTCGCCCTGCTGCTCGGCCACCAGCCGCCGCGCCGGCGCCGCCATCACGACGACGGGGACGAGGATTTCGGCGGCGAGGAGAGCGTGCTCGACCGCATCACCGGCCCGCGCGTGGCCCTGCTGGCGCTCGGTTTCCTCTTCCTGGGCGGCCTGCTGATCTCGGGCTCGCGCGCCGGCCTGGCGGCGAGCGTGCTCGGCATCCTGATCCTGCTGTCGCTGTTCATGCGCGGACGCTGGGCATCGCGGTCGCAGATGGGGCGGGCGCTGCTGATCGGCGGCGCCGTCGTCGTGGTGATCGGCATCATCGCCGGCGGCGCCATGCTGCAGAAGCTGGCGCGCTTCTCCGAAGGCAGCTCGACCAATCGCATCTACATCTGGGAATCGACGCTCGAGGCGATCGCGCAGTCGCCGTGGTGGGGATGGGGGCGCGGCGCCTATCCCGACATCTATTCGATCCTCCAGCCGCTCGAGATTCCCCAGCCCAACGATCTTGCCCATTCGACGCCGCTGGAGACTATCGTCGAACTCGGCATCCCCGGCGCTGTCGTCGCCTTCCTGATCGTTCTCGTTCCCTGGGGCGTCTGTCTGCTCGGCGGCCTGCGGTCGGAAAGGGAACGGCTTCTGCCGGCAACGGCGTTCGCGCTGACGAGCGTGCCCATCCTCCATTCGTCGGTCGATTTCAGCCTTCAGATGCCGGCGATCGCCTTTGTCAGCAGCGCCGTTCTCGGCATGGGATGGGCCCAGGTTTTCGCCCGGCGAGCGGAATCGTCATCCGAGCGCCATCGGGGGCCGCACGACGAGTGAAAAGGCTTTGCAAATAAAGGGAATTTCAACTATATTCATCGCGGGTGTAATAATTGAGGGCGCCGTCCTTTGGGTGAGGCGGCGTCCTTGCTATCTTCACGCATCCGGAGGGTGATCGGCTTGCGCAGGGCAGTTTCCGCTGACGCGGACAATCCGCCGCTCGACTCGTCGCGGCCGGCGCCCGCCATCCGTTCCGCGCCCCAGCGTTTCTTCGAGACGTGGGCCGATTTCCTCGGTGGCTTCCTGTTTTGCGTGATCCTCCCGATCACGGTCTATGCGACAGGCGAGCCCTTCGCCATGGGCATCGGCGCCACGGAGCAGACGATTCTGGCGACGGCCGGCGCCTATGTCCTGGTCTGGTATGCCGGTCGCCGGCTCGACGCCTTCCCACGCGGCACCATCCAGGGAAACGTCGCCTACATCGCGCCGGTCGCCGCCCTGGCCTACGCCACGATCGCCGTCGTGCTGCTGCTGTTGCGGTCCGACTATTCGCGCGTCCAGCTCTTCGGCAGCGGCACGCTGGCCATCCTGTGGATGGCCTTCGCCGCCCAGATGCGTGCCCGCTATCTCATCCGCAACTACGCGGTGGTGCCGATGTCCTCGGTCGGCAGCATGCCGGCCGTGCGCACCTGCCGCTGGTTGTCGCTCGACGACGTCGAGAGCCAGGGCCTGCGCGTCGATGCCATCGTCGCCGACCTCGACGCCGACCTGACGGACCGCCAGGTGGCGGCCCTCGCCAACGGCGCCATCGCCGGGGTCCCGGTGCTCGATCGCCGCTTCATCGTCGAAACCCTGACGGGTCGAACGCCGCTCAACGGCCTGACGCCGAACGAGTTCGGCGCCTTGCTGCCGTCGCGCCAGTATCTCGTCATCCGCCGCGCCATCGAGCTTGCGATGACGGTGCTCGCCTTTCCCCTGTTCCTGCCGGTGCTGGCGGGCATTGCCCTCATCGTGCGTCTCGACAGCCGCGGGCCGATCTTTTTCGTGCAGTCTCGCGTCGGCCGGCGCGGCCGCGTGTTCCGCATGGTCAAGTTCCGCACCATGTTTCACGGCGCAGAGGGACCGAGTTTCACCGCCACCGCCGATCCGCGGGTCACCCGGGTCGGCCGCATCCTGCGGCGCTATCGCCTCGACGAGCTGCCGCAGGTGTTCAACGTGCTGGCCGGAGACATGAGCTGGGTCGGTCCGCGGCCGGAGGCCCTCAACCTCGACCAGAAGTACGTGCGGGACATCCCTCACTTCGCGCTGCGCGGCATCGTCCGGCCGGGTCTGACCGGTTGGGCACAGATCAACCAGGGATACGCGCACGACCCCGACGAAATGCGCTCCAAACTGGAGTATGATCTCTACTATCTGAAGCATTGCTCGTTGTGGCTGGATCTGGTCATCGTCCTGCGCACCTTCGCCGTCATCCTGGGCGGTACGGGCGCGCGCTGAGCGCGCCGCCCGCCCGCGACCCCTGATCATGTGTGGAATAGCCGGCATCTTCGCCTATCTCGACGTCGCCCCGGGCGTCGATCGCGCCGAACTCGCGCGCATGAACCTGCGCATGGCGCCGCGCGGCCCCGACGGCAGCCGTGATTGGTTCAGCCCCGATGGCCGTGTCGGGCTGACGCACCGGCGGCTCGCCATCATCGACCTCAGCGAAGGCGGCGCGCAGCCGATGCATTCGGCGGACGGCACGCTCACCATCACCTTCAACGGCGAGATCTACAATTACCGCGAGCTGCGTGCCGAGCTTCAGCGCAAGGGCTGCGTGTTCCGCTCCGATTCCGACACCGAGGTGATCCTTCAGCTCTACCTCGACCGCGGTCCCGCCATGGTCGAGGACCTCCGCGGCATGTTCGCCTTCGGCCTGTGGGACTCGCGCACGCACCGGCTTCTACTGGCGCGCGACCCGCTGGGCATCAAGCCGCTCTACTACGCCGACGACGGCTGGACCTTCCGCTTCGCCTCGCAAGCCAAGGCGCTGCTGGCCGGCGGCGCCGTCTCGCGCGATCCCGACCCGGCGGGCATCGTCGGCTTCCATCTGATGGGCAGCGTGCCCGAGCCGTTCACCGTCTGGCGGGAGATCCGGTCGGTGCCGGCCGGCGCGATCATGACGGTCGATGCCGCCGGTCCCGATGCGTCTCTGCGCTACTACGACGTGGCGGCCTCGTTGGCGCGGCGCGCGGCGGCGCCCGTCGGCGACCGTGCGGGCGCGCGCCGGGACATCAGGGCGGCCGTTCAGGACTCGGTGCGGCATCATCTGGTGGCCGACGTTCCGGTCGCGGTGTTCCTTTCGGCGGGCCTCGACTCCGGGGCACTGCTCGGCACGATGGCGGAACTCGGCGTGCGCAATGCCACGGCCGTGACACTGGCTTTCGAGGAGTTCCGCGGCGGTCCGCTCGACGAGGCGCCGCTGGCTGCCGAAGTCGCCGCGCGGTACGGCGCGCGCCATGTCGTGCGCACCATCGACCGGGCCGAGTTCGAGCGCGACCTGCCAGCCATCCTCGATGCCATGGACCTGCCGACGACGGACGGCATCAACACGTGGTTCGTCGCCAAGGCCGCGCACGAGGCCGGCGTCAAGGTGGCGCTGAGCGGATTGGGCGCCGACGAATGCTTCGGCGGCTATCCGTCTTTCGTCGACGTGCCGCGCAGCGTGCGCCTGCTGCGCCCGTTGCGCTTCCTGCCCGGCGCCGGGGCGCTCGTGCGTCGCCTGATGTCGTTCGGCATCTCCGCCGGCATCGGCATCCATCCCAAGGCTGCCGGGCTGCTGCAATACGGCGGGAACTGGGCCGGCGCCTACCTCCTGCGCCGCAGCGTCTACATGCCGTGGGAGCTCGATCGGGTGCTCGACCGCGGCTTGCTGGAAGAGGGGCTGAGGCGCCTCGCGCCGCTTGCGCGCATTGCCGGCGAGTTGCGGGCCGGGCGCTCGCTGTGCGACTTCGATCGCGTCGCCGCGCTGGAGACGTCACTTTACATGCGCAACCAGTTGCTGCGCGACGCCGACTGGGCGGGCATGGCGCATTCGATCGAGATCAGGGTGCCCTATGTCGACCCCTTCTTCCTCGCCGCCCTGCCGCCCGGCGACGTGATGGCCGAACTCGACGCCAAGGCGGCGGTCGCCGACATCCCCGTGCCGGCTCTGCCCGAGGCGAGCCGTGCCCGCAGCAAGACCGGCTTCGTCACGCCGGTCGGTCGCTGGATGAGCGAGGCGGCCGGCGGCTCGCCGAACGTGTCCTTTTCCAGCGCCTCGCGTGCTTGGGCGCTGCGGGTGTGGCAGGCGGGCTGGATCGAGCCGACACCTGCATGACGTGCCGATGAGCTCCCGCATCCTCGCCCTCGTCGGCGACTGCTATGGCGCCGGCGGTGGCATCGCCCGCTACAACCAGGACCTGTTCGAAGCCCTGGCGGCGGGGGGCGCAGATCTCGTCGTCCTGCCGCGCCATGGCGATAGCCGGGGCCTGGTGCTGCCGCGCGGCATCCTCCAGCTGCCGGCGGTGCTCGGCCGGTTCCGATACATCGTCTCGGCGCTGTCGGCGGCACGGCGGCATCGTCCATTCGACGTCGTGTTCTGCGGCCACGTCTTCATGGCGCCGCTGGCGTGGGGGATCGCGAGACTGCTGGGCGCGCGCTATTGGCTGCAGGGCCACGGCACCGACATCTGGTCGACGCGCCGCGGCATCGTGCGTCGCGCGATCGAGGCGGCGGACCTCGTGACCACGGTCAGCCGCGCCACCCGCCGATCGCTGCTCGGCTGGGCCGACCTGGCGCCCGAGAGGGCGCGCGTCCTGCCCGACACCGTGCGCGACATGTTCACGCCCGGTCCGAAGAGCGCGGCGCTCGCGGCGCGGCTTCTGCTCGGGTCGGGGCCGATCCTCCTGACGGTCGGCCGCCTCGCCGCCAGCGAACGCTACAAGGGGCATGAGGAGATATTCGCCATCCTGCCGGCCCTGCGCGCTCGCTTTCCCGGGATCGTTCATGTCGTCGCGGGTGATGGCGACGATCGCGCGCACCTCGAGCGCCGGGCGCGCGAGCTCGCCGGCCCCGATGTCGTCCGCTTTCTGGGCTTCGTGCCCGATGAGGACCTGCCCGACCTCTATCGGCTGGCCGACCTCTACGTCATGCCGAGCACGCAGGAAGGCTTCGGCATCGTCTATCTCGAAGCGGCCGCTTGCGGCCTGCGCGTGGTGGGCGGCGTGGGCGGCGGCAGCGCCGACGCCATTCCCGACGAGCGCATCGGCATCACCGTCGATCCCTCGGACGGCAAGGCGCTCGAGCACGCCGTCGTCCGGCTGCTCGACCTCGGCCGGTCCGATGGCTCGGCAGTCGAGCCCTATCGACGCCGCCAGTTCGCTGCCACGGCGAGGCTACTCCTCGCTCGCCTCGGTACGGGTTCGCGTCGTATGAAGGGCGAACCATGAGCTCGACGTCAAACGACACCTCACCGCCTCGGCTGATTCTCGAGGCGGGGCGCGCCGATCGGCAGTATTGGCTCGACATCTGGCGCTATCGCGAGCTGATGTTCATGCTCGCCTGGCGCGACGTCGCGGTGCGCTACAAGCAGACGGTCATCGGCGTCGCCTGGGCGTTCATTCGGCCCTTCCTGACGCTGGTCGTCTTCACCGTCGTGTTCGGCCAGCTCGCCAAGCTGCCGACGGGCAGCGACGTTCCGTACGCCGTCATCGTGATCGGCGGTCTCCTGCCCTGGACACTGGCGTCGACCGTGCTGAACGACGCCTCGTTCAGCGTCGTCGGAAACTCCTCGCTGATCACCAAGGTGTATTTCCCGCGCCTGATCATCCCGCTGTCGACCATCGCGGTCGCGCTGGCGGATTTCGCGGTCTGCCTGTTGATCCTCGCCGGCGTGATGGCGTGGTACGGCCTCGTGCCGGGCTGGCAGATCCTGCTGTTGCCGGTATTCGTCATGCTGGCGCTGCTGGCGAGCTTCGGCCCGGCGCTGTGGGCGGCCGGCCTGGTGGTCAAGTATCGTGACTTTCGATTCGTGATTCCTTTTCTGCTGCAGTTCGGCCTCTACGCCTCGCCCGTCGGCTTCTCCAGCTCGGTGGTCCCGGAGAAGTGGCGCGCCCTTTACAGTCTCAATCCGATGGTCGGTATCATCGACGGCTTTCGTTGGTCGATCGTCGGCGGCGACAGCCCCATCTACCTGCCGGGCTTCATCGTGAGCCTTGGCGTCGTCGCTCTCATGTTGTGGTGGGGCATCCGCCGATTTCGCGGTGCCGAACGACGCTTCGCGGACATGATCTGACCATGAGTGACCCCGTCATCCGCGCCACCGGGCTGGGCAAGAAGTTCCTGATCGGCCGTGCCACCCAGTACGACGAGCTTTTCGTCGACGCGCTGCGCCACCGGGTTGGGTCGCTTTGGCGGCGAACCCGCGACGTGCTCGCTGGACGGACGCCCGAGTTGAGCCATCGCCTCGAGGAATACTGGGCGCTGCGAGAGCTCGACTTCGAGATCAAGAGCGGCGAGTTGGTCAGCATCATCGGGCACAACGGCGCCGGCAAGACGACCTTGCTCAAGATCCTGTCGCGCATCACGGAGCCGACAGAGGGGCGGGTCGAGATCACCGGACGCGTCAACAGCCTGCTCGAGGTCGGCACCGGCTTTCATCCGGAGCTGACCGGCCGCGAGAACATCTTCCTGAACGGCGCTATCCTCGGCATGACGCGGGCCGAGATGCGCCAGCGCTTCGACGAAATCGTCGAGTTCTCGGGCATCGCCAAGTTCCTCGATACGCCCGTGAAGCGATACTCGGTCGGCATGTACATCCGGCTCGCCTTCGCGGTGGCGGCGCACATGGAGGCGGAGATCCTCGTCGTCGACGAGGTGCTCGCCGTCGGCGACGCTGAGTTTCAGGCCAAGTGCCTCAATCGCATGTCCGAGGTGGCGCACAGCGGCCGAACTGTTCTTTTCGTGAGCCACAATTTCGCGGCAATCACCGCGCTCACCAAGCGCAGCATCGTCCTGGAGCGCGGCAGGCTCACGTTCGACGGGCCGGTCGAAGCGGGCCTGGCACACTACACCTCGACGCTCGGCAAGGTCGGCAACGACCAGAAGTGGGAGCGCGGCACGGATGCCACGCTCGTCTCCGCCAAGCTGCTCGACCAGGAAGGCAATGCCACCGAGCGCTTCATGCCGGGCACGCCGTTGCGCCTGCATATCGTCGTCGACACGACCGGGATGCCGGGCATGGCGGTCGAGCTGATCCTGCGCGACCACCACAACCTGCCGATCTCGTTCTACTCGTCGTCGGCGTTCAACAAGATCAACCTGCCGTCGCGTCCGGGCCGCTATGAATGCGTGTTGTCGCTGGATCCCTATTTGCTGGGGGCGGGCGAGTACGGCATCGACATTCAGACGACCTACAGCCAGATCACGATCGACCATCTCGTGAGCAGCGCCGTCCGCTTCTACGTCGACGCCTGCAGCCCGGACGGAGTGTCGTTCGATTTCCGCCAGGATCTCGGCATGGGTCACCTGGCGATGAGGCTCAGCGCGCCGCTGCAGTTCACGCCCGTCGCTTCGACGTGACCCGGCGATGGCGCGCAGCGTGTGCCTCGTGTCGCCGGGCAATCTCGCATCGAACCCGCGCCTCGTGAAGGAAGCGGCGGCGCTCGAGCAGGCGGGATACGACGTGACCACCGTCGTCTGCCGGCAAGCCGGCTCGCTCGCTTCTTACGACGAAGACCTGGCGCGGCGCGCGACGTGGAAGGTGGTGGTGGCGGATCGCGTTCCCACGGAGCGCTTTTGGGGGGCTGCCAGCCGACCGCTGGCGCGGGCGATGGACGGTTTGCGGCTGCCGGTTCCCGTGTCGGTCGCCGCCGCCGCCTACGGAGGACTGGTCCGTACATTGCGCGATGCCGTCGCGCGCGTGCCGGCCGACCTGTACATCGCTCACTATGTTGCCGCCCTGCCGGCCGCGGCGACTGCCGCCGCACGGCATGGCGGCAGGCTCGGCTTCGACGCCGAGGATTTTCATTCGGGCGAGGGTTCCGACGGCGATGAAGACCGGTTTCGCATGCGCATGGTCGAGCGGGTCGAGAGGACCGTGCTGCCGCGCTGCGTCCACCTGACGGCAGCGGCTCCGCTGATCGCAGATGCCTATGCCGACAAGTATGGCGTCGCCGCCGACACGTTGTTGAACGTGTTCCCGCGAGACATGGCGCCGTTCGCTCCGCATCCGGCGTCGACCGGGGCGCTGCGAGCCTATTGGTTTTCGCAGACCATCGGTCCCGATCGGGGGCTTCAGGCCTTCCTTCGGGCAATGGCGCATTGCCGGGCCGACGTGGTGCTCGATGTGCGCGGCGACAATCGGTGGGGACACGGCGATCGCCTGATGGAGCTGGCGCGCGAGCTCGGCGTCGCCGCGCGGGTCAACATCCTGCCCATGGCCGCTCCGGAGGACATGGTCAGGCTGGCCGCCAGCTACGACCTCGGCCTGTCGCTCGAAACCGACGCGACGCTCAACCGGCGCATCTGTCTGACCAACAAGATATTCACCTATCTGCTCGCCGGCGTGCCGGTCCTGTTGAGCGACACGCCGGCGCAGCGCGCGTTGTCGCCCGATCTCGGGCGCGCGGCGCGTCTGATCTCGCTCGACGATCCGCAGGGAACGGCCGGCGTGCTCGACGCGCTGGCGGATCGCACAGCGCTCGAGGCGGCGAAGGCCGAGGCCTGGCAGCTCGGGCAACAGCGGTACAATTGGGACGTCGAGAAGGACGTGCTGTTGCGGTCGGTCGACAGGGCATTCGAGAAGGGCGGTCGGGCATGACGGTCAAGCAGCGCCTCGGTGCGTGGCTGATCCCGCGCTTGCCGGTGAATCCCTGGGTGTTTCGCACGTTCAGGGTCGAGCTCAACGCCATGCTCGTGAGGTTGCTGCATCGCCTTCATCCCGGCTGGGTGAGGCGTCGCCGCGCCCTCGAACGCCAGCGCGGTGCGCTCGTCAACATCGGCTGCGGGCCGTTCGGCCGCGAAGGCTGGCTGAATCTCGATCTGTTCATGGGGCCGGGCGTGACGATGCGCGCCGACTGCCGGCGAAAGTTTCCCCTCGGCGACGCATCCGCCCGCGGCATCCACGTCGAGCACTACTTCGAGCATCTCGAGCCCACGACGGAGCGCCCGCGCTTCCTCGCCGAGTGCCGTCGCTGCCTCGAGCCCGGCGGCATCCTCCGCATCGTCGTACCGGACATGCGCAAATACGCCGAAGCCTACCTCTCGCCAGGGTGGGGCATGCTGAACCGCATAGGCTGCGGCGGTGATGTCCCGGAGAAGACGTTCGCCACCAAGATGGAAGCCTTGAACCACGTCTTCGTGCAGGACGGCGAGCACTATGGCGGCTTCGACGCGGAGTACCTGGGCCGAACGCTGGAGCAGGCGGGGTTCACCGACATCGCGGAGGTGAACTGGCGAGAAGGCCGCTTCCCCGGTGGCGCGATCGATCGCGAACAGCATGCGCCGTACTCGCTCTACATGGAAGCTCGGCGCTGATGCGGATCATCCTGACCGCCGATCCCGAGATCGAGGTTCCGCCCGTCACCTATGGCGGCATCGAGCGGCTGGTCGACGGGCTGGTCAGGGAACTGCGCTCGCGCGGACACCAGGTCTGCCTGATCGCCAAGCCCGGCTCGCAGTGCGAGGCCGACATGTTCTTCGGCTGGCCGGGGCCGCGCTCCCAGTCGGTGCCCGACACGCTGGGCAACACCTGGACGTTGTGGAAGGCGGTGCGCAGGTTCCGACCCGACATCGTCCACAGCTTCTCCCGTGTGGCATATCTGACGCCCCTGCTGCGCGGCCGTGTACCGCTCGTCATGACCTACGAGCGCGAGCCGACGCTGCGGACGGTCGGCATGGCGGTCAAGCTCGCCGCGCGCGGCGTGCTCTACTTCACCGGCTGCAGCGACTACATCGCGAACAACGGGCGCCGCGCCGGCGGGCACTGGGAAGGCATTCCCAACTTCTTCGAAGTCGAGGCCCTCAAGTTCAGCCCGACGGTGGCGCCCGACGCGCCGCTGGTGTTCCTGAGCCGGGTCGAAAGCATCAAGGGCGCGGATTGGGCCATCGAGATCGCGCGGCGCACCGGCAGCCGGCTGATCATCGCCGGCAATCACGCCGAAACGGGGCACGAGGCGGTCTATTGGAAGGAGAAGATCGAGCCCTGGATCGGCCGCGACGGCATAGAATATGTCGGGCCCGTCAACGACGAGCAGAAGAACCGGGTGCTCGGTCAGGCGCGGGCGATGGTGGTGCCCATCCAGTGGAACGAGCCGTTCGGCATCGTCTTTGCGGAAGCACTGGCCTGCGGCACGCCGGTGATCTCCTGCCCGAGGGGATCTCTGCCCGAAATCGTGCGGCAGGGGGTTGAAGGATTCCTGATCCGCTCGATCGACGAGGGATGCGAGGCCGTGGGCAAGCTCCACACGATCGACCGTGCCGCGTGTCGACGCCGCGCCGAGCAGGAATACACGCCGAGAGTCGTCACCGACCGCTACTTCGACCTGTACCGGCGGGCCATCGCCGGCCTGAAGTCGACGTGACGCGGCGCGTGGCGCTCGTTACCGGCCACTTCCCGCCGAGCAATCTCGTCGGTGCCCATCGCGCGCGCCTGTGGTCGCGCTACCTGCCCGAGTTCGGCTGGGAGCCGATCGTGGTGACAGGGGATCCGGACCGCTACGAGGAGCGTCCCGACGCCGACCTAGAGCGGTTGGTAGCGCCCGGCCTGCGTGTCATCCATGCGAAGACCCTGCCGACCCGTCCGCTCAGGCTGGTAGGCGACATCGGCGTGCGCGCCTTCTGGGGATGCTATCGGGCGTTGTCGGATCTGGCGCGCCGCAGAGAGATCGACTTCGTGCTGACGACCATACCGTCGAACTTT
Source organism: Enhydrobacter sp. (assembly GCA_025808875.1). Lineage (NCBI taxonomy): Bacteria > Pseudomonadati > Pseudomonadota > Alphaproteobacteria > Hyphomicrobiales > Enhydrobacter > Enhydrobacter sp. The sequence goes on along the minus strand of CP075528.1, from coordinate 2,907,520 downwards.
CTCGGACCGGTCGGGCGGCTGGTGCGCGCGCGACACGGCATTCCCTACGGCATCGACTACCAGGACCCATGGGTCAATCGCTGGCCGGGGATCGACAAGCCCTTCACGCGCGCCTGGGGGTCCTATCGTCTGGCCTGCCTGCTGGAACCGTGGTCCGTCCGGCACGCGGCATTGATCACGGGCATGGCCCCGGGCTACGCCGCTGGAATGCTCGAGCGCAACCCCGAGGTGGCGAGGCGGGCGGTCACGGCGTTCATGCCGATGGGCCAGGCGCCCGAGGACTACGAGCTCGTGCGCAAGCTCGATCGTCCGACCTTTCTCTTCACCGCCGGCGGCGACCACTTCAACATGATCTACGCTGGCGCGTTGCTGCCGGCCGGACTTCCCGTGCTCGATGCTTTCCTGCGCGGGCTTCGGGCACTTCGTGCCCGGGCGCCCGCGCTCGCCGGGCGCCTTCGGGTTCATTTCGTCGGGACCGGCTCGTCGCCTGACGATCCTCGCGGGCATCAGGTCCTGCCGCGCGCGCGCGAGGTCGGGGTCGCCGACATGGTCAACGAGCATCCGCATCGCATCGGCTATATCGACGCCCTCAACCATGTCGAGCGGAGCGACGCGGTGCTGGTGATCGGCTCGACCGAGCGCCACTACACGCCATCGAAGGTCTTTCAGGCGATGCTGTCGCATCGGCCGGTGTTCGCCATGCTCCATCGTGAGAGCTCCGCCGTCGACATGATCCGCGCGACGGAAGCCGGCAGGGTGCTGACGCTCGACGAGGCGCACTTGCCGGCCGAGGAGGAGGTCGCCGCCGAGCTGGAGACGCTGATCGGCCAACCCGGCCGCTTCGTGTCGCGCCTGGATGCGGCGGCTTTCGAGCCCTATTCGGCGCGGCAGTCGACGCGCCAGCTTGCCGAAGCCCTCGACGCCGCCCATCTTCGGCACTCGCGGATGCCATGAGCCTGCGCATCGGCTTCCTGATCAGTCATCCGATCCAGTACTACGCGCCGATCTTCCGCGAGCTCGCGCGCCGATGTGATCTGGACGTCTTCTTCGCGCACAAGCAAACCGCCTCGCAGCAGGCGAGCGCGGGCTTCGGCGTCGACTTCGAATGGGACGTCGATCTGCTCTCGGGCTATTCGAGCCGCTTCCTCGCGAATGTCGCGCCGACGCCGTCGACGGACCGGTTCGGCGGCTGCAACACGCCGGAGATCGCAGACGCCATCTCGAGAGGAGGCTACGATGCCTTTGTCGTGCCGGGCTGGTCCCTGCGTTCGTACTGGCAGGCCGTTCTGGCCTGCCGTCGGGCGCGCGTGCCGGTGCTGGTGCGCGGCGATTCGCAGCTCGCCGGCCAGCGCGGCGGGCCGATGAGGCTGGCGAAGGCGGCGCTTTTTCCGACCTTGCTGCGCATGTTCGACGGCTATCTCCATGTCGGGAAGCGCAATCGCGAGTATCTGCAACACTATGGCGCGCCTTCCGATCGCCTCTTTTTTTCTCCGGCGTGCGTCGACAACGCCGCCTTCGCCGCCGCCAGCCGAGCCGTCCCGGCGTCGAGGGGCGATGGCGGCCGCATCCTGTTCGTCGGCAAGCTGGTCGGGCGCAAGCATCCGCTCGATCTCGTTCATGCGGCGGCACGGCTCGCCAGCAAGGGGCGGCGAGTGCAGCTCGTCTTCGCCGGATCGGGCGAACTTGCCGCTACGCTCGAGGCGGCGGCACGGTCGAAAGGCGTGCCGGCGCAGTTCCTGGGCTTCGTCAATCAGAGCCGGTTGCCGGCCGTCTATGCCGCCGCCGACGTGATCGTGCTGCCGTCGGACGGGCTGGAGACCTGGGGCCTGGCCGTCAACGAAGCCATGGCCTGCGGCGTGCCGGCGGTCGTGTCGGACATGGTGGGATGTGGCCCCGACCTCGTCGAGCCTGGCCGGACCGGGGAAGTGTTCCCGCTCGGCGACGTCCCCGCCCTGGCCGAGGCGATTTCCCGGGTTCTGGCCTTCGACCGGGCGGCTTGCCGCGACCGATTGGCCGAGCGGATGGAAATCTATTCGCCTAAACGGGCGGCAGAAGGTATCATTGAAGCTGCGAATAGACTTCGCCTGTCCGGAAACCGATGACCATCGCTGCCCTGCCGCGGACCGCTTCGGCGCCGACGCTGGACTACTCGCTGCTGTGCCGCGGCTTCGGTGGCTTCGCGGCCGTGGCCGTGCTGCTCGCGCCGTTTTCCAACGAGCCGTTCGCCATCGCGGTCGGTGGAATCGTGCCGTGGCTGCTGCTGCGGATCGTCGCCACGGACACCATGCCGGCGGCCGTCGCCTACTACTTCATATGGCAATGGGTGCAGGTCTTCGCCCGCGCACTGCAGGCCTGGATCGACGGCCAGCCGATGATCCTGAGCCTGGAGGGGCCGGCCGTGCCCCGCGCCTACTGGTACATGCTGGCGAGCCTCGTCGTCATGGCGTGCGTCGTCCGCCTGATGCTCGGCAGCGTCCGGCGCCCGACTCAATGGGAGCGCACCGCCCACTACTACTGGCAACCGGTCGACCTGATCATCCTCTACGGCGTGGGCTCGGCGGTCGCCATCGTGATGGGCATCGGTGCGCGTTCGGTCGGCTCGCTGGCCCAGCCGCTGATGGCGATCTCGCAGGTGAAGGTCGTGGCGATCTTCATGCTGTTCGTCTACGTCATGTCGACAGGCCGGGGGACGAAGTTCCTGTTCGGCGTCGTGTTGTTCGAGATTGTCATCGGCATCACGGGGTTCTTCTCGAACTTCCGCGGCGTGTTCATCTATCTCGGGATTGCGGCCATCGCCGCGCGGGTGAAGTGGCGCGCGACCACGACGATCGCGGCGGTCACCGGACTGACGGCGCTGGTGGGCCTGGCGCTGTTCTGGACGGCGGTCAAGGTCGACTATCGCATCTACGTCGCGCAGTCCGACGACGCGCAGGCCATCAACGTCCCGCTCAGCGAGCGCCTCGCCTACATCGGAAGCCGGTTTTTCTCGCTCGAGGGACTCAACCTGCAGCAGACCTCGTACACGCTGCTGTCCCGTCTCGCCTATACCGACATCTTCGGCGCGGTGATCGGCGTCCAGGAAGCGCATCCCGAGCCGATTCCCGCGCGGCAGTGGCGCGAAGCCATAGGCCACCTGACGATGCCGCGCTTCCTGTTCCCGGGCAAGGCGCCGCTCTCGGACTCGGAAGTCTACATGCGGCTCGCGCGCACGATATCGCTCGGCGAGGAAATACGGGCCGGCACGTCGATCAGCGTCGGCTACATGGGCGAGAATTTTGCCGATTTCGGATTCCCGGGCATGTTGTTCGGCGTGGCGATGGTCGCCTTCATCGTCGGCGGCGTGGCGCGCATCCTGATGGGCTTCCAGTTGCCCCAGGCGATGCGGGAGGGCGTGCTGATGGCGTTCTTCCACAATGTCTGCCACGACGGAGTCGAGGTCTCGCTGGCCAAGACGCTCGGCGCGACGGTGATGTTCCTGATCGGTTTCCTGCTGTTGAACAAGTTCGTCTTCCCGCGGGTGCTTCAGTGGCTGGAGCTCAGAAGCAGAGCGGCGCGCTACAAGTTGGCGTGATGCGCCTCGCCGTCCGCGTCCCGTAGGCCCAGCGAAGATGGTCGACGTCACGGTGATCGTGCCGACGTTCAACCGGCTGTGGGCGCTGCCGCGTGCGATCGATTCCTGCCGATCGCAGGGGTGCCGCGTCGAGGTGATCGTCGTCGACGATGGCAGCAGTGACGGGACATGGGACTGGTTGCAGTCGCAGGGCGATGTCGTCGGCCGGCGCACCGCCAATTGGGGCAAGGATTGGGCCGTCGTCGAAGCGATGAAGATCGCCACCGGCGAGTATGTGCGCTTCCTCGATTCCGACGACTGGCTCTGCCCCGGCGCCAACGAGGAACAGTTCCAGCTGGGACGGCGGGAAGGCGCGGACGTGGTGCTGGCCGGCTATCAGGATTTCCATGAAGACGCGGACAGGTTGGAACCGCATCCGTGGGTCGACTGCGACGACTTCGTCGCCCAGCAGTTCGGCGAGGCGCCGTTCTCGCACTACTCGGCCTTCCTGTTCCGCCGGGAATTCATCCGGGACATCCCGCATCGTCAGGAGTTCGCGCTGCGCGACGACCGCATGTTCATGCTCGAGGTCGCCATCGCCGGCCCGCGCCTCGCCGTGCACGGCAAGCCCGCTTTCGTGCACCGCCACCATCGCCGCGGCAGGCTTCAGGGCACGCAGGGCTTTCGCCGCACGCTGGCCGACTGGACCACCGTCGCGGTCTATCGCAAGGCGGTCGAGCTGTTGACGGCGAAGGGTGAACTGACGGCACGGCGCAAGCGCGCCGCCGTCCGGTTCATCTGGCCGGTGGTCCGCAGCCTGGCGCAGACCGCGCCGGACGAGGCGGCTGCCGCGGCAGAGTGGATATTTCGGCTCGATCCGGAGTTCGTGCCGCCGGTCCGCCCCAGCATCCGCGCCGGCTATCGGCTGCTGGGTTTCGGGGCGACCGAGCGGTTGATCGGCCTCGGGGGCTTGCTGCGCAAGCCGCCGCCGCGCAGTGTCGAGGGATGAACGAGGCCGTGACGGAAGCCGGCTCGGCCGGCGCGCTGCGGGTGACGCACTGCGTCGGCTTCTATTTCCCCGAGAAGATCGGCGGCACGGAAGTCTACGTGCGCGATCTCGCCACCGCGCTTTCGGGTTTTTCGGTGCACAGCACGGTTATCGCCGCGACCGACCGCAACGCGGAGGAGTACGTCTGGGCGCAGACTCCGGTGGTGCGTTACCCCACCAACTGGGCCGATCTGCGTGGGTATTCGGCCAACGCCGGCCGCGCCGGCCTCACCATGTTCCAGCAGCGCGTGGTCGACGACGCTCCCGACGTCTTCCACCTGCATTCCTGGACCGGCGGCGCCGGCCTGCGGCACCTCGAACAGGTCGCCCAACTCGGCATTCCCTGCGTCGTCACCATGCACGTGCCGTCGGCGCTGTGCCTGCGCGGCACCATGTTGCTCAACGGCGACCGCGCGTGCGACGGCCGCATCCGTGGCCAGCGTTGCACCCAATGCTGGGCGATCTCGCGCGGCCTGCCGGGTCCGCTGGCCTTCGGCGTTTCGCTGCTGCCGCCGATCAACTACATGGGCGGCTCGCTCTCCTCCGTGTGGCACCGCGGCGCGACCATGCTGTCGGGGCGCGCCCTGGCGGCGGAGCAGGCCCACGATCTGCGGGAGATGGCGAGGCACAGCGTGCGCATCGTCGCGCCCAGCCGATGGGTGGCGATGGCGCTGCTCGCCAACGGCATCGACGAGAGGAAGATCGTGGTCTCGCCGCAGGCGGTGGCGGAGGATCTGGCCGCGCGAGGCGCCCGCCGGACGCCGCCGCCGCCGTCGCGCGAGCTCCGTGTCGGCTTCATCGGCCGGATCGAATCGTACAAGGGCGTGCATGTCCTGCTCGACGCGATGAAGCGGCTTCCGCGCGACGTGCCGATCCGCCTGCTGGTCGCGGGCAGCGGCACCGAGCCCGGCTATCTTGCCGAGGTTGCCGAAAAGGGACGGTCGGATGCCCGCGTCGAGTTCCTCGGCTCGATAACGCACGACCAGGTGCCGGCCTTCCTGCAGCGGCTCGACGTCCTCGCGGTGCCGTCGAACTACATGGAAACCGGCCCGCTGGTGGTGCTGGAGGGATTCGCGTTCGGCCTGCCGGTCATGGGGGCCGACCTCGGCGGCATCAGCGAGCGCATTCGCGACGGCGTCGACGGGTGGCTGCTGCCGTTCAACGACAGCTCGGCATGGGCCCGTGCCATGCAGGCGGCGGCGCTCGATCGCTCCGAGATCGCGCGGCGGGTGGCGAACGTGGCGGTGCGGCGGACGATGAAGGATGTCGCCCGCGAGATGACCAATCTCTATCGCGAGATCGCGCAGCCGCTCATATCTCCAGCCGGTTGAACAGCGGCCGGGGGATGTGGCGGACGACGAGCATGATCGCCCGCCAGTACCACGGCGCATAGATCACCGGCCGGCCGCGGTCGATGCCCCGCACGATGGCGCGAGCCACGTCCTGCACCGCGGCGACGCGGCGGCCCTGCGCCTTGGCCGGACCGGCCATCGGCGTGTCGGTGGGCCCGGGCTTGGCGAGCACGACCCTGACGCCGGTGCGGGCGAATCGGTGCTGCATGCCTTCGGCGTAGCGCTCGACGAATCCCTTGGCGGCGCCGTAGCTGTAGTTGGCCTTGCGTCCGCGGTCGCCCGCCACCGAGCCGAGCAGAACGAGCGTGCCGCGCCCGGCGCCCGCGAAGCGGGCGGCGAACGCCTCGGCGAACAGGGCGGGCGAGACGGCGTTGACCTCGATCACGTCGCGGCAGGTCGCGAGATCGTCTTGGCAGTTCGCCTGCGGCGGCAGCCAGCCATGCGCGATCAGGGCGAGGTCGACGGGCGCGGCGTCCCACAGCCGCGCGACGGCGTCATCGATCGCGGCCGGGTCGACGAAACCAGTCTCGGTCACGCCGATGGTCGCGCGCGGATTGCGCGTGCGCAGGTCGGCGGCGATGCGCTCGCCGCGCCCGGCGTCGCGCACCAGCAGCTCGATGTCGACATCCTCGCGCTCGACCCACTGCCGGCAGCAATGCTCGGCGATCGATGAAGTTCCTCCGACGACGACGATTCGCACGCCTCTCTCCACTTCCCGTTCGCCCGGCCCGGCGATTAGCCGTGGTCATCGAGTACAATTCCCAGTATAGGCGAAGCGGGGAATGTCGGTCTCACACAGTTCGATCGGGACGCACTCGAAATGAGGCGGCACACGCAGACGCTCGGCGACGTGGTCGGGCGATCCTTTATCCTTGCCTACCGCGAGGACGTGTCGCCGCTGCAGGCAGCACTCGCCGCCGAAGGCCTCAATCCCATCGTCCAGCGCGCGCGGTACACGGACGAGGAGATGACCTACGCGAGGTGCGCGCGGACGTTCATCAACCATCACATGGCCTGGCAGCGCGCGGCGCAGGAAGACGGCTACACGCTGATCTGCGAATCGGACTTCGTGCCGTGCCGCGGCATGGGCGGGTTCGACGTCTTCTGGCCGACCGCGGATCCGATGGCCTGGGGCTATCTCTACCAGGGCAGCCCGCGCCTCTTCGCGGTGATCGGCACGGAGGCTTTTCTGCGCGGCCATTGCGCGCCGCTCGTCGCCTACGTGGTCAATGCGCCGGTGGCCCGCCTGTTCTGCGAGTTCTTCCAGGACGAGATGGGACGCTACGATCCGCGGAAGTACTTCACGTTCGACGCCCACCTGCAGTGGTTCGCGATGGGGCGGGGCAGCTCCGCCTACATCACGCTCAAGCACTACGGCGAGCATGGCGGTCTGCCCAACCCCGAGCATGCCGAAGCCGGCATGCCGCGCGCCGGCCAGCATCGTGCCGACAACCTTGCCGCACCGCTGCGGTTCCTGCCGCAATACGCGAGAGGCAGCCGGTGGGCCTATGCCGCCGTGCGGGCGCAGTCGCGGTGGCTCGGTCTCGCGCGTCTGCTCGCCAACCGCTGGTTCGTGGCGACCAGGGAGTATCCCGCCTCCCTCGGCGCAAGGCTGCGCATGTTCGGGATTGGCGTGCGACGTCTATGCACCTGAATTGCTGGATCTGACGGTTGAGCAGTCGACGCCCGCTCCCGCTGTTCTACGATGAGCCCGACCCGGACCGATGGTTGCCGGGCGACCGCTATCCGCGACGCCTGGTCCGCCGGATCGTGCGCGGCCCGTGGCAGCCGGGCGGCCCCATGCGGGTGTTCCTCCATCTCATGGCGGGCCTCGACCGGATCGGCGTTCCCTATGTCGTCAACGACTATCGCCACGTGCATGCCGATCCCGGTGGGCTCGTCGGGCTGATCGGCAAGCCGCATATACTGAAGAACTTCGACCGGCAGACGCCGCTGCTGTTCGGATCGTCCATCTACAATCACCCGATCGACGACGAGCACCTGCCGATCCGCCACAACATCCGGCAGGTGCTCGTCCCGAGCGCCTGGGTGCAACGCATGTTCTCGGAGGTATGGCCCGGCCTGGTCACGGTCTGGCCCGCGGGCATCGACGTCGAGCGCTGGCAGCCGGCGCCGGCGGCGAACAAGGACCTCGACATCATCGTTTACGACAAGATCATCCGCGACCGCCCGGAGGTCGAGGATACGTTGATCGATCCGCTGCTCGACGAGCTGCGGCGACGGGGCCTCACGATCGAGCATCTGCGCTACGGCTTCTATCTGGAGGAGCAGTTCCATCGTCTGAGCAGGCGGGCACGGGGCATGATCTACCTCAGTCGCCACGAGACGCAGGGCATCGCCGTCGAACAGATGCTCGCCGCCGATGTCCCGGTGCTCGCCTGGGATCCCGGCGGCGACTGGCAGACGCTCGAATACCTGTTGCGCGGCGTGCGCTACGGACCGGTGACGTCGGTGCCCTACTGGGACGACAGGTGCGGGGTGAAGTTCACCAGCATGAAGGACTTCCAACCGGCCTTCGAGGATTTCTGGACCGGCATCTCGTCGGGACGGTTCTCGCCGCGTCAGATGATCCTCGACAACCACCTGACCCTCGAGGAGAGCGCGGCGGCCTATGTCGCGCTGTTCGACAAGTATTCCTAGGCGCGCCGCACGTAGAAGTCGTTGACGTGAAACTCGCCGGGGAACGTCCGGCGAAAGCCCCACGGCGAATCGCGATCGGGCGCGAAGTGTTCGTCGAGGACGCCGAGTTCCTCGGGTGCGGCGTGCACGTCCGAATTCCAGCCCAGCACCAGCCGACCGCCGGGGCGCAGCGCGGCATGCAGCGCTGCCGCGACGGCGCGCATGGTCGGCGGATCGTCGACCCCGAAGCCGAACACGCCGTTCAGAACGACCGCGTCGAAGTGGCCGTCCGGCCGGTGACGGCCGATCTCCTGCACTTGCGCCACGATGTGGTCGCGTGCGCCCCAGACAGCCACGGCGGGATCGGAATCGATGGTGACGTACTGGTGCGGCGTGCGGGCGAACAGCTTCTCGTAGTGAACTGTGTAGGGCCCCGTGCCGACGAACAGGATCCGCGGGCAGGTCTCGCGCAGCCACGGCAGCACGTCGTGCTCGAGGAAGCGGCGGCTGGCGAGATCGGCGAAGGATTCGTAGTCGCGGTTGACCTCCAGCACCCGCAGGAGGATCCAGCGCTTCACCGGCTTGGGCAGAAGGCTCCGCAGACCGGGCAGCGCCCGGTTGAGCGCATGGCCGAGGCGCGCGAGAACGCCGCCCCCCGTGCTCATCGGAGCGGATCCGATGGCGCGTGGGTCCATTCCTCGCGCCAGTCGGTGACCCGCCCCTCGCGCCCGATCGTGCCGTCGTCGGCCGGCACCAGGAGCGCGGCCAGCCGCCGCGGCAGGAAACGGCGGCACGCCCAGGCGACGGCGAGGTAGGAGCCGCGAAGCGCGAACGGCTGTCGCCGGTCGGCGCGGCGCTGCCAGGGCACGAGGCGGTCGGGATAGCCGCGCGTGGCCGCAAGCCAGGCGCCGTTCTGGCTGACGAACGCGGCCAGCATGCGCTTCTTGCCGGCGATCTCGTCGGGGGCGAGGCGGTACTTGCGCACCCTGCGCCCGTCCATGCCGTCGGCGGGACCGTGATAGACAACGACGCCGAACAGCCAGCGCGCGAGCAACGCGATGGCGCGGTGGGGCGTGAAATGGAGCGACACGTAGGGGCTGTATTCCGGTGCCTCGAGGACCTCGAACCGGTCGTGCTCGGTGACGACCCGATCGAGCAAGCCGACGAGCTGGTCGTGATGCACGTGTCCGCCCTCGAACATCGGCACGACGACCACCGTCGGCTCGAACTCGTCGATGATCGAGCGCAGGCGCGCGACCGCCGCGTGCAGCTTGGCGGGATCGCGCTGGCGCAGCCGCGGCAGCAGGTCGAGATGCAGGAGCGCGTCGGCGGCGACGTCCGCGTCGCGCCACGCCGCGCGTGCCTCCGCGGCCCGGCGTTCCGCCATGCCGGGCAGTTCGTCGGGTGCGAGATAGACGACGCGCGTCGCGCCGCCCAGCCGTCGATTGCGCAGGGCGACGCCGCCGGCGGAGATCGCGCAGTCATCCTCGTGCGGCGCGAGGATGAGAAGACGGGCGGGATGGTCCCAGTCGGCCCAGCGTTCGAGCGCCGGGATGCGCGCCAGGGCGTAGAGGCCGGCGGCGAACAGCACGGAGTAGAGCAGGGCCAGGGCCAGGACGACGAACCACAACCACCCGCTGGCCGCAGCCGCGGCCATCCAGAACAGCGCCGTGACGCCGCCCAGCATCGCCGCGACGATCCACGGCCTGAAGTAGATGCGGATTTTCATTCGTCGCCCCTGACCGGGTCACCTATGCTATGGGAGTTCGACGAACTGCAAGCCCTCGGGCCGTTTCATTTGCGCCTTCTCCACGTCGTCCCCACCTACCTGCCCGCCGTTCGATATGGCGGACCGATCCGCACCGTCCATGCCCTGTGCCGCGCGCTCGTCGAGCGAGGCCACGACGTCCGGGTCTTGACGACCAATGTCGATGGCGAGGGCGACAGCGACGTGCCGCTCAGCCGCGCGGTCGATGTCGAGGGCGTCCAGGTAAGCTACTTTCCCAGTCGCGTGCTGCGCCGCCTCTACTGGTCGCCGCCGCTCCGCGCGGCCGTCGTCAAGGAAGCCGCGCAGGTCGATCTCGTTCACCTGCACTCGGTGTTCCTGTGGCCGCCGTGGATGGCCGCCCGCGTCGCCCGCGCGCACGGCGTGCCCTACGTCGTGTCGCCGCGCGGCATGCTGGTGCCGGAACTGATCCGCCGGAAGAATCGCTGGATCAAGCGGGCCTGGATCGAATGGGCCGACCGCCCCAATCTCGAACGGGCCGCCGCCATCCACACGACGTCCGCCGTCGAGGCGCAGCATCTCGCCACGTTCGGCTGGTCGCTGCCGCCGGTCTTCACCATACCGCACGGCGTCGACGATCCGCCGCCGCGTTCGTCGGAGCCGCTGTCACCGGATATCGTCGCCGCCCTGGCAGGCGAGCCCGCCGTGCTGGCGCTCGGGCGCATCAGCTGGGAGAAGGGGTTGGACCGGCTCTTGGCCGCGCTGCCCCTGGTGCCGCGGGCGCGCGTGGTGATCGCCGGCGACGACGCCGATGGGCACGCCGCCTACCTCGCCACCGAGGCCGCACGCCTCGGCGTGTCGGCGCGCGTCACCATCCTCGCCCGCCACGTCGCGGGCGACGACAAGGAGGCGCTGTTCGGTGCGGCGCGCCTTTTCGCCATGACCTCGCTGTCGGAGAATTTCGGCCTTGCCGCCTTCGAGGCGATGCGCCGCGGACTGCCCGTGCTGGTCACGCCCGATGTCGGCATGTCCGAGATCGTGCGCGAGGTCGGGGCGGGCGTGGTCGTCGATCCGTCGCCGCAGGCCGTCGCCCGCGGTCTCGCCGAACTCCTCGCCGACCCGGACAGGAGCAGGACGATGGGCGAGACGGGCAGGGCCCATGTCATGGCGCACTACGGCTGGGCCGCCGTTGCCGCGCGCATGGAGGAACTCTATCGCTCGGCGTTGGCGCCTCGATCGCGAATTGCGGCGGCCGCATGAGCGACCTGTTGGCGAACAGTCCGTTCGACCGGGCGACGGAACGTCGGATCGTCATCATGGCCGACTGGCTGCCACCCGATTTCGGTGCTGTCGGGCAGTACATGCAGATGCGGGCGGAGGCCCTGGCGCGACAGGGGCACGACGTGACTCTGATCGGGCTGTCGACCGCGCCGAGCGTAACCCGGGCTCAACCCATAGGAGAAGGTCTCCTCACCGAGATCCGTCTTCAGGCGAGCGAAGTGCCGCGGCGTTCCCTCGTCGTGCGCCTGCTGTGGACGATCTGGACCAATCTGCGTCTGGTCGCGGCGGGTTTCGGCCAGCTGCGTGCCGCCGACGGCATTCTCTTCACGGGATCGCCGCCCTTCCTCATTCACCTGCTGGCGCCGCTCAAGCTCTTGCTGAAGGGGCGGTTGGTCTATCGCATCACCGATTTCCATCCCGAGTGCCTGATCGCCGCACGCGACCACCCGTCCAGGTTGCTGTCGATGCTGCTGGCGTTGACCAACTTCTGGCGACGCCGCGTCGATCGTTTCGAAGTCCTCGGGCTCGACCAGTTAAGGCGCCTGCGCGCGACGGGCATTCCCGAGGAGCGCATCGTGCTGGTGCGCGATGGCTCGCCCGTGACGTTCGAGGCAGGGCAGCTTCCCGAGCCGTTGCCGTCGGACCTCGCGGGATCCTGCGTGCTGCTCTACTCGGGCAATTACGGCGTCGCCCATGAAGTGGAGACGGTCGCCGAAGGCTATCGCCTGCACCATCGGCAAGGTTCAGGCCGCGTGCGTCTGTGGCTGAGTGCGACGGGGGCGGGGGCGGCCGAGCTGACCGACCGGTTCGCCGCGATGGGATTGCCGTTCCACCGATCCGCGCCGGTGCCGCTCGAGCGGCTGCCCGGATTGCTGGTCGCCCCCGACGCTCATCTCGTCACGCTCAAGGATGGCTTCGTCGGCTTCGTGATGCCGTCGAAGATCTATGCGTGCGTCGCCTCGAAACGACCGATTCTGTTCGTCGGCAGCGCCGAATCGGACGTCGATCTGCTGGCGCGAGAGGGTCGCGCGGCCTATTGGCGGGTCGATTGCGGCAACGCGCCCGGATTTGCGGCGGCGCTGGAGGCGATGGCCGACGAAGCTGACAAATTGCGCCGAAACTTGGGCTAAGCGCCTGTCTATGCAGAAACATTTGTGCGCGTTTGCCCCCCAAACACAGCTTGGAATCCTTTCCGGGTTTGGGTATTTTGCGTGCAGATTCGGGTGGGACTGAGCGGGAGTCCGCTTTTGGCCGAGTCGCGAGATTTCGAGATTGCAGGTTTGGTTCGTGAGCCGGACGATCCGGGGACTGGGTGGAACTTATGAATAAAATTGCACTTCGAGCGCAGGGTGTAATCGCCGCCAGCGTGATCTGGTTCGGTGGCGCCGCGCTCGCCCAGGGGCTGCCTGGTCAACAGCAGAACCAGCAGAATCAGCAAGGCCAAGGTCAACAGCAGGGTGCTGGACCGCAGCAGGGACAAGGCGGCCCGTTCCAGGGCGCCGGTCCATTGCAGGGCGGCAATCCGGGGGGCGCAGGCCCGCTTCAGGGCGGCAATCCCGGAGAAGGAGCCGGCCCGCAGGGTGGCAATCCCGGCGGTGCGGGCCCGCAGCAATTCGGCGCGGGCGGCGCACCCGGTGGCGCTCCAGGCGGCGCGCCCGGTGGCGGTGCCTTGCAGGGTGCCGGCCCATTGCAAGGCGGCGCGCCCGGTGGCGCAGGCCCGCTTCAGGGCGGCAACCCGGGCGGTGCCGGCCCGCAGCAGTTCGGTGCGGGTGGTGGTGCGCCGGGAGGCGGCCTGCCAGGTGCCGGTCCTGCTCAGGGTGGCGGTGTCATCCAGGGCGCCGGTCCGCTTCAGGGCGGTGCGCCCGGTGGTGCCGGTCCGCAATTCGGGGCAGCGCCTGCGGGCGGTGCCGGCCCGGCTCCGGGTGGTGGCCCGCTGCAGGGTGCCGGCCCGTTGCAGGGCGCCGGTCCGCTTCAGGGTGCCGGTCCGCTTCAGGGCGCTGGGCCGCTACAAGGCGCCGGCCCGCTTCAGGGTGCCGGCCCACTTCTCGGTGTAGGTCCATTGCAGGGCGCGGGCCCGTTGCTGGGCGCCGGTCCGCTCCAGGGTGCCGGCCCGCTGGTCGGCGCGGGTCCCTTGCAGGGCGCCCCGCCGTTGATCACGGGAAACTCCGCCATCACGAGTGGTCCGGTCTTGACGGCGTTCAATGCGCCGCCACCGCCGCCGCCACCGCCGGTGAGTCTGTTGACGCCGCCGCCGCCCGCGCCGCCGCCGCCGCCTGCACCGCCGCTGCCGCCGATCGTCACGCCGCCGCCGCCCGCTCCTCCGCCGGCGCCCGAGCCCCCGGTGCAACCGGTTTGCGTGACGTGCGGTGGAACGCCGGAACCTCCCGGTCCGCCGCCGCCGCCGCCGATTAGTCCACCGGCGCCGACGTGCTTCAACGCGAGCTGCACGTAACCGACTCTTTGCCGTGCAGTGCTTTTTCCAACCGACGATAGGACCATTGCCGGGATGGCAAGCGGCGCCCATGTGGATTAGCGCGAATCGCTCCCATCTCGTCTGGACGCCGCTGCTTGGTTGGATCCTGCTGTCCTGCGCCGCGGCGTCGGCTCAGGTTCAGATGGCCCAGGCCCCGCCGGCGGCGGCCGGGGCCGCCGCCGGTACGGACGGCGGGGCCGCGACGCCGGCGACCGTCATTCCGCCGGGAGGCGCGGCGCCGGCGCCGCCTTCGACCCTGACCCGGGACGAGACGCCCGGCCGGCGGGACGCCGCGACTCCGGATCAGCAGACGACGCCGACCGGTGCCCGCGCCGGCAGCGTCATCGGCGGTTTCGGTCCGATCGGGATCACGCCGAGCGTGCAGTCGAGCATCTCGTCGTCGGTCGCCAGTTCGATCGCCACGTCGGTGCAAACGCCGTTCGGCGGCGGCGGCGCGCCGCGCGACGACCTCGGCGTCACGCTGGGGTCGTTCCGCCTCTTCCCGCAGATCGAGGTGAATGTCGGTTCCGACAGCAACGTGTTCGCGCAGAACGCCTCGCAGGGCACGGTCGGCTCGCTCTACACGTCCATCCTGCCGAGCCTCGAGCTCAGGTCGCAGTGGCTCAATCACGAACTGCGCGGCGTGCTCAACGGCGGGTTCGGCTTCTATGCCAACGCGCCGTCGCAGAACTACCAGAACTACACGGCCCGCGTGGACGCCAAGCTCGAGATCCAGCAGGATTTCTACGTGCCGGTTTCGGTGGGCTACCGGCGCCAGACCGAACCGCTGGGCACCCCCAACACGACGGCGGTGTCGGCGCCGACCGTGGTCGACATCATTCCCGTCCGGATCGGCCTCTACCAGCGCTTCAACCGCTTCTTCTACGAGGCGAGTGCCTCGGCGACGCGCTACTGGCATCACGACTTCAGCAACCTGGTCTCCGGCGGCCTGCCGGCCTCGAGCCGCGACCGCATCGAGTACGAGGAGAGGATCCGCCTCGGCTACGAGATCACCGACGATTTCGCCATCTTCATCCAGCCGGCGATCAACCAGCGCCGCTACACCAACTTCTTCAATGTCGCCGGGCAGGAGCGCAACTCCGACGGCTTCAACATGGGGGTGGGCTTCACCCAGAAGTTCACGGCGACCAGTTCGATCGAAGGCAACCTGGGCTACCAGACCCAAAACTACATCACCGGGCCGACGTCCGATTACACCTTCGGCCTGTCGGGCAACTGGACCGGATATGCCCCCCTGACCTTGCGGCCGAACATCTCGCGGTCGATCACGGAATCGGCGCTGAGCACCTACAAGAACATCGTCAGCACGGTGCTCGGCCTCGACTTCACCTACGTCATCCACGACGCCTGGACGGCCATCGGCGGGTTCTCGGTCAACAACGCCGAATACAATCCCGTCGACGCAACAGTCACACAGCCTCGCACCGACCGAATCTATCGTGGGCAGCTCGGCGTTCTTTATTCCTTCCGCCCGGAGTTCCAGATCGGCCCAGTGTTCGAGTACACCAAGGGCACGTCGACGGACAACGTGGGCGGGCCGGCCTATGATCGGCGGGTCGTGTTTCTCCGGTTGGTGGGCAAGCGGTGATGTCGTGGTGAACGCGCGCGTTTTCTTTTCCCGGGCCTTGGCGGCTGCCGTGGCGGTTTTCCTGGCCGGCTGCTCGGATCGGACGACCACGGGCATCTACGCACTGCCCCTGGCGCCGGAGACGGTGCCCCAGGTCGGCGTGCCGCCTCAGGTCGGTCCGACGAACGCGCCGGATCGCGAGTGCAAGCAGCAGCAGACCGAGTACAAGCTCGGCTCGGGCGACAAGATCAGGGTCGTGGTGCTGTCCGATCCGCAGTTCTCCGGGGACTACGAGGTCAATTCGGCCGGCACGATCAATGCGCGCATGCTGGGCAACATGTCGGTCACCGGGTCGACGACCGCCGATCTCGAGGAGCAGCTCAAGAGCCGCTATCTCTCGGCGGGCTTCCTGACCGATCCGCGCATCAGCGTCGAACTGGTGAGCTACCGGCCGTTCTTCATCATCGGCGAGGTCAGCCGGCCGGGTTCGTTTCAATACCTGTCCTGCCTGCGGGTCGTGCAGGCGGTGGCGGTGGCAGGCGGCTACACGAGGCGCGCGTCGCGCGCGCGCATCACGATTCGCCGCTTCTTTTCGAATTTCGCCGAGGAAGAGTACGTGACGGAGGACACTCTAGTCGAACCGGGCGATGTCGTCCGGGTGCCGGAGCGGTACTTCTAGTGAGCTGGATCAATGACACTGCCGGCGGATGGTGGGATCCGGTGGCACGTAGTGCAGGGAAACGGCGGCCAATGCGGCCGCGGGATGGTGTGTGATGAGCCTTCTGCCTAGGGTAAACCGTATTGGCGACGATTCCGGCGGCAACCGCCTGCCCGGCATGCTCGACCCCAACGCGCCTCCCGGCATCGCGCCGCCGGAGAGCGCGACCAACGAGCTGTGGGAATGGCTGCGGCTCCTCAACCGGCGCAAGGCGCTGATCGTCAGCTCAGGCCTCGTCGCCGTCGCCCTGATGGCACTGATCATCGCCCAAGCCACGCCGCTCTACAAGGCGTCGTCGCGTATCATGCTCGACACCCGCACCTTCAAGGTGGTGAACACCGAGTCGGCGCTGTCGGGCGTCGACACGCTCAACCTCGGCGCGATCCAGAGCGAACTCGAGGTCATCCAGTCGGAGTTCCTGATCGGCCGGGTCGTGGACCGGCTCGGGCTTGCTTCCAACCCGGATTTCAACGGCAGCCGTCCGCCGGGCTTCCTCGACACCACGCTCGCGCCGATTCGCGAGATCTGGCACTCGGGCATCGCCTCGATCCTCGCACCATCGCCTGAGGCGCCACCGCAGCCGCAACAGGCGGCGCCCGCGCGTCCGCAGCGCGGCGACGACAACGATCCCAACCGGCGCGCCGCCATCGGCGCGGTGTCGGGCGGCCTCAGCGTGTCGCTGCTCGGCCGCAGCTTCGTCATCGTCATCACGGTGGAAAGCCCGGATGGCGCCATGTCGGCGCGCATCGCCAATGCCATGGCGGAGGTCTATCTGGCCGACCAGGTCGACAACAAGAACGAGGCCAACCGGCGCGCCACGGAATGGCTCGAGGAGCGCCTGGCCGAGTTGCGCCGCAACCTGCAGGTCGCGGAAGAGGCCGTGGCCACCTACCGCCGCGACAAGGGCCTGTCGGGCAGTCCGGAGGCGGCCGTCTCGACCCAGACGCTCGCCGAGCTCAACGCCAAGTACATTTCCGCCAAGACCCGCCGCATCGAGAAGGAGGGCCGTCTGGTCGCGCTCGCCAAGGCGAGCCTGAACCCCAACGAGCTCGCCAACATCTCCGAGGTGGCGATGAACGCCTCGCTGACCAGTCTGCGCACCCAGGAACAGGAGCTGACGCGCAAGCTGTCGGAGTACTCGACCCAGTTCGGACCCAATCATCCCAAGGTCCAGCAGGCCAACGCCGAGCTCACGTCGGTGCGCAGCCGCTTCCAGACGCAGACCCAGAGCATCACGCTCGCGATTCGTGCAGAGCTCGACGCCGCCAAGGCCGAAGAGGAGGAGCTCAGGACCCAGGTCGAGCGCGCCTCGGTCCTGTCGGGTGCGACCAGCCAGTACGAGGCCGAGCTCAAGCAGCTCGAGCGCGAGGCGCAGTCGAACCGCGCGCTCTACGAGAGCTTCCTGAACCGCTTCAAGGAGCTGCGCGAGCAGCAGGACATCCAGCGCGCCGACGCGCGCATCCTGGCCTATGCCTGGCCGTCGGGCGTGCCGAGCTCGCCGAACTACAAGACCGGCCTGTTCGCCGCCTTCATCATCGGCTGCCTGCTCGGCGTCGCCGGCTCGATCGCGGCCGAGAAGCTCGACCGCGTGTTCCGCTCGGCCTCGCAGGTCGAGAAGGCGACCGGCGTGGCCGTGCTCGGCATGATCCCGCTGGTGCGCGGCGCGATGGGACAGCGCGCCTCGATCGTCAGCACCGTGCTCGACAAGACGACGTCGTCGGCGGCCGAGGCGATGCGCGCGGTGTTCACCGCGATCAGCCTCAGCAACCTCGACCGTCCGCCGCGCGTGCTCGCCGTGACGTCGTCCACGCCGGGCGAGGGCAAGACGACCTTCGCCGCGGCGCTGGGCGGCCTGCTCACCAAGATGAACGCCTCGCGGCGCGTGCTGCTGGTCGACCTCGACCTCCGGCGCGCCAACCTCGCCGTGGCGTTCGGCGTCAAGGATCGCGGCGGCACCATCGACGAGTACCTGATGGGTACCAAGACGCTCGACCAGTGCGTGCGCCGCCACGACCTGTCCGGCGTCGACTACATCTGCGCCCGGCCCGACACGCCGAATGCCCCGGAAGTGCTCGAATCGCACGCGATGAAGGCGGCGCTCGCCACCTTCGCCGAGCGCTACGACCTGGTGATCCTCGATAGCCCGCCGGTGATGGCGGTGTCCGATGCGCGCATCATCTCGCAGCTCGCCGACTACACGATCTTCGTCGTGCACTGGGCCAAGACCGCGCGCGACGTCGTCACCTCGGCCGTCGCCGCGCTGCGCAACGTCACCGACCGGGTCGGCATCGTCATCAACAAGGTCAACCTCGCCAAGCATGCCATGTACGAGTACGGCGACTACGGCGACTACTACTCGCGCTACCAGGGCTACTACGGTGCGTCGACGGCCACGTCGCCCTCCGGCGGCACCGGCAGCAGCAGGACAGGCGGCGACGCCGGCGAAGGCGGCGGCATTGGCGGCATGAGCGGCCTCGACAAGCTGAAGCGCATCGTGCCGCGGGTCGTGAAGTAGGCAGCGCGCCCCCGGCGGGGCGCGTGTAGTCTGGTTGGGCATGTTTGGACGTTGGTTTGGGCGCGGCACGGCGGCCCGGCCCGGCAAGGTTGCCGATGGCCGGGCGGTATATGCCGTGGGCGATATCCATGGCCGGCTCGATCTGCTCGACGATCTGCTGCGGCGGATCGGCGAGGATGCGGCGCGCCATTCGGGCGACCGCGAGAGGGTTCTCGTCTTCCTCGGCGACTACATCGACCGCGGCCCCGCGAGCCGCGGCGTGGTGGAGCGGCTGCTTGCCGATCCGCTGCCCGGCTTCGCTACCATCCGCCTGCTCGGCAATCACGAGGAGGCGATGCTCGATTTCCTCGACGGCCGCAGCGACGGGCTCGACTGGCTGTCCTACGGCGGGCTCGAGACGCTGCTGTCCTACGAGGTGCCGCTGAGGGCGTTGCCCAACACGCTGGCCGCCGTCACCGAGCTGCGCCGCGCGCTCGCCGCTGCGGTTCCACGGACGCACGAGGCCTTCCTGCGCGGCTGCATGCTCCGCCACGACGAGGGCGATTATCTCTTCGTGCATGCCGGCGTGCGGCCCGGTGTGCCGCTCGACAGGCAATCGCCGACCGACCTGCTGTGGATCCGCGACGACTTCCTGCGCGTGCGGGTGCCGCTGCCCGACCGCGTCGTCGTCCATGGCCATACGATCGTCGATTTGCCTCAGGATCGCAGCCACCGCATCAACCTCGACACCGGCGCGTTCGTCAGCGGCCGTCTGACGGCGCTCGCGCTGCGCGGCACCGGGCGCCGCTTCATTTGCACGCTGGACGCCTGACCCGATGGCGGTGCGCCTCAACATCGGCTGCGGCCAGACGCCGACCGAGGGCTGGATCAACTACGACAATTCGCTGGCGGTCCGCCTCGCCGGGGCGCCGCCGTTCGCCTGGGCGCTGGGCCTGTTCGGACTGCTCGACGCGGGCAACCGGGAGTTCGCCGCCTTCGCCCGCCGCCGCAACATCCGCTGGGCCGACGCGACGCGACGCATCCCGCATGCCGATGGCGCGGTCGACGTCGTCTACTCCTCGCACATGATCGAGCATCTCGACCGGCGCCAGGCGCGCGGGTTCCTGGCGGAATGCCGTCGCGTGCTGAAGTCCGGCGGGCTGTTGCGCCTCGCCGTGCCCGACCTCTGCCTGCCGGTGCGCGAGTACCTCGCCGACGGCAACGCCGACCTCTTTCTCGAGCAGCTCCAGTTCGACCTCGACCGACCGCACGGTTTCGGCGAGCGTCTGCGCCATTTCCTCTCGGGCGGCGGGCGCAATCACCACTGGATGTACGACGAGCGCTCGATCGCCCGGCTGGTGGCGGCGGCGGGCTTCGACGACGTCCGCACGCTGCCGGCCGGCAGCAGCCGCATCGCCGACGCCGGCGACCTCGATCTCGCCGAACGATCCGAGGAGAGCATCTACCTCGAGGCGACGCGCCCCTGACGCCGTGTCGCCCGTTCGTCGAGCCAGCGTAGGCCGACCGGATAGGCGAATTTGATCAGCAACGCATAGACGATCAGGAACATGACGGCGGTGCCGAGAATCTTGGGCAGCGAAAGCTCCACGCCCGTCCCTCCGACGGTGTAGAGGATCGCGGCCGCCGTGGCCTCCCGCACCATCCAGGGCAGCGGCGCGCTCATGACGTATCGCACGACGGCCGCCAGCAGCAGGCCCAGCACGAACACCCCGGCGAACATGGCCGGGACGCCGAAATCGACGTAATTCTCGGCGATGTAGCCGACGCTGATCGACGTGGTGCTGCGGATGGCATCGCTGGCGTCGCCGCGGGTCAGGCGGAGATAGACGTCGATGTCGGACAGCTGCGCCTTGTTGGGGAACAGGAAGCGGGGCTGGAAGACATGCTGGAACGCCTCGTTCCACTGCTGCATGAACGTCTGCTGGCGCGCTTCCTTGTCCACGGCGATCACGGAACCGAAGATGTCGACATAGGCGAGTCGGTGCAGCAGGGCATGGCTCGCCTTGGCCCAGTCGGTCTGGCCGATCGCCAGCGCCTGTCGGGCGACGTAGCCGATGCGTTCGCCGATCGGGATTTGCAGCGCCTGGGTTTCCACTCCCGCGGTGGCGACCCCTCGGTAGTCCTGCTTGATCGACGTCCAGAAGAGCGACATGACGAGCAGGAGGGCGGCCAGCATTCCGGCGACGATGCTCGCGGTGCCCGACCAGGATATTCGTGCCGCCAGCGCCGCCAGTGCGAGCACGATGAAGGGCGCCTTGAAGTCGCTGAGAAGACCGGAAAAGCCGACGACGACCTCAATGGCGATGGCGATCACGAGGAATGGAATCCCCCGCCGCGTCGTCAGGACGACCGCAAAGAGCAAGAAGAGCGCGGCCAGCTTGAACTGCGCGACGGCATTGATCTGCTGGTAGATGGCCGGCAGTACGCCGATCGCGTGGCCGGCCGCCATCGAGAAGCCCAGGGCGGCGAGATAAACCAGGAAGAGGTCGAACGGCCGCCATGTCAGGTGCGCGCGCTCGGTGTCCGGCGGAACGGGGCCGGAAGCCAGGACGAAGCGGAAGGCCAGCGCGAGCACCACGACCGACGCCAGCATGTACCAGTAGGCATCGGCGACCCACGGCCCGTAGATGCTGCTCGACATGCGCTCGCCCTCGACCATCCCGACGAACACCCGGCCGTAGACCTGGAGCCATTGCCAGAGCAGGTAGAAGGGAACGATGGCAGGAAAGCTCGGGCCGGTGGTGACGAGATGCAGCACGATCCAGGGCACAAGCCCACCTGCCACGGCCGCCAACGGGTCGGGCGAAAACGGTGCGATGAGCACGCCAAATACCGCCACTGCGCCCGACAGGCGCTGCAGCCGCGCGAAGTCGAGCGTTTTCGGCGCGTCCGGGCGATAGCGCGGGCCAGCCGCCGCCAAGGCTGCGGAGTAATCTTTCATTAAGAATGCGATTAGTGGGAATGTCTCCTCGACGCAAGAGGCTGGGACCGAGCCTCTTGTCGCAATCCCTCCTGCGCGGGTGGCCGAGTCCGACCGGCCGCTACAGCCGCCACAGGGTGACGCCCGCCGGCGTCGATGCGCGGTCGAGCAGGGCGGGCACGTCGGCGACGAAGCCGCCGTCGGGCTTCAGGAGCTTGCGGACCAGCCGCCATCCGCCCTCGCGGTAAGGTCGGTGCGCCACCGCCAGCACCACGGCGTCGGCGGGCTGCAGCCTGTCGGGCGGCGTGAGCTCGAGCCCGTACTCCTCCCGGAGGAGATCGCCGTCGGCCATCGGGTCGCTCAGCTGGACGGTGATGCCGAACTCGGCGAGCTCGCGGGCGATGTCCACGACCCGGGTGTTGCGGATGTCGGGCACGTTCTCCTTGAAGGTGACCCCCAGCACCGTGACCACGGGCCGCCCGTTGCCCGAGCGCCGCATGATCGAGCGCGCGACGCGGTTGGCGACGTAGAGGCCCATGCCGTCGTTGACGCGGCGGCCGGAATGGATGACGTGCGGATGGTAGCCGACCTCCTCGGCCTTGTGGGCGATGTAGAACGGATCGACGCCGATGCAGTGGCCGCCGACCAGGCCGGGCCGGAAGGGCAGGAAGTTCCACTTGGTGCCGGCCGCCGTCAGCACGTCCTGCGTGTCGACGCCGAGCCGGTCGCAGATCAGCGCGACCTCGTTGACCAGCGCGATGTTGACGTCGCGCTGGGTGTTCTCGAGCACCTTGGCGAATTCGGCGACCCGGATCGACGGCGCGCGATGGGTGCCCGCGCTCACCACCCGGCGATAGACGGCGTCGACGACGTCGAGCGTCTCGGGCGTGTCGGCAGCGACGATCTTCAGGATGCTGTCGAAGCGGCGCTCCTTGTCGCCCGGATTGATGCGCTCCGGCGAGTAGCCGACGTTGAAGTCGGTCTTCCACTCGAGACCGGAACTCTCCTCGAGGACGGGAATGCACACATCCTCGGTCACGCCCGGATAGACCGTCGATTCGTAGACCACGATGTCGCCGCGCTTGAGCACCTGGCCGATGGTGCGCGAGGCGCTGCGCAGCGGCTCGAGATTGGGCTGCTTGCTGGCGTCGATCGGCGTGGGCACCGTGACGATATGGAAGTCGGCCGCTTTCAGGTCCGTGGCCTTCGAGGTGAAGTAGAGCGCCGGCGCCTTGAGGGCGGCCGGATCGACCTCTCCGGTGCGGTCGTGGCCGCGGGTCAGTTCGGTGACGCGGCGCTGGTCGATGTCGAAGGCGACGACCTTGATGCCGGCGCGGGCGAACGTGGCCGCCACCGGCAGGCCGACATAGCCCAGCCCGATGACGGAGAGGCGGCGATTCATGTGAAGGTGGCGGAGCGTGGCGGTTGCAGGTGACCCGAAAGGACGCGTGCAGTCATTCTATCGGGGCGTCGCAAGGTCCGTCGACAAAAATGGCCGCAACGTCGCAGCGGCGTCCTCGGGACTTGCCTTGCACCCGCCTGCTGGGTCAGAGTAAAGCCAACGTCCTGGGGCGGCAGCGCCAGGGAACAAGGCAAGCGCCCGAGCACGGCGTCGCGCCACAAGAATACGCTCTCGATCCTCTTGCCCCCCAGGAATTCGAGGATGCTCGATCAACCTCACGGACGATTCGGCTCGAGATCGCCGGGTTCTCCTGTCGGCAGACCCTACCAGCGCACCGCCGCACTCGTCTGGCCGGACGTCGGCCGGCGTCCCACGTTCGTCGTCATCGAGCAGCCCCGCCGGCTTCGGCACGGCTCTCTGAAGGCGCTGCTCGTCGTCCTGGTCCTGCTTCTGCCGGCAGGCGCTGCGGCCTGGCTGTTCGTCGAAGTCGAGCGGTGGCGCGCCCTTCCCGCGCCGCGAATTGCCTGGGGGCCGGCCGTCTCGCCCTTGCCGGCGGCGGGCATCGAGGCGCCTGCGGCCGAGCCGTTCCGGGCGGAGAATTTCTGGCCGGCGCCGACGGTGGGTCCCGCGGAGTTCAGGGCGCCCGGCGCCCCGCCGGAGCCCGTGCAGGACGAGCCGCAGTCGACCGACAGCTACGAGACGGTCGTGCGGCTGGGCAAGGGCGACACCGTCGCCGGTCTGCTGGGCGATCTCGACTTTGCCCGCGAGGAGATTGCCCGCGCCGTCGCGACGCTCGCCGACCACGTCGAAATGCGCCGATTGCCGGTCGGCCTGTCGATGGCCGTGCAGGTGCGCGCGCCGGGCGAGGGCGAGGAGGCCAAGCCGATCCTGCAGGCCCTCACCATCCGCCCGGAGGCGCGGCGCGAGATCACGCTCGAGCGCGACGACAAGGGCGATTTCGCCGCGCGCGAGAAGGTGTTCGAGACCGAGGCCCGGGTCGAGCGCGTGTCGGGCTCGATCGACGGCTCGTTGATCGGCAGCGCCGCGCAGGCGGGCGTGCCGGCGCGCGCCATGGCCGAGATGCTGCGCGCCTTCTCGTGGGACGTGAACTTCCAGCACGACATCAAGGTCGGCGATCGCTTCGATGTCATGCTCGAGCAGTCCTGGACGAGCGACGGCAAGCCGGTCGATTCTGGGCGCGTGCTGTGGGCCAGCCTGACCACCGAGGGCGGCCGCAAGACCCACACCGTCTATCGCTTCCAGCCGCGCGGCGGCGAGGATTTCTTCTACGACGGCGAGGGCCGCAGCGTCGTCAAGTCGCTGCTGCGCACGCCGCTCAACATGAGCCGCATCTCCTCGACCTTCGGCATGCGCCGCCATCCGCTGCTCGGCTTTACGCGCATGCACACCGGCGTCGATTTCGCCGCGCCGACGGGCACGCCCATCCTCGCCGCCGGCAGCGGGACGGTGGCGCAGGCCGGCCGCAACGGCGGCTACGGGCTGTGGGTCCTGATCCGCCACGAGAACGGCCTGTCGACGGGCTACGCCCACATGCACGGCATCGCGCGCGGCGTCAGGGTCGGCACGCGCGTGCGCCAGGGTCAGGTGATCGGCTTCGTCGGCAGCACCGGCATGTCGACCGGCCCGCACCTTCATTTCGAGCTCCATCGCAACGGCCGCCCGGTGAATCCGCTCGACGTGGCACGCACCGAGATCCGCACGCGCCTGACGGGCGATGAGCTCGCACGCTTCAAGGTCGCGGTGGCGGGCATCGATCGCCAGCGGACGCAGGCGTCGAGCGCGGGGCAATAGAGCGCCGCCCGCCGCTCACTGCGGGCAGGCGGCCCGCTCCCAGACCACCATCGGCTTGCCGGCGCGCAGCAGCATCATCGCTTCGAGGCCGCGATATCCGGCCGGCGTCAGGTCGATGGCGAGACGGCCGCCGTCGAGGAAGAGGATGACGACCGCGCGGTCGGATTCCTCGACCGCGGCCACCACCTTGCCGACCAGTCTGTCCGGCGTCGTCACGGGTGGCGTCAATTGCCGGCGGTTGAAGATCGAGAGGCGAATGAAGGGCCCGAAGGCCAATCGCAGGTCGTCATCCGCCTCTCGCGCTTCGGTGACGGCGAGCCCGCGGAGGGATTGGGCGAGTGGGGTGGTCATGCGATCGCCAGCGTCGCCGGTGACGCCCGGGGTGACGGTGGCGAAACGCACAAAGCGCCGCCGATACAGGTTGACGTTTACGTAAAGGTAAACTACCTAACCGGGGCTGGCGGCGCCCGCCCGGCCGGCCCAAAGTCCCATTCGAATGGATGTTTTTGGCAGAGTTCGGAGGAACCGTTCGTGACCGCGTTGGCCGCCCATTTCACGCCCGAGCACCAGATGTTCCGCGAGACCTGCCGGCGGTTCTTCGAGAAGGAAGTCACGCCGTTCCACATGAAGTGGGAAGAGGAAGGCGTTGTTCCGCGCGAGCTGTGGCGCAAGGCGGGCGCGCAGGGCCTGCTCGGCATGACGATGCCGGAGGAATATGGCGGGGCCGGCGGCGATTTCCTTTACAGTGCCATCCTGATCGAGGAGCAGGGCCGCGCGATCGCCTCGGGGCCGGCCTTCTCGCTGCACAACGACATCGTCGTGCCGTACCTGCTGCACTACGGCACGGAAGAGCAGAAGAAGAAGTGGATCCCCAAGGCCTGCTCGGGCGATCTGGTCACGGCGGTCGCCATGACCGAGCCGGGCACCGGCTCCGACCTGCAGTCGGTCAAGACCAACGCCGTCATGGACGGCAACCAGTGGGTGATCAACGGCTCCAAGACGTTCATCTCCAACGGCCAGCTCGCCGATCTGGTGATCGTGGTCGCCAAGACCGACGCCAAGCTCGGGGCCAAGGGCACGTCGCTGATCGTCGTCGAGACCGATACGCCGGGCTTCAAGCGCGGCCGCAATCTCGAGAAGATCGGCATGAAGGCGCAGGACACGTCGGAGCTGTTCTTCGACAACGTGCGCGTGCCGGCCGATCACCTGCTGGGCGGATCGGGCATGGGCTTCATCCAGCTCATGCAGCAGTTGCCACAGGAACGCCTGGTCATCGCCATCCAGGCGATCGCCGCGATCGAGGCCGCACTGGCGCACACCGTGGCCTACACCAAGGACCGCAAGGCCTTCGGCAAGCCGATCATCGACTTCCAGAACACCCGCTTCAAGCTGGCCGAGGTCAAGACCAAGGCGACGGTGGCGCGGGCCTTCGTCGACGACTGCGTCGCCCGGCATCTCAGGAAGGAGCTGGACGTCGCGACCGCCGCGATGGCCAAGTACTGGACCACCGAGCTGCAGTGCGAGGTGATGGACGAGTGCCTGCAGCTGTTCGGCGGCTACGGCTACATGTGGGAGTATCCCATCGCCCGGCTCTACGCCGACAGCCGCGTGCAGAAGATCTACGGCGGCACCAACGAGATCATGAAAGAGCTCATTGGCCGCACGCTCTAGCGAGTTGAAGGAGAACGCCATGACCGACGCATACATCTACGACGCCGTCCGCACGCCGCGCGGCAAGGGCCGCAAGGACGGTTCGCTGCACGAGGTGACTCCGGTGCGCCTCGCGGTGACGGCCCTGCAGGCGATCCGCGACCGCAACAAGCTCGACACCCACCTGGTCGACGACGTCGTGCTGGGCTGCGTCATGCCGATCGGCGAGCAGGGCGCCGACATCGCCCGCACGGCCGCCGTGGTCGCCGGCTACGCCGAGACCGTGTCGGGCGTGCAGGTCAACCGCTTCTGCGCCTCCGGCCTGGAAGCCACCAACATGGCGGCCGCCCAGGTCATGTCCGGCCAGAGCGAGGCGGCGATCGGCGGCGGCATCGAGAGCATGAGCCGTGTGCCGATGGGCTCGGACGGTGGCGCCTGGCCGACCGACCCGGCCGTCGCTATCCCGATGTACTTCGTGCCGCAGGGCATCTCGGCCGACTTGATCGCCACCAAGTACGGGCTGAGCCGCGACGACGTGGACGCCTATGCCGTCGAATCGCAGAAGCGCGCCAAGCACGCCTGGGACAACGGCTACTTCAAGAAGTCGATCGTGCCGGTGAGGGACCAGAACGGCGTCGAACTGCTGGCCAACGACGAGCTGATGCGGCCCACCACCACCATGCAGACCCTGGCCGCGCTCGAGCCGAGCTTCAAGATGCAGGGCGAGATGATGCCGGGCTTCAATGCCGTCGCCATCCAGCGCTATCCCGAGGTCGAGAAGATCAACCACGTCCATCATGCCGGCAATTCGTCGGGCATCGTCGACGGCGCGGCGGCGATCCTGATCGGCACGAAGGAGTTCGGCCAGAAGGCCGGCCTCAAGCCGCGCGCGCGCATCCGCTCCTTCGCGTCCGTCGGCTCGGAGCCCGCCATCATGCTGACCGGTCCCGCGCCCTCGACCGAGAAGGCGCTGAAGCGGGCCGGCATGGGCGTGAAGGACATCGACCTGTTCGAGCTCAACGAGGCCTTCGCCGCCGTCGTGCTGCGCTACATGCAGATCCTCAAGATGCCGCACGACAAGATCAACGTGAACGGCGGTGCCATCGCCATGGGCCATCCGCTCGGCGCCACCGGAGCCATGATCCTCGGCACGCTGCTCGACGAACTGGAGCGGCGCAACCTCTCGACCGGCCTCGCCACGCTCTGCGTCGGCGCCGGCATGGGTACGGCCACCATCATCGAGCGCGTGTAGCAAGACCTCGCCGCCGCCCACCCGTCGAGACGGCCGCTGCGCGGCCTCCTCAGGGTGAGGCGGCGGTGGTTTCGAAGTAGTCCTCACCCTGAGGAGCGAGCGTCTCGAAGGGTGGCAACGCGAGGAATTCGGAGACCAACATGATCAACTACAACGTCGACGGCGACGGCATCGCCACCATCACTTGGGACATGCCGAACCGCACGATGAACGTGCTGAACGAGGCCTCGATGACGGCCTATGCCGGCGCCCTCGACGAGGCCCTCAAGGACGACAAGGTCAAGGGCATCATCGTCACGTCGGGCAAGGACAGCTTCATCGCCGGCGCCGATCTCGACATGCTGCTGAACGTCGACACGTCGGATGCCGCGAAGCTGATGGACCAGTTCAGCCAGCTGCAGAAGATGTTCCGGCGCCAGGAGACCGGCGGCAAGCCGATCGTCGCCGCCATCAACGGCACGGCGCTGGGCGGCGGCTTCGAGATCTGCCTCGCCTGCCACTATCGCATCGCCGCGGCCAATCCCAAGACCAAGGTCGGCCAGCCCGAGGTGAAGATAGGCCTGCTGCCGGGCGGCGGCGGCACGCAGCGCATCCCGCGCCTGATCGGCGTGATGAACGCGGCTCCCATCCTGCTGGAGGGCAAGGATCTCACGGTCGATGCCGCGAAGGGCCTCGGCCTGATCCACGAGGTCGTTCCCGCCAACGAGCTGCTCGCCAGGGCCAAGGCCTGGCTGACCGCGCCGGCGACCGAGCAGGTCGTTCCGGAATACGCCGGCAAGGGCGCCAAGCCGATCGACGGCCGGGCCGTGCAGCCGTGGGACCGCAAGGGCTTCAAGACGCCGGGCTTTCCCGGCGGCCAGGTATGGAGTCCGCCCGGCGTGCAGACCTTCATCGGCGGCAATGCCATGATCGCCGGCAAGACCAACGGCGTGTATCCGGCGCCCAAGGCGATCATGAGCTGCGTCTACGAGGGCCTGCAGCTGCCGTTCGACACCGGCCTCAAGGTCGAGACGCGCTACTTCGTCTCGCTGCTGCGCGATCCCGTCGCCAAGAGCATGATCCGCACGCTGTTCTTCGGTCTGCAGGAGGCGAACAAGCTCGCCCGCCGCCCCAAGGGCGTGCCGAAGCAGGAGTACAAGAAGATCGGCGTCCTCGGCGCCGGCCTGATGGGCGCCGGCATCGCCACGGTCTCGGTGCAGGCCGGCCTCGACATCGTGCTGGTCGATCGCGACCAGGCCTCGGCCGACAAGGGCAAGGCGCACATCGCCGACGAGCTCGGCAAGCTGGTCAAGCGCGGCCGCCTCGCGCAGGACAAGGCCGACGCCATGCTCGCCAAGGTGACGGCGACGCCGGACTTCGGCGCGCTCAAGGGTTGCCAGATCGTGATTGAGGCGGTGTTCGAGAACCGCGAAGTCAAGGCCGAGGCGACGAAGAAGGCCGAGGCGGCGCTCGCTGCCGACGCGGTGTTCGCTTCCAACACCTCGACCCTGCCGATCACCGGACTGGCCGAGGCCTCGGCGCGGCCGGCCAACTTCATCGGCCTGCATTTCTTCTCGCCCGTCGAGAAGATGCCGCTGGTCGAGATCATCGTCGGCACGAAGACCTCGCAGGAGACGCTCGCCCGCGCGCTCGACTTCGTGCAGAAGATCCGCAAGACGCCGATCGTGGTGAACGACAGCCGCGGTTTCTTCACGAGCCGCGTCTGCGGCGCCTTCATCTCCGAGGGCCATCGCCTGCTGAAGGAAGGCGTGCCGGCGGCGATGATCGAGAACTGCGCCAGGTTCGCCGGCATGCCGGTGGGCCCGCTGTCGCTCAACGACGAGGTGGCGATCGACCTGTCGTGGAAGATCATGGACCAGACGCGGCGTGATGCCGAGGCCGCTGGCCAGAAGTACGAGGGCTCGGGCGCCGACGATATTCTCGAGCTCATGGTCAAGAAGCTGGAGCGCTTCGGCCGCAAGAACGGCAAGGGCTTCTACGATTATCCGGCCGACGGCAAGAAGCGGCTCTGGCCGGACCTGCAGAAGCACTTCCCGGCCGATCCCAAGCTGCTCTACGGCGAGGGCGAGGACAAGCGCGCCAAGGAAACCGAGATCAAGAAGCGGCTGCTCTACGTCCAGGCCGTCGACACGGCGCGTTGCCTGGAGGCCAATGTGCTGACCGATCCGCAGGACGGCGACGTCGGCTCGATCATGGGACTGGGCTTCGCGCCTCAGACCGGAGGCGCGATCAGCCTGATCGACCAGGTCGGCGTCAAGCAGTTCGTCGCCGAGTGCGACGAGCTCGCCGGGAAGTACGGCAAGCAGTTCGAGGTGCCGAAGCTCCTGCGCGACATGGCAGCGAAGGGCCAGAGCTTCTACGGCAAGGCATCGGCAAAGGCGGCCTAGAACGCGCGTTTCGCGCGCGATCCGTAGCGCTTGCGTTGCCGGGGTGCGGCGGCAAATATCTCTCCCGAAATGTATTCGGGAGGGACTGCCGTGGACGCCAGGGAAATCGCCGAACTCGCCGACAGGATCGTCGACGGGCGTCGCAGCCGGAAGGTCATGGATTTTCTCGCCGACGCGACGGCGAGCCTGTCGGAAGCGGACGCTTACAAGGTGCAGTTCGCGGTTCATGACCGATTGGCCGCCGCCGGGGCCGATTGGCAGCAGGCGGGCTGGAAGGTCGCCTTCGCCGTTCCGGCGCAGTACGAGCCGCTCAAGCTCTCCGGTCCGGCGTTCGCCGGCATCTTCAGGAACGGCATTCGCCCCGACGGCGCCGTGTTCGAGAAGGGCTGGCCGCTGAAAGCCGGCGTCGAGTGCGAGATGGTCGCCCGGATCGGGCGCGACGCTCCCAAGGCAGGCGCCGCCTACACCGCCGATTCCATCAAGCCGTTCGTCGCCAACCTCTATTGCGGCATGGAGGTGGTGGAAAACCGCTACGGCGACGTGTCCAGGCTCGGCGGCCCCGGCCGCATCGCCGACGACATCCTCCAGGCGGCCTGCATCGTCGGCACGGAGATCAAGGACTGGCAGAAGCTCGACTTCGCCGGCGTCAAGGGGCGCTCGGAGCACGACGGCAAGGAACTGGCCGCGGGACCCGGCACCAACGTCATGGGCGGTGCGATGATTTCACTCGCCTGGCTGGCCAACAAGCTGATCGAGCACGGCAAGCACCTGAAGGCGGGCGACACGGTGCTCACGGGTTCCGTTCATCCGCCGCAGTTCCTGGCGGGTCCGGGCGGTGCCAAGTCGGAGTTCGTCGGCATTGGCAGCGCCAGCATCACGGTGAAGTAGGGCGATGTCCTAGCGCCCCAGCACCCTGGCGAGGTGCGAGGTCTCGACCGACCAGGCGACCGGGAGCTTCAGCTCCTGGCCGGGGGCGGGCGGCTGTTCGCCGTCGCCGAGGAAAGCGACGTCGACCCTGAAGTCTTCGTCCTGCTCGAAGGCGTGCCAATGGACGAAGTCGACCAAAGCCCGCCGGCCGTCTCGCAGCGTCAGCACGAAGCCGGCGTGGCTGCGATCCATGTCGCCGAATGTCCAGAAACACTCGACGCCGGCGATGTCGGCACGGGCGAAGCCGTGCGTCGCGCCGTCGAGGACGAAGAGGACGTGGCCGAGCTCGTAGACGCCCCGGATGAGTTCATTTGCCATCGGGCCAATGTAGTTCATTTTTCGTGACCTCCGCGCGCGGTTTACGCGGAGGGCCGGCGGGCCCTAGAGTGGAGACCAGGGCCGCGCCAGTCGGTCGGAGGAGGGGGCTCCATGAACACCGTGTTTGGATCGCTCAACGACTATCGCAAGGGTGGCATCGAGATCGTCAGTGGCGATCCCAGGCACTACGTCTTCTCGAACGTCTTCGAGGTCGCGTCGCGCTCGAAGCCGTACGAGCGCGTGGTCGTCGGCAAGAACCTCGAATACGTGCAGGAGGTCATGCGCGCCGAGGGGACGTCGCCCTGGTTCGCCTGCGGGCACGACGAGTTCGCCCTGTGCATGGACGGCGAGGTCGAGGTGACGCTGGTCAAGCTCGACGACCCGCCGCCGGCCGATCGCAACGGCGCCGTAGCGGTCGACGGCGAACCGCGTGGACGGCGCATGGGGCTGATCCGCCTCAAGCGCGGCCATCAGGCCTTGTTGCCCGCCGGGGCGGCCTACCGCTTCGCGGCGTCGAAGCCTGGCGTGGTGCTGCAGCAGACGGTGCTGGGGCCGCTCAGCATCCAGAAGTGGAACGAGATCTGCCTGAAGTAGGCGAGGGAGGGCAGCATGTCGAACGCATCCGCACAGGTCGTCGCCAGCGACCGCAGCAACGAGAGCGGCTATCGCGCCTTCCGGCTCGGAAAGTTCGAGCTGTCGCGCGACGAGTACTTCGTCACCATCCGGTGGCCGGCCAAGGGACAGATGCGTTCGCACCAGATGTCCGCCGACGCCTTCCTGCGGGCCTGCATGCGCGACGTCGCCTGGAACTTCTTCTACGGCTGGGTCAATTTCGACCACGTCGTCGGCACGCGCAATCACTACGGCCAGGTCGATCTCTACGCCGGATCGTTCAACGGCGTCATGAAGGAAGCCGGCGTCGACTACACCGAGCGCTTCGACGCCGAGCACATCATGGCGACCTTCAAGGCGATCCTGCGGGATTGGGTGAACGAGGGCTTCGACCCGTTCGCCGCGCCGGTCGAGACCGGAACGGCGTTCGGCACCAAGCACGGCGAGAACATCGGCGCCATCGAGCGCGTCCGCGTCCAGACGAGGCGCATGCCGGGCTTGCCGGGCGATTCGCCGCTGCGCGACGACCTGCCGGTCAATCGTGCCTTCGCCGACGTGCCGCAGGACGAGCCCGAGATCGTCGCCGAACCCGGCTTCGAGGGCGAACTGCACGCCTTCAGTCTGTTCAAGTATCTCAGCCGGTCGGATGTCACCTGGAACCCATCGGTGACCGCGGTGTGCCGGGCCTCGCTCGCCTGTCCGACGACCGAGGAATACATCCTGCCCGTGTTCCATGGCAACGACCGCGTCGAGTGGTTCATCCAGCTCTCCGACGAGATCGTGTGGGACGTGGCCGACAAGAACACCGGCGCGCCGCGCGCGCGCGTCACGATGCGCGCCGGCGACGTCGCCGCCATGCCGGCCGACATCCGCCATCAGGGTTACTCGCGAAAGCGGTCGATGCTCTACGTCTGGGAGAACGTCACGCCCGACTTGCCGCAGCGCTACGAACGCGGCGAGCTGTCGCCGTATCCCGTCGACTTCTGAACGATCAGCCGCGGGCGCGTTCGGCCTGCCGGCCGAGGGCGGCGAGCGCGGTGTCGACGATGTGCGCCGCGTCGAGGCCCGCCCACTGGTATTGACGTGCGGGCGCGGCGTGATCGATGAAGCGGTCGGGCAGCACCATCGGCCGCACCTTCAGGCCATGGTCGAGCATGCCGGAGGTCGCCAGCTCCTGCAGCACGTGGCTGGCGAAGCCGCCGACCGATCCCTCCTCGATCGTGATCAGCACCTCGTGCTCGCGCGCCAGCCGGCGGATCAGGTCGGTGTCGAGCGGCTTGGCGAAGCGCGCGTCGGCGACGGTGGTGCTGAGGCCCTTGGCGCCGAGATCCTCGGCGGCGGCCAGGCACTCCTGCAGGCGCGCGCCGAAACTCAGCAGGGCGATCTTGGTGCCTTCGCGCACGATCCGGCCCTTGCCGATCTCGAGCGGCGTGCCGCGCGCCGGCAATTCGACACCGTAGCCCTCGCCGCGCGGATAGCGGAACGACGACGGCCGATCGTCGATCGCCGCCGCGGTCGCCACCATGTGCATCAACTCGAGTTCGTCCGATGCCGCCATGACGACGAAGTCGGGCAGGCAGGCGAGATAGGCGACGTCGAAGCTGCCGGCATGCGTGGCACCGTCGGCGCCGACCAGGCCCGCGCGGTCGATGGCGAAGCGGACCGGCAGCTTCTGGATGGCGACGTCGTGCACGACCTGGTCGTAACCGCGCTGCAGGAACGTCGAGTAGATCGCCGCGAACGGCTTGTAGCCCTCGCAGGCCATGCCGGCGGAGAAGGTCACGCCGTGCTGCTCGGCGATGCCGACATCGAAGGTGCGCTCGGGGAAACGCTCGGCGAACTTGTCGATGCTGGTGCCCGACGGCATCGCCGCGGTGACGGCGACGATCCTGGGATCGACCTCGGCCTCGGCGATCAGCGCCTTGGCGAACACCGCCTGGTAGGCGGGCGCGTTGGCGGCGGGCTTGGACTGCTTGCCGGTGATGACGTCGAACTTCACGACGCCGTGGTACTTGTCGGCGCTCGCTTCGGCCGGCGGATAGCCCTTGCCCTTCTTGGTGACGACATGGATCAGGATGGGCTTGTCGAGCTTGCTGTCGCGGGCGTTCTTCAGGACCGGCAGGAGGTGATCGATGTTGTGCCCGTCGACAGGGCCGACGTAGTAAAAACCGAGCTCGTCGAACAGGGTGCCGCCGGCGACGAAGCCGCGCGCGAACTCCTCGGCGCGTCGCGCCGCCATCTCGAGCGGCCTCGGCAACGCCTCGGCGACGGAGCGGCCGAAGTTGCGCAGGGTCACGTAGGGTCGGCCGGAGAGGAGCCGCGACAGGTGCGCCGACATGGCGCCGACCGGCGGCGCGATCGACATGTCGTTGTCGTTGAGGATGACGATCAGGCGACTGCGCAGGTGACCCGCGTTGTTCATCGCCTCGTAGGCCATGCCGGCGCTCATCGCGCCGTCGCCGATCACCGCCACGACATGGTTGCTGCCGCCCGCCAGGTCGCGCGCCACCGCCATGCCAAGTCCGGCGGAAATGGAGGTCGAGGAGTGTGCCGCGCCGAACGGGTCGTACTCGCTCTCGCTGCGCCGGGTGAAGCCGGACAGGCCGCCTTCCTGGCGCAGGGTGCGGATGCGGCCGCGCCGGCCGGTGACGATCTTGTGCGGATAGGCCTGGTGCCCGACATCCCACAAGAGCCGGTCGCGCGGCGTATCGAAGACGTAGTGCAGCGCCACCGTCAGTTCGACGACGCCCAGTCCGGCGCCGAGATGACCGCCCGTCACCGACACCGCCGAGATCGTCTCCTGGCGCAATTCGTCGGCGAGCTGGCGCAGCTGGTCGGCCCGCAGCCGCCGGATGTCGGCGGGCAGGGTCACGGTGTCGAGAAGCGGTGTCGCACTCTGACCGGTCATGGAAACACTATACTCCTCGAAGCCGCGTCATGCGCGTCGCGTGACCACGAAATTGGCGGCCTGCTTCAGCAAGTCCGCGCGATCCCCGAACGGCTCGAGATGCGCGGCGGCCTGCCGCGCCAGCAGCGACGCCTGTGCCCGCGCCCGTTCGCGACCGAGGATCGAAACGAAAGTGGCCTTGCCCGTGGCCTCGTCCTTGCCCGGCGTCTTGCCGATCGTGGCGGCCTCGCCCTCGACGTCGAGCAGGTCGTCGACGATCTGGAAGGCCAGGCCGAGGTCGTGGGCATAGGCCAACAACGCATGGCGCAGGGGATCGGCTGCCTTGCCGAGGATGGCGCCGGCGGAGCAGGAAAACGAGATCAATGCGCCGGTCTTGAGGCGCTGCAGGCGGGTGATGGCGCCGATCGACATCTCGGTCCCTTTGGCTTCAGCCAGCAGGTCGAGCATCTGGCCGCCGACCATGCCGTGCGCGCCGGCGGCATGCGCCAGTTCCGCCACCAGAGCGGCCCGAACCGCGGGATCGCCGTGCGTGTCGGCGTGCGCCAGCACCTCGAAGGCGAGGGCCTGCAGGGCGTCGCCCGCCAGGATCGCGGTCGCCTCGTCGAACTGCCTGTGACAGGACGGGCGTCCCCGCCGCAGATCGTCGTCGTCCATCGCCGGCAGGTCGTCATGGACCAGCGAATAGGCGTGGACGAACTCGATCGCACTCGCCGTGCGCAGGGCCGACAGCGGCGCGACTTTGAAGAGCGTCGCGCCGGCCAGTACGAAAAAGGCACGCAGCCGCTTGCCGCCGCCCAGGCTCGCATAGCGCATCGCCTCGTAGATGCGGGCCTCGTCGGCGCTGCCCTTGGGTAGCAGCCGGTCCATGGTCTGCTCGACGGAGCTGGCCGCCGACGCGAGCGCGGCGTCGAACTGGCGGAACGACGAAAGAGGCATGTCGCCGGTGACGATCGATCAGGTCAGGTCGGCCGGTTGGGTGCCCACCGAACCGTCGGCCTGGAACACGATCTTCTCGACCTTCATCTTGGCCTCGGCCAGCTTCTGCTCGCAGTGCCGCTTCAGCAGGGCGCCGCGCTCGTAGGCCGAAATCGCCTCGTCGAGCTTCACCTGGCCGCGCTCGAGCTGCTGGACGATGGCCTCCAGCTCCTTCAGCGCATCCTCGAACGACAGGCTTGCGATGTCCTTGGGGACGGCGGGTTCCTTGGCCAATTCTACCTCTCGACAAGGGGTTATCGAATGGTACCCGCCTCGGCTCGAAGGTGCCAGCGCGGGCCTGTGGGAACGCGCGAATCTGCCGCGATTCGCGAGGATTTCGAACCCTTTCTCAACCCTTGCGGCTGAAACCCGCGCTCTCGTCATGGCCGCTTTGCATGTTCGCGGGACGAAACCCCGTCTCGCGCGTTGCGGCCACGGCAACCCGATGGCAGCTTCCGCGACACAGAAAATAAACGGCCATTCACACTAGGAGAAGAACGCCATGGGCAATGTCAGTCATCTCGTCACGCGAACTGCCGCTCTGCAAAGCTCGACCGAGAACGGCCTCGCCGAAGGCATGCCGGCCAAGGACCGGCAGTTCGTGACGGCGCTGGCTCGTGGCCTCGACATCCTGCGCGCCTTCCATGCCGGCGAGGGCATGCTGGGCAACCAGGAGATCGCGCATCGCACGGGCCTGCCCAAGCCGACGGTCGCCCGCCTCACGCACACGCTGACCGAGCTCGGCTACCTCAACTACATCCGTCGCTTCCGCAAGTACGAGCTCGGCGCCTCGGTGCTGGCGCTCGGCTACGCGGCGATCTCGAGCATGGACGTGCGTCGCGCCTCGCGTCAGCCGCTCGAGCAGCTCGCCCATGCGCTCAACGCCTCGACCGCGCTCGGCGGCCGCGATCGCCACTCGATGATCTATCTCGAGGCCTGCCGCGGTCCGTCGGTCGTCGCCATCACGCATGACGTCGGCACGCGCGTGCCGATGGCGAGCACGGCGATGGGCCGCGCCTACCTGTTCTCGCTGCCCGATGCCGACCGCAACAAGCACATCGACGCCATCCGCCGCCGCTGGCGCGACGACTGGTCGAAGGTGAAGACCGGCATGGAACGCTCGTTCAAGGAGCTGGCCGAACGCGGCTTCTGCGTCACCTGGGGCGAGTGGCTGCCCGAGCTGTGCGGCGTCGGCGCGCCGCTGCGCAACACCGACGGTACCGCGGCCTACGCCATCAACGCCTCGGCGCCGATCTACCAGATCAGCAAGGATCGGCTCGAGGCCGACTGGGGCCCGCGCCTGGTCAAGGTCGCGCGCGACATCCGCACCGGCATGGCGGCCCAGCCCGCCGCACCGAGCCCGGTGCCGACCGTCCGGCCGAACCTCAACGGCCAGCGGCCGCCGATGGCGGCGATGGCGCGCCGCTAGGGCCCGTTCGTCGGACATGGCGATCCAACGACCGGCCGACGCGCGGCCGGTCGCTCGCTACGCGTTTCGCGGCTTCAACGGGCTGATCGGGCATCGGGTCGTCGCCTGGCGACCGGGCTTCGTCGAGATGACGCTGAAGATCCGGCCCGAGCTCTGCAACGCCAACGGGCTGCTGCACGGCGGCGTGCTGATGACCCTGCTCGATTCGGCGAGCGGCTTCGCCTGCACCTTCAACGAGACCGCCACGGCACGGCGGCTGAGCGTCACGCTCGCCTTCACCACCCAGTTCATCAAGGCGGCGCGCGAAGGCGACACGCTCGCCATCCTCGGTGCCTGGCGGCCGTCGTCCAGCCAGAGCACCTTCGCCGCCGAGACCGAGATCTACGACCAGGCGGGCGACCTGGTGGCGACCGGCGCTGGCACCTTCCGCTACCTCAAGGGCGAGAGGAGCGACGGCGTGCTGACCTTCATCGACCAGAAGGCGGCTGATTGACCAGCCGGTAGCGCAGCCACACCGCGCCCTTCTCCAGCACGTCGTGGCTCACGAGCGTCATGGCCTCGATCGGCGCGGGCCCGAGATCGGCGTCGCCCGAGTTGAAGACGACGGGGCCGCCCGTGCTGCCGTCGATGGCGGCGCAGACGACGAGGCTCACCTCGTCGACCAGGCCGGCGCGCAGCAGGGCGCCGTTCGCGCCGCCGC
This sequence comes from Enhydrobacter sp., assembly GCA_025808875.1. Taxonomy (NCBI): domain Bacteria; kingdom Pseudomonadati; phylum Pseudomonadota; class Alphaproteobacteria; order Hyphomicrobiales; genus Enhydrobacter; species Enhydrobacter sp. The sequence goes on along the minus strand of CP075528.1, from coordinate 2,869,337 downwards.
CGCCTTCGAGCATCAGCCGTTCGATGCCGAGCTCGCGGTTCAGGGTCTCGAGTGCGGCCGCGAGGTCGATTTCGGTCCTGCCGGCGAAGATGTAGGAGACGCCGTCGGCGCGCAGGCCGGCCAGGTGCGAATCGGGGACAGCTTCGGTCAGGATCACCAGGATCGCGTCGCCGCCGATGTCGGAGCGCTCCCATACCGCCTTGCCGTGCGCGTCCAGGAAGATGCCCCACGCCTTGGCGTCGCGCCGCGCGAACCAGTTCTCGCGCGCGAATGTCTCGGCGGTCGGCGGATAGACCTTGCCCTTGCCGCGCGCGAATTCCTGGGCGGTGACCCGCCCGCACAGCCACGACCCGCCGCCGTGCTCGGCGACCAGCCGATCGTGCAGGGTCTCGAAGAGATTGGGGACGACGTTCGACCGGGGCCGCCAGCGGCTGCCCCAGATGCGGCCGTCGACGCTGCTCACCATGTGGCACAGGACGTAGGGCTTCATGCGCGGCATCCTAGCCGAAACCGCGCCCGCCCGCGGCGGGCCTAGTGCAGCGGAAAACGCGCGAGATGACGGTGCGTGGCGAGGCCGAGCATGCTGTGCACCAGCACGAGCTCGCTCGCGGTCCAGCCGATCGGCTCGATCGCCGTTTCCGCCAGCCGCTGCCTGTCGCGCAGCAGGGTCAGGTGCGGCTTGAAGCGGCGGGCCTGGCGCGGCCGCGCATCGAACGCGTCGCTCAGCCGCTGGTGCAGGATCTCGAGGCCGATGACGCTGTCGTCGCCGGCGAGCACCAGCGGGCCGCCCTTGAAGCTCATCACGCGGTCGAACTCGGCGCGAAAGCGCGGCATCGCCACGGCCTCGGTGCGCTCGATGGCCGTTGCAACCAGCCCCGGCGGCAGGCCGATGCCGTCGCCGACATGGAGAAGCGTCACGTGGAGATGTTCGGGCAGGATCGGCGCGCCGGTCAGGCCGTGCCGGGTCCGCAGACGCCGCGCCAGTTCGGCGATGCGCGCGGCGGTGTCGGGATCGGGCAGCACGGCGAAGAAGAGGCGATCGGTCGGCACCGAGCGCGGCCGGCTCATGCCGCCATGAAAGCGCCTGAGACGAGCCGTGGTCAGCGGTGGCGGGCTGCGATGCGACGGCGTGAACGCCAAGGACGGCGTCGTATCGCCACTGCCGGTGACCATGTCTCTCATCGCAGCCCCTCCAACCTGTGGGCGCGAATGTTCTCTATTTGTTCCGAATTGTCAACAGGCCTGAACGACGACCGGCCCGCTCGATCCGGGTCGAGCGGGCCGGCATGGTCTCGGCTCTATGCTTGCGGATGGGCCGTCGTCACTTCGGCATCGGCACGATGCGCAGATAGGGTTTCGGCGCCTTCCAGCCGTTGGGGTACTTGGCCTTGGCAGCCTCGTCGTTGACCGTCGGTACGATGATGACGTCCTCGCCGTGCTTCCAGTTCACCGGCGTGGCGACCTGGTGCCTGGCCGTGAGCTGGCAGCTCTCGAGCAGACGCAGCACCTCGTCGAAGTTGCGGCCGGTGCTCATCGGATAGGTGAGCATCGCCTTGATCTTCTTGTCGGGGCCGACGATGAACACCGAGCGCACGGTGGCGTTGTCGGCGGCGGTGCGGCCTTCCGACGTCGTGCCGGCGCCCTCGGGCAGCATGTCGTACAAGGTCGCCACCTTGAGCTCGGGATCGCCGATCATGGGATAGGTGACCTTGTGGCCCTGGGTCTCCTCGATGTCCTTCGACCACTTCTCGTGGTTGCCGACGGGATCGACCGACAGGCCGATGATCTTGGTGTTCATGGCGTCGAACTTGGGCTTGAGGCCCGCCATGTAGCCGAGCTCGGTGGTGCAGACCGGCGTGAAGTCCTTGGGATGCGAGAACAGGATCGCCCAGCCGTCGCCGATCCACTTGTGGAACTCGATCGGGCCCTGGGTGGTGTCGGCCTTGAAATCCGGCGCGGTGGAGTTGATGCGCAGCGTCATGGTGAATCCTCTCTGGAGCTTTGCGGGGCGTAACTCAGACCCAACGCGGGCCAAGGGTCAAGCCTTGGCCGGGATCCAGCTCAAAAGTCCTATGCCGCCATCGACTTCCACTGTGGTGCCCACCACATAGCGACCAAATCTTTCCGACAGGACGGCGACGGCCGCCTGGGCGATGTCGTCGGGAGTCCCCGCGCGGCCGAGGGGAATTTGGGCCACCAGCGCGTCGAGGTCGTCGGCGACGAAGCCGCCGCCCGGGATGGCGCCGGGCGCGATGGCGTTGACGCGGATGCCGTCGGGCGCCAGCACGCGCGCCAGCTCCTTCATCACCATGGTCATGCCCGACTTCGAGGCGCTGTAGTGCGGCAGGTTGCGGGCCGTCGAACGGTGCTGGCTGGTGATCAGCAGCATGCGGCCCTTGATCTTGTTGTCGCGCATGTGGCGGCCGATCTCGCGTCCGAGGAAGAAGCCCGAGCGCAGGTTGACGTCGACCATCGCGTCCCAGGTCTCCTCGGAGACCGCGAGCGGCGTGTCGACCTCGAGGCGGCGCGGGCTGGCCGAATGGACGAACAGCGAGATCGTGCCGAGACGGGCGACGGCACCGTCGAGCAGCTTCTTCCAGCCGTCGCGTCTGGAAAGATCCGACGGCAGAAAATCGATGCCGTCCTCCGCCGGCGGCGCGTTGATGTCGCTGCCGAGAACGGTGGCGCCTTCGGCCTTCAGCGCGCTCGCGATGCCCCGGCCGATGCCGCCCGAGCAGCCGGTGATCAGGGCGCGCTCGCCCTCCAGAAGTTTCATGCTCATGGGCGCCATGGTAGCAGGGGGGCACGATGGCGAAAGCGAAGACGCGTCTCGACGTGGCGCTGGTCGAGCGGGGGTTGGCGGAAACCCGCGCCGCCGCGCAGCGGCTGGTCATGGCGGGCCTGGTCTTCGCGGGCACGGAGCGGCTCGACAAGCCGGGCCGGAACGTCGCCGACGACGTCGCCCTCGAGGTGCGCGGCCAGCCCCACCCCTATGTCTCGCGCGGCGGGCTGAAGCTCGCCAAGGCGCTCGATCACTTCGGCATTGCCGTCGACGGCCGCGTCGCCCTCGATGTCGGCGCCTCGACCGGCGGCTTTACCGACTGCCTGCTTCAGCGCGGCGCGGCGAAGGTCCATGCCATCGACGTCGGCACCAACCAGCTCGCCTGGAAGCTGCGCTCCGACCCGCGCGTCGTCTCGATGGAGAAGACCAACATCCGCGACGTCACGCGTGCCGAGGTGCCCGAGCCTGTCGACATCGTCGTCTGCGATGCCTCGTTCATCGGCCTGCGCACCGCGCTGCCGGCGGCGCTGGCGCTGGCTGCGCCCGGCGCGCACCTGGTGGCGCTGATCAAGCCGCAGTTCGAGGTCGGCAAGGGCCGCGTCGGCAAGGGCGGCATCGTCCGCGAGCCCGAGCTGCACCAAGAAGTGTGCGACACGATCGCGGCCTGGCTCGCCGCTCAGCCCGGCTGGCGCGTGCTCGGTGTGACCGACAGTCCCATCGAGGGCGCCGACGGCAACAGGGAGTTCCTGATCGCCGCCCAGTTCACCGGATAGCGAGACTGACGCGGAACTTGTTGTTGTCGGCGAGCGTCTCGAAACTCGCGAAGTGCCGCTTCAAGGTCGGCTCGTACGGCAGGCCGCGGTTCGCAACCAAGTAGAGGCGGCCGCCCGGCTTCAGCGCGCGCCCCGCCGCCTCGATGACGCGCTGGCCGAGCTGGGGCTCGGCGGCGCGGCCGGCATGGAAGGGCGGATTGCAGACGATGGCGTCGTAGGTCGCGGGCGCCGGTTCGCTCGCAAGGTCGAGCCAATGGAACGAGGCGCGCGGGTCGGCGACGTTGGCGCGCGCCGCCTCCAGCGCGCGATGCTCGGCGTCGATCAGGTCGATCCTGGCGATCGCCGGCGCGCCGGCGAGAACCGCGCGCGCCAGATAGCCCCAGCCGCAGCCGAAATCGGCGACGTGGCCGGCGAGATCGTCCGGCAGGTGTTTCGCCAGCAGGGCCGAGCCGTCGTCGATGCGGTCCCACGAGAAGATTCCGGGCTGGCTGACGAACGAGCCGTCGCCGGCGGGCTGCAGCGTCGCGAGCTTCCGCCAATGGTCGGGCGGCGCCCGCTCGCCCTTGTCGAACCAGAAGACACGGCCGTGGAACTTGGGCAGCGATCCGGCGAGGCCGAAGGCCTTGCCGACGTTCTTCTCCAGCGTCGCCGCGCCGTCGGCGTTGGCGCCGGCGCAGATCAGCCGGCCACCCGGCGCCAGCAGCGCCCAGCCCCGCGCGATGTTGGCGAAGCTCTCCTCCTTGTGCCTGGTCAGGAGCACGAGCCCCTGTTCGTAGGCGCCCGATTCTAGTCGCGGCACGGCGCGCCGGAGCTTCAGGAAGTCGGGCCGGAACGATTGCTCGCAGTCGATGTCCTGCAGCGGCAGCGGCTCGGCGCGCAGGAAAAACGCCCGCCTCTGGGCGAGCGCTCCCGTCTCGAAGGCGTGGAGGAGGGCGTGGCCCGCCTGGCTCACGGCGGCGGGCTAGGGAACGAGGACGGCCCGCCCCATGATCAGGCCCTTGCGCAGCTCCTGCAGCGTGGCGTCGGCCTCGTCGAGCTTGCGCCTGACGATCGGCACGGGCGCCGCCTTGCCGGCGGTCACCAGGTCCATCATCTCCTTCATCTCGGCCGGCGTGCCGGTGACCGAACCCATCACCGCGTTGCCGGTGAAGGGGAACATCGGCAACGGCGTGGCGAAGGTGCCGCCGAACAGGCCGACCACGATCAACCGTCCGCCGCGGCCGAGCGCGCGCCAGCCGAACTGGGCGCTCGCCTCGGCGCCGACGAAATCGATCGCGGCGCCGACGCCGGCGCCGCCGGTCAGCTCCATGACCTGCTTGCGCGCTTCCTTCTCGCGCGGATCGACGACCGCCGAGGCGCCGTTCTCGAGCGCCAGCTTGCGCTTGTTCTCGTCGATGTCGGCGACGATCGGCTCGCGGCCCAGCACCGCCTTGGCGAAGCGCACGCCCATCAGGCCGACGCCGCCCGCGCCGATCACCAGAATCGGCTTGCCGGCATCCTGGCCGACCGCCTTCTTGACCGCGCCGAAGGCGGTGATGCCGGAGCAGGCGTAGAGGCAGGCGAGCTCCTCCGGCAGGTTGCCGTAGGGATAGAGGTACTTGGCGTGTGGCACCAGCACGTGATCGGCGTAGCCGCCGTCGTTGTTGACGCCGAGCGCGCGCGGCGAGGGGCAGAGGTTTTCCGTGCCGTTGTCGCAATACCAGCACTTGCCGCAGCCGATCCACGGATAGACCACCGCCTTGTCGCCGACTTTGGCGTCTTTCGCGTTCGGACCGAGCGCCTCGACCACGCCGACGATCTCGTGGCCCATGATGCGCGGCGGGTTCATGGTCTTGGCGGTCGAGTACTTGTTGCCGCCGCCCATGTCGAAGAAGCCTTCCCACAGATGGACGTCGGAGTGGCAGACGCCGGCGGCGGTGATGCGCACCAGCACCTCGCCGCCCTGCGGCCGGGGCGTCGGCTCCTCGACCTTCTGCAGCGGCTGTCCGAACTCGACGACCTTGTAGCTCTTCATTGGGCGTACTCCCGTGTCCTGTCGACGCCAGCATAGAGCATCACCCGACCCTTTGTGCTAGTGGTTCGGGCGCCAGGGGAGTGAAAGCGCATGGGCAAGTACGGCATCGGCCAGCCGGTCCTGAGGTTCGAGGATCCGCGTCTGCTGCGCGGACAGGGGCGGTTCATCAACGACGTCAACCTGCCGGGCCAGGCCCATGCCGTGTTCGTGCGCTCGCCGCATGCCCACGCGCGGATCCGCTCGATCGACACGGCCGAGGCCGCGAGGGCGCCCGGCGTGCTGGCGGTCTATACCGGACACGACGTCACGGCGGACGGCCTCGGCATGCCCAAGGCCAACATGCCGCGCAAACGGCCCGACGGTAAGCCGATGTTCGCGCCGCAGCGCCCGCCGCTGGTCACCGACCGGGTGCGCTATGTCGGCGATCCCGTCGCCATGGTGATCGCCGAGACGCTCGCCCAGGCGAAGGACGCCGCCGAGCTGGTCGCCGTCGACTACGAGGCGCTGCCGTCGGTGACGGCGACCGAGGATACGGTGAAGCCGGGCGCGCCCGCCGTGTGGGACGACTGCCCCGACAACATCTCCAACAGCGTCGAGCGCGGCAAGAAGGCGGAGACCGAGGCCGCGTTCGCCGCGGCGGCCAAGATCGTCAAGCGACGTTACGTCATCACGCGCGTGCACGCCCAGTACATGGAGCCGCGCGGCACGCTCGGCGTCTACGACCAGGGCGAGGACCGGCTGATCCTCTACGCCGACGTGCAATATCCCCATCGCGTGCGCAACATGCTGGCGCAGAACGTCTTCAAGGTGCCCGAGAGCAAGATGCGGGTGATCGCGCAGGACGTCGGCGGCGGCTTCGGCACCAAGGGCTGGCAGTATGTCGAGCATCGCCTGACGGTGTGGGCAGCGCGCAAGCTGCTGCGCCCGGTCAAGTGGACCTGCGAGCGCAGCGAGGCGGTGATGGCCGACGAGCACGGCCGCGACAATATCGGCGAGGTCGAGCTGGCTCTCGACAAGGACAACAGGTTCGTGGCGCTGCGCCTCGACATGCTGGCCAACATCGGCGCCTATGTCGGCTCCGACCGCAATCTCCTCTCGCCGTTCGGCCAGATCGGCACGGTGCTGGGCGTCTACCGGATTCCGGTGGCGCACATCAACGTCGTCGGCGTGCTGTCCAACACCAACCCGACGGCGCCCTATCGCGGCGCCGGCCGGCCCGAGGCGATCTATCTCATCGAGCGCCTGATCGACGACGCGGCGCGCGAGCTCGGCATCGACCGCATCGAGCTGCGCCGCAGGAACATGCTGCCCGAATCGGCGCTGCCCTATCAGAGCCCGGTCGGCCCGTTCTACGACTGCGGCAGGTTCGAGGAGAATCTCGACATGGCGCTGAAGCTCGCCGACGTGGGGGGCTATCCGGCGCGCGCGGCGGAGTCGAAGGCGCGCGGCCGGCTGCGTGGGCTCGGCATCGTCAACGCCATCGAGCAGGCGGCCGGCACGGCGCAGCCGGAGTACGCCGAGATCCGCTTCAACCCGGGCGGCACGGCGGCGCTGCTGATGGGCACCAAGGCGCAGGGCCAGGGCCACGAGACCATGTTCAAGCAGATCCTGAACGAGCGGCTGGGCATCGATCCCGCCGACGTGCAGTTCATCGACGGCGACACCGACCGGGTCGCCTTCGGCATGGGCACCAACGGCTCGCGCTCGACGGTGCTGGGCGGCTCGGCGCTGTTCATGGCGGCCGGCAAGGTGATCGAGAAGGGCCGCAAGCTCGCCGGCCACCTGCTCGAGGCGGGCGAGCAGGACATCGAGTTCGCCGACGGCCGGTTCACGGTCACGGGCACCGACAGGTCGGTGACCCTGAAGCAGGTGGCGATGGCGGCCTTCCAGCCCGGCAAGTGGCCCAAGGGCTTCGAGGGCGGGCTCTACGAGAACGCGACCTATCTCGGCCAGAAGGACACGTTTCCCAACGGCTGCCACGTCTGCGAGGTCGAGGTCGATCCCGACACCGGCACGGTGAGGGTCGACCGCTATTTCGTCGTCGACGATGTCGGCACGGTGATGAACCCGATCGGGCTCAAGGGCCAGATCCACGGCGGCGTGGCGCAGGGCATCGGCCAGATCCTGAGCGAGCAGGTGGTGTGGGACCGCGAGAGCGGCCAGCTCTTGACCGCGAGCTTCCTCGACTACGCCATGCCGCGCGCCGACACGGTGCCGAGCATGGAGATCAAGTCGAACCCGGTGCCGACGCAATACAACCCGCTCGGCGCTAAGGGTGCCGGCGAGGCCGGCACGGTCGGTGCCATGCCCGTCGTGATGAACGCCATCGTCGACGCGCTCGCCCCGCTCGGCGTCACGGACGTGGCGATGCCGGCGACGCCGGAGAACGTGTGGCGGGCGATACGGGCGGCGGGACGCTGATCCCTTTCGCGCGTCGCGGCGGCGTGAAAGGGCTGGACGGCGTCGTATGATGATCATACAATTATAGTATGAAACGACTATCCGGAAGCGGCCGCCGAATGGCGTTGCCGAGCGGCGGTGTGTTGGCCGGAAGGTGACGCTGTGCAGGCGGTTAATTTTGGCGATTTTGGCGATTTTGGCGACCCGTTTTGGTTCCGGGGCGGGACTATCCGGCGGGCGAATCGGACTTGTAGGGGAGGATTCCGTTTCGTGTGACGATATTTATACAGTTTGCGCGGTTTCCGCGGTTTCCGCGACGCCTTCCCGCCTCGACGCCCCGCTGCGGCTCAGGGGTGCTAATATCGGGCGAGGGGAGGGAGCCGATGCAAAGACTCGTCATGCTGGTGCTGCTCGCACTGGCGTTGCCGTTCGCCGCCGTGGCCCAGCAACTCAAGCTGCCGGACGGCATCTTCGCCTCGTCGGCCGACTACATCGTCGGCACCTGGAAGTGGGAACGCCAGCAGCCGCGCCAGACCGTGATCATGCGGTTCGACCGCAACGGCGCCTTCTACTTCCACAATTCCACTCTGCGGCTCGAACATCACGGCAGCTACGGCGTGGCGGGCGGCCAGTTCAACCTCAGGGTCAACAGAACTTGCGACAAGGGCCAGTGCGCCGACCGCAAGCCGCCGATGGACGTGAACTACGATTTCACCCCGGTCGGCGCCAGGGTCTTCCTGTCGAACGACGAGAGGTGGGAGCGCCAGTAGGCGCTCCGCACCCGCTCACTTCCCCGAGTCACGCCTTGGCGTACTTGCCGCCGGTCTGCGGCGTGTGCGGGCCGTCGCCGCCCTTGTCCTTGTGCTGGGCGCGCGTGGTACGCGCCCAGCTGCGTTTCAGCTCGTCCTTCACGCCGATGCGCAGCGTGCCCACCTTCTCGATGGTGAGCTCGATCCGGTCGCCGTCCATGAAGGAGTGCAGGCCGCGATGATTGGTCCCCGTCGCGACGATGTCGCCCGGCTCCAGCGTGTGGATCGAGCTCAGCCACTCGATGACGCGCGGGATCTGGTGCGCCATGTCGTCGGTGTTGAACTTCTGCATGGTCGTGCCGTTGTTCTTCAGTTCGACGGCGAGCTTCTGCGGGTTGGCGATCTCGTCGGCAGTGACGATCCACGGCCCGATCGGCGCGAAGGTCGCGCGCGACTTCATCTGGAAGAACACGTTGCCGGGCGGCGGCAGGCCGCGCGCCGAGCCGTCGATGAAGCAGGTGTAGCCGAAGATGTGCTTGAAGGCGTCGGCCTGGCTGACGTTGCTGGCGCGCTTGCCGATCACCAGCGCGAGTTCGGCCTCGCCCTCGAAGATGGTCGCCGGCACGTCGGGCAGCACCATGGTGTCGCCGTCGCCGATCACCGCCGTCGCCGCTTTGTGGAAGGCGTTGATGGCGGGCTTCTCCTTGAGCGTGCCGTCCTCCATGTAGTTGACGGCCATGCAGTCGATGTTGCCGGGTCGCGGCACCGGCGGGCGCAGCCGCACGCCGCCGAGCGCGACGCCGGCGCGGCCTTCGATCGCCTTGGCGATCCTGTCCCGCCAGCTTTCCCAGCCGTCGATCAGCGGCACGATCAGGTCGCGCGTGTCGCGATGGGGCAGGCTCTTCACGTCGTCGGTGACGTCGACGACCCGGTCGTCCCTGACGACGCCGAGGCGCCAGTCGTCGAAGTAGCAGAGCTTCACTTGGGTTCTCCCTCGAACACGCGCTTGGCGACGTTTGCCGCCGACATCGCCGTCGGCCAGCCCGAATAGAAGGCGAGGTGGGTGATGAGCTCGATCAGCTCCTCCTTCTTGACGCCGTTGTTGATGGCGCGCTGGAAGTGGCCGACCTGCTGCTCGGTCCTGTTGAGCGCGACCAGGGCGGCGCAGGTGATCAGGCTGCGGTCGCGCTTGGAGAGGCCGGACCGCTCCCACACGTCGGCGAACAGCACGTTGTCGGTGAGGTCGATCAGCTTGGGCGCGAAGGCGCGCAGGGCATCGCGTGGATTCGGCGGTGGCGGCTTGGACATTCATTCCCTCCTTTTCAACGCCCGGGCGGAACGCTAGCGTTTCGCCGCAGTTTGGGAGGAAGCCATGCCCGCGATCAAGGTTGCCGACTTCGCCTATCCGCGCATGGAGGCGCCGGACCTCGACGCGATGGAGGAATTCCTCACGCATTTCGGCCTCGTGCGCGCCGAGCGCACGCCTGATGCGCTCTACATGCGGGGCGCCGACGACCATCATCACCTGCATGTCACGCACAAGGGCGGCACCAGGTTCATCGGCTTCGCCTATCACGTGCGCGACGAGGACGACCTCGCGCGGGCCGCCAGGCTGCCCGGCGCGTCGGGCATCGAGACGCTGAACGAGCCGGGCGGCGGCAAGCGCGTGCGGCTGACCGAGCCCAACGGCTATCAGGTCGAGCTCGTCGCCGGCCTCGGCAGGGTCGAGCCGATCAGGCTCGGGCGCGACCTGCTGAACTCGGGAAGCGAACCCTTGCGCCGCGCCGGCCGGCTGATGCGGTTGACCAGGTCGCCCACCACCATCCAGCGCATCGGGCACGGCGTGCTGGCGACACCCAGGGTGAAGGAGACGGTGCGCTGGTTTCGCGAGACACTGGGCATGATCTGCTCCGACGACGTCTATGCCGGCGAGAAGGACAATCTGATCGGCGCGTTCAGCCGGCTCGACCGCGGCGACGACTATGTCGACCATCACGTGCTGTTCTGCGTGCACAACGAGAAGACCGGCCTCAACCACGTCTCGTTCGAGGCGCACGACATCGACGCCGTCTTCCAGGATCACGAGTACCTGAAGAAGCTCGGCAAGTACGAGCACATGTGGGGCATCGGCCGGCACCTGCTGGGCAGCCAGGTCTTCGACTACTGGGCCGATCCGTGGGGCCGCGTGCACGAGCGCTGGGCCGACACCGACCGGCTCAACGCCTCGACGCCGGGCAACCTGTTGAGCGCGGAGGAGGGCCTGCAGTCGCAATGGGGCGAACGGCCGCCCGACCGCTTCATCGGCCACGCCAGCCCGTGAGGCGCCGCGCATGGCGGCCAAGGTCACGATCTACGGCATCCGGAACTGCGACACGATGAAGAAGGCGCGCGCCTGGCTCGACGCCAGGGGAGTGGACTACCGGTTCCACGACTACAAGGAGTCGGGCATCGGTCGCGACAGGCTCGAGGCATGGGCGGCGCGGCTCGGCTGGGAACGGCTGCTCAACCGCGCCGGCACGACCTTCCGCAAGCTGCCGGACGGCGAGCGCGAGGGGCTGACGGAGAAGAAGGCGCTCGCCCTGATGCTGGCCCAGCCGTCGATGATCAAGCGGCCCGTGCTCGAGGCGGGCGGTGCGGTCGTGGTCGGCTTCAAGCCCGAAGACTATCAGAAGATACTGTAATTATTATATATAAATCATATAGTTATAAGAATTTATTGACGTAATCTCTGAAATTTTACAAGGTGCCTCATCCCTCTGAGGTACCAACATGAAAATCAGGTTCGTTGCACTTGCTCTCATTCCCGTGGCCCTGACGCTGTCCGCCTGCGGCGAGACCTGGGGCGAGCGGGCCGCGACTGGTGGTGCCATCGGCGCCGGCACGGGACTGGCGGTCGGTGCTATCGCCGGCTGGCCGCTGCTGGCGCCGACGCTGATCGGCGGCGCCGTTGGCGCCGGCATCGGCGCGGCCACGACCGAGAAGAAATAGGTCAGCTCAGCAGCAGGCGGAGCTTGCGGTCGAAGACGCTGAGCACGTCTTCGAGATTGTCGCCGTGGGCCAGTTTGCGCGGTCCGTTGTAGACCATGTAGCCGCCCGACCCGCCGGCGGTGGAGCCGGGCACCTTGGCGATGGCGAACAGCGGCTGTTCGGCGGTGTGGCGGAAAATCGAGAAGATCGCCATGCCGGGACGGAAGTCGATGGCATAGTCGCGCCACTCGCCGGTGGCGACCCTCATGCTGTAGAGGTTGAGCAACCGGCTGAGCTCGCGCCGGTCGAATGAGACGATCCGGCGGCGGGCCCGCTGGTCGGCCAACCGGTACAAGTTGCTCATGCGGCCGTGAATCGGGTCATGGCGGACGCGAATTGTTGCAGATGGCTGGCGGTTTGCCAAACCCCCATTGGGGGGCTATGAACCGCCGCGCAGCCCCTTGAAATTCCGTGCAAATCCGGGAGCCACGCGTGTCCGATCCGGCCGCCTTTCAGGAAATCGAAGATGCCGTCCGGCAGGACGATCTCAAGATATGGTGGAAGCGCTGGGGAAGCTGGGTGATCGGCGGTGCAGTGCTCGTCGTCGTCGGCGTCACCGCGCTGGTCGGCTGGCGCCATTATGACGCGAACCGGCGCGCCGCCGCGGGCACCGCCTATTCGGCAGCGCTGGCGATGATCGGCAGCGACAACGCCGCCGCCCGCGCGGTGCTCGACGAGCAGGCGACCAACGCCCCCGAGCCCTACCGTTCGCTCGCCGCGCTCATCGCCGCGCAGATGCGCGAGACTCCGGCCGAGCAGGTCGCGGCGCTGCGCGAGCTCGCGCCCAAGCTGCCGTCGGAGCTCGCCGATCTGGCGCTGGTGATCGCCGGCTATCGCGGGGTCGATGCCGGCAAGACGGAAGAAATGACCGGTCAGCTCGAGACCCTCGCCGCGGGCGACCGGCCGTTCCGGGTGAGCGCGCGCGAGGTCCAGGCGATCGTGGCCACCCGGAAGGGCGAGACCAGGCGCGCCCGCGAACTGTGGCAGGAGATCGCCAACGACCGCGCCGGTCCCGCCGGCGCCCAGCAGCGCGCCCAGATCATGCTCGCCTTCCTCGGGCCGGCGGAGGCGAAGTAGATGCGTCTGCGCGCCCGCGTCCTTCTCGCCGGCGGACTGCTCGCCCTGTCGCTGGGCGGCTGCGGCATCTTCGACAAGAGCAAGCCGCCGCTGCCCGGCGAGCGCGTCCCGGTGTTCACCAATCGCGGCGACCTCGAGCCTGACAAGGAGACGGCCGGGCAGCAGGTCATCCTGCCGGCGCCGGTGGTCAACGATTCCTGGCCTCAGTCGGGCGGCTTCGCCAACTACGCCATGCAGCACCTGCAGGTGGGCGACGCGCCGCAGATCATATGGAGCGCCGATGTCGGCGCGGGCTCGTCGAGCTCGCGCGTGCTGACGACGCCGCCGATCGTCGCCGACGGCAAGGTCTTCGCCAAGGACGCCCAGAGCACCGTCTCGGCCTTCGATGCCGAGACGGGCAGGCTGCTGTGGCGGGTCACGCTCAAGCCCGGCAAGGCGCGCGACACCGACGAGTTCGGCGGCGGACTGGCCTGGTACGGTGGCCGGCTGTTCGTCACCACCGGCTTCGCCGAGGTCTTCTCGCTCGATCCCAACGACGGCAAGGAGGTCTGGATGTCGACGGTGAGCGCGCCGGTGCGCGGCGCGCCGCTGGTGTTCGGCGACCGTGTCTTCGCCGTCAGCATCGACAACAAGCTGCATGCCCTGGCGGCGGTCGACGGCGCCGACCTGTGGTCCTTCTCCGGGCTGCAGGAGACGGCCGGCTTCATCGGCGGCAACAGCCCGGCCGGGTCCGGCAACTTCATCGTCGCGCCCTTCACCTCGGGCGAGCTGGTCGGGCTCCGCATCGACAACGGCCGCGCCGTCTGGAACGAGTCGCTGGTCGGCCCGCGCGGCGAGCTGCGCGCCTTCGGCAACCTCGCCGACATCCGCGGCCGCCCGGTGATCGACCGCGGCCTGGTGCTCGCGATGGGATCGGCCGGCACGCTCACCGCCATCGACCTCGACACCGGCCAGCGCCTGTGGGAGCGCAACATCGGCGGCAACCAGACGCCCTGGGTGGCCGGCCGCTACGTCTTCGTCATCACCGGATCGGCAGACGTCGCCGCCATCGAGCGCGAGACCGGCAAGATCAAGTGGGTGACGCCGCTCACCCAGTACGAGGACGACAAGCGCCGCCGTCCCATCCTGTGGGCCGGGCCGGTGCTGGCGAGCGACCGCCTGCTGGTCGGCGGCTCGACCGGCGACCTGCTCGCGCTCTCGCCCTATACCGGCGAGGTGCTGGGCAAGCTCGAGGTGCGCCAGCCGATCCGGCTCGGGCCGGTGGTCGCCAACCGCACCGTCTACGTCCTGACCGACGCGGGCAGGCTCATTGCCCTCCGCTGACACGCCGCCTCGGGTCGTCCCCAGGGTGGCCATCGTCGGCCGCCCCAACGTCGGAAAATCGACGCTGTTCAATCGCCTGGTCGGCAGCCGTCACGCCATCGTCGACGACACGCCGGGCGTGACCCGCGACGTGCGCGAGGCGCCGGCGCAGCTCGGCGATCTCAAGTTCACCCTGCTCGACACCGCCGGCTGGGAAACCGCGGACATCGCGCGCCTCGAGGGGCGCATGCGCCGCTTCACCGAGCGCGCCGTCGACAGCGTCGACGCCGTGCTGTTCCTGATCGACGCGCGCGCCGGCGTGCTGCCGCTCGACGAGGCCTTCGCCAACTGGCTGCGCAAGCGCCACGAGAAGGTGATCGTCGTCGCCAACAAGTGCGAAGGCCGGGCCGGGCAGACCGGGCTCGCCGAGGCACACGCGCTGGGTTTCGGCCAGCCGATCCCGGTGTCGGCCGAGCACGGCGAGGGGCTGAGCGATCTGCATGAAGCGATGGCGCGCCTCGTCCCGGCGGTCGAGCCGGAGGAAGAGGAGTCGGAAGACGCGATTCCCGACGAGGTGAGCGAGAAGCACGCCGAGGCGGCGGCCGCCGCGGCCGCCCGGCGGCCGCTGATGCTGGCCATCGTCGGCCGGCCCAATGTCGGCAAGTCGACGCTGCTCAACCGCCTGGTCGGCGAGGAGCGTGTGCTGACGGGTCCCGAGGCGGGCATCACGCGCGACGCCATCCGCGTCGAATGGCAATGGCGCGGCCGCAAGATCAGGCTGATCGACACCGCCGGCATGCGGCGCCAGAGCCGCATCGACCATCGCCTGGAGGCCGCCTCGGTCGCCGACACGCTCGACGCGGTGCGGCTGGCCGACGTGGTGGTGGTCGTGCTCGACGCCGCGAACATGGCTGAGAAGCAAGACCTCGCCGTGGCCGGTCGCGTCATCGACGAGGGGCGCGCGCTGGTGGTCGCGGTCAACAAGACCGACCTTCTCGCCGAGGACCGCGCCGACGCCACGCGCGCCTGGCGCAAGCTCAACGACCGCCTCGAGGCATCGTTCGCCCAGGTCAAGGACGTGCCGATCGTCGGCTTCTCGGCGCTGAACGGGCGCGGCGTCGAACGGCTGATGCCCAAGGTGTTCGAGACCTACGACATCTGGAACAAGCGCGTCGCCACGCCCAGGCTGAACCGCTGGCTGCGCGAGATGGAGACGCTGCACCCGCCGCCGCTTGCCAGGGGCCGGCGCATCCGGCTGCGCTTCATGACGCAGATCAAGACGCGGCCGCCGACCTTCGTGCTCTCGGTCAGCCAGCCCGACGAGCTGGGCGACGACTACCTGCGCTTCCTCACCAACCGCCTGCGCGACGATTTCGGCCTGCCCGGCGTGCCGATCCGGCTCGCCATGCGCAAGCCGAAGAACCCCTACGCCGGCCGGGCCAGGAAGCGTTAGGCGCCGAGCGCCTCGTCGCCCGCCACCCACTGGCCGTTCATCGTGCACTCGGGCAGGGCGAGCCCGATGAGGTTCTCGTCGTGCGCCTCGGGCGGCGGCAGCGACGCCGGATCCTCGCCGGGAAAGGCGAGCGCGCGCATGGCCGTTCG
Organism: Enhydrobacter sp.; assembly: GCA_025808875.1. NCBI lineage: Bacteria > Pseudomonadati > Pseudomonadota > Alphaproteobacteria > Hyphomicrobiales > Enhydrobacter > Enhydrobacter sp. The sequence goes on along the minus strand of CP075528.1, from coordinate 2,853,611 downwards.
CATGGGGCCGGGATTGTAGAGGTTGACGCGCAGCCTGGTGTGGGCGCTCTCGGCGGCGTAGATCGACGCCAGCATGTCGAGCGCGGCCTTGCTCGCGGCGTAGGCGCCCCAGTAGGGCACGGCGCGGCGCGAGATGCCCGAGGTGACGAAGATCGCCCGGCCGGCGTCGGACTGGCGTAGCAGCGGATCGAGCGAACGCATCAGGCGCCAGTTCGCGGTCACGTTCACCGCCATGACCTGCTCGAAGATGCGCGGCTCGAAATGGCCGACCGGCGAGAGCGTGCCGAGCACGCCGGCGCAGGCGAGCAGCACGTCGAGCCTGCCGTAGCGCTCGTGGAGCGCCGCCCCCAGCCGGTCGATGCCGGGTCCGTCGGTGACGTCGAGCGGCACCAGTGTGGCGCTGCCGCCGATCGACTTGATCCGGTCGTCGACTGCCTCGAGCCCGCCCACGGTGCGGGCGACCAGGATGCAGTGTGCGCCTTCGCGGGCATAGGCGAAGGCCGCCGCCGCGCCGAGACCGCGCGAGGCGCCGGTGATCAGGGCGATCCGGCCTTGGAGTCTCATGCGCGTTCCGTCGGAGGGGCTTACGCCGTTTCGGCGAGCAGCGAGAGCTGGCGGTCCTCGCTGCCCATCAGGTCGTCGAGGGGGATCGGGTAGTCGCCTGTGAAGCAGGCGTCGCAAAAGCCGGGCGCCTGAGGGTCGCGGCCGGGCAGGCCCATGGCGCGATAGAGGCCGTCGATCGACAGGAAGGCCAGAGAATCGACCTTGATGAACTTGGCCATGCCGTCGACGTCGTAGTGCGAGGCGAGCAGCTTGTCGCGCTCGGGCGTGTCGATGCCGTAGAAGCAGGAGTGGGTGGTCGGCGGGGCGGCGATGCGCATGTGGACCTCGCGGGCGCCGGCGTTGCGCACCATCTCGACGATCTTCATCGAGGTCGTGCCGCGCACGATCGAATCGTCGACCAGGATCACCCGCCTGCCCTCGATCATGGCGCGGTTGGCGTTGTGCTTCAGCCGCACGCCGAGATGGCGGATGTGATCGGCCGGCTCGATGAAGGTACGGCCGACATAGTGGTTGCGGATGATGCCGAGCTCGAACGGCAGGCCGGACTCATGAGCATAGCCGATTGCCGCCGGCACGCCCGAATCGGGCACCGGCACGACCAGGTCGGCCGCCACGGGGCTCTCCTTGGCGAGTTCCATGCCGATGCGCTTGCGCGCCTCGTAGACGCCGACGCCCTCGATCCTGCTGTCGGGGCGGGCGAAGTAGATGTGCTCGAAGACGCAGAACCGACGCTGTTGCCTGCCGAACGGCTTGATCGAGCGCAACCCGCTGCCGTCGACGATGACGATCTCGCCGGGCTCGACGTCGCGCACGTAGCGCGCGCCGATGATGTCGAGCCCGCAGGTCTCCGAGGCGATGATCCAGGAATCCTCGAGGCGGCCGATCACCAGCGGGCGCACGCCCATCGGGTCGCGCACGCCGATCAGCGCCTCGTTGGTGAGAATGAGCAGCGAGTAGGCGCCCTTGACCCGTCCGAGCGCGTCTATCAGCCGGTCGACGACGGTCGAGTAGTTGGAACGGGCGATCAGGTGGTTGATGACCTCGGTGTCGGTGGTGGACTGGAACAGGCAGCCCATGCGCACCAGTTCGCGGCGCAGCAGGTAGGCGTTGGTGAGGTTGCCGTTGTGGCAGAGCGCCAGGCCGCCGAAATCGTAGTCGGCGAAGATCGGCTGGATGTTGCGGTCGTTGGTGCCGCCTGTCGTGGCGTAGCGGTTGTGACCGATGGCGCTGTAGCCCTGGAGGGTGGCCATCACGGCCTGCTCGCCAAAAACATCTCCCACCAGGCCGGGGGCGCGGTGGGAGTGGAAATGGCGTCCGTCGAAGGTGACGATGCCGGTGGCTTCCTGCCCTCGGTGCTGCTGGGCATGCAGCCCGAGCGCGGTATGGGCGGCGGCGTCCGACGTGCCGTAGATGCCGAACAGCGCGCATTCCTCGTGGAACTTGTCGCTGTCGCGATCCAGGGGGGCGGGGGCGTTCAGCACGGCGGGGTTATATCTGGGGCGGGGCCGCCATGCATCAAGGATAAGTGCCTGCGACCCTTTGTGGTCATTCGGTCTTCTTGATGATCTCCGCCGGCGAGGGGATCGGGATATCGGCCGGGTCGAGCGGTCCCCTGTTCTGCATCCGGGTCCGGAAGCCAGGCGGCAGGTGTGGCTCGACGAACATGGCCATTTCCTTGATCAGGGGAAACGTCGCGCCGGCCTCGACCGGAGGCGGCAGCTGCTTGGGGCCGAGATAGGTGTAGAACAGGAAGGCCGTGCCCAGCGCCGCCCAGGCGCAAAGCACGCCGAAGCCGGCGCCCAGGATGCGGTCCGGCCGTCCCAGCGGGCTGGCGCGGACCGAGCGCGAAACCGCGTTGGTGAGCATCACCAGGACGATCAGCGCGCCGACGAAAACCACCAGCAGGGAGATGAAATAGGCGAGCTCGGTGCTGCCCACGAGCGTCTCGATCTCGGGCTGGACGACCTTGGCGAACCGCCAGGCGACCCAGCCGGCGCCGATCCAGGAGGCGATGAAGAGGACGGCATGGGCGAAACCCGCCGACATGCCGATGGCGGCGCCGAACACGGCGACGGCAATGACCGCGACGTCGAAAACGGTGATGCCGAGCTGGTCCATCAGCGATTGCCCTCTAACCCGATGCGTGCGGTTCAGTCACGCCTGCGATCCGCTGCGCCCTCCCGCCGCGGTCGCTTGAGGGGTCGGTCTGCCGGCTGGAATCGCGCGACAAGGTCGGACAGATGCTCGATTTCGTCAATGGCGATGCCCTCGGCCGTCCGTGCCGGCGCCGGCCCCGTGCCGGCGCGGCCACGCGGCACCAGCGCGCTGCGAAATCCGAGCTTGGCCGCTTCGCGCAGCCGCGCCTCGCGCTGGCCCACCGGCCGCACCTCGCCGCCGAGGCCGATTTCGCCGAACACCGCCATGTCGGGCGGCACCGGCTCGTCGGCAAGCGACGACACCACGGCCGCGGCAACGGCGAGATCGGCGGCCGGCTCGCCGATGCGCAGGCCGCCGGCGACATTCAGGTAGACGTCGTTGGCGCCGATCGACACGCCGCAGCGGGCTTCCAGCACCGCCAGTACCATGGCGAGGCGGTTGGAATCCCAACCGACGACCGCGTGGCGCGGCGTGGCGAAGGACGACGGCGCCACCAGCGCCTGGATTTCGACCAGCACCGGCCGCGTGCCCTCGATGCCGGCGAAGACGCAGGCGCCGGACACCTGGCCGCGCCGCTCGGCAAGGAACAGCGCCGAGGGATTGGCGACGTCGGCCAGTCCGCGATCGGACATCTCGAAGACGCCGATCTCGTCGGTCGGACCGAAGCGGTTCTTGACGGTGCGCAGGATGCGGAACTGATGGCCGCGCTCGCCCTCGAAATAGAGGACGGTGTCGACCATGTGCTCGAGCACGCGCGGGCCGGCGATGGCGCCGTCCTTGGTGACGTGTCCGACCAGCAGCACGGCGATGCCGCGCCGCTTGGCGAGCTCGACCAGTGCCTGCGCCGAGGCGCGCACCTGGGTCACGGTGCCCGGCGTGCTGTCGACGGTGTCGAGCCACATGGTCTGGATCGAATCGATCACCGCGACCTTTGGCGCATCGGGCCGCTCGAGCGTGGCGACGATGTCGCGCACCGACGTCGCGGCCGTGAGCTGCACCGGCGCCGCGCCGAGGCCGAGCCGCTCGGCGCGCAGCCGCACCTGGTCGAGCGCTTCCTCGCCCGAGATGTAGGCGCAGGCGGTGCTTTGCCTGGCGAGCGCCGCCGCGACCTGCAGCAACAGGGTCGACTTGCCGATCCCGGGGTCGCCGCCAATCAGCAGTGCGGAGCCCACCACCAGCCCGCCGCCGCAGACACGGTCGAATTCGGCGATGCCGCTGCGGTGGCGCGGCGGCTGTGGTGTCGAGCCGGTGAGGCCGGCGAACTCGAGCAGGCGCCCCTTGCCGGCGCGGGTCAGCCCGCTGCCCGCCGGCCCCGGCGTGGCGCCGGCTTCCTCCGCGATGGTGTTCCACTCGCCGCAGCTCTCGCAGCGCCCACTCCACTTGGTGGTCACGGCGCCGCACGACTGGCAGACGAAGCGTTTGGTGACGCGGGCCACCTCAGTTCCCCGGCCGACGGGTCACAGCTTCCGCACCTGCATCTGGATCGGCCCCTCGGCGCGGCCGTGGATGAACTGGTCGACATGGGCGTTGCCTGAACGGTCGATATCGGCGACCGGGCCCTGCCAGATCAGCTTGCCGTCGTAGAGCATGCCGATGCGATGGCCGATCTTGCGAGCGCTCGCCATGTCGTGGGTGATCGAGATCGCGGTGGCGCCGAGGTCGCTGACGCACTTGACGATCAGGTCATTGATGACGTCGGCCATGATCGGGTCGAGGCCCGTGGTCGGCTCGTCGAAGAAGATGATCTCCGGTTCGCGGGCGATGGCGCGGGCGAGCGCCACGCGCTTCTGCATGCCGCCCGACAGCTCGGCCGGGCGCAGCTGGCCGATTTCCGGTGTGAGCCCGACCGCGCCCAGCTTGGCGATCGCGACCTCGCGCGCCCGGGCGGGATCCATGCCGTCGCTCTGGATCGGGCCGAACGCGACGTTCTCCCAGACGCGCAGCGAGTCGAAGAGCGCGCCGCCCTGGAACAGCATGCCGAACTTGCGCATGACCCGGGCGCGTTCGCGGTCGCTGAGCCCGGTGACCTCTTCGCCGTCTATGCGGATCGAGCCCTCGTCGGGTTGCAGCAGCCCCAGGATGCACTTCAGCAGGACCGACTTGCCGCTGCCCGAGCCGCCGATGACGACCACGGATTCCTGCGGCTGGACGTCGAGGTCGATGCCCTGCAGGACCTTCTTCGGCCCGAACGACTTGGTGACGCCGCGCAAGGAGATCTTGGGCGTCGTCATCGCGCGAAGAACGCTTCGGTGATGAAGTAGTTGGAGGTCAGGATCAGGATCGAGGCCGAGACCACGGCGTTGGTGGTCGCCATGCCGACACCCTGGGCGCCGCCCTTCGAGGTGTAGCCGTGGTAGCAGCCCATCAAGGTGATCAGGAAGCCGAACACGGCCGCCTTCACCAGGCCCGAGAAGACGTCCTGGAACTCGAGGAAATCGATCGTGTTGCGAAGATAGGCGATGTCGTTGAAGTCGAGCTTGTAGACGCCGACGATGTAGCCTCCCAGGACGCCGATGATGTCGGCCACCAGGACCAGTATCGGCAGGGTGACGACCCCGGCGATCAGCCGCGGGGCCACCAGATACTTGAACGGATCGGTCGACAGGGTGGTCAGCGCATCGATCTGTTCGGTAACGCGCATGGTGCCGATCTCGGCCGCCATGGCGGCGCCGACGCGGCCGGCCACCATCAGGCCGGCCAGCACCGGGCCGAGTTCGCGGGTCAGCGACACGACGACCACGTTGGGAATGGCGCTCTCGGCGGAGAAGCGGGCGAAGCCGGTATAGGACTGCAGGGCGAGCACCATGCCGGTGAAGATCGCCGTCAGGCCCACCACCGGCAAGGAATAGTAGCCGATCTCCAGCATCTGGCGGAGAATCTGGCGATGATAATAGGGCGGCTGCACGGCCTGGCGGATCGCCTGGAAGGCGAAGGTCGTCACGGTGCCCGTCGCCGCCAGAAAGGCGAGCGTCATGCGGCCAAGGATCGTCACAAGCGGAATCGTCACGTCGCGGTCCCCCCACTCTCGACATAGACTCGCGCGTGGCGGCGGCCAAGGGCCGTCATGACCTCGTAGGCGTTCGTCCGCGCGTTCTCGGCCAGGTCGTCGGGCGTCATGTGGGGGCCCAGCACCTCCACGGTCGTGCCGAGCGGGCAATCGGCTTCGGGTACGTCGGTGACATCGACGGTGACCAGGTCCATGGAGATGCGGCCAATCACCGGCACGCGGTGGCCGGCGAGATGTACGTGCGTGCGATTAATGAGGGCACGAAAGTACCCATCGGCATATCCCAGCGCGATCGTGGCCACGCGACTTGGGCGCGCCGCACGCCACGCCCCACCGTAGCCAACGGTCTGAAACGCATCGATCTTGCGCAGTTGCAGGATGCGCGCTTTCAGCGTCACGACGGGCAGCATCGGATTGGCACGTCCGGGCAGGGGGTTGATGCCGTAGAGCGCGGCGCCCGGCCGCAGCAGATCGAAGTGATAGTCCGGCCCGAGGAAGACGCCCGAGGAATTGGCGAGCGAGGTCGGCGCGCCGGGCATGCTCCGGACGAATGCGCGGAAGCGCGAGAGCTGCTCACCATTGGCCGGGTTGTCGGGCTCTTCGGAAGCGACGAGATGGCTCATCAGCAGGGCGAGCCGCAAGCCGCGCAATCGCCCGCGCTCGTTGATCAGCACCTGCGATTCGTCGGCGTCGAACCCGAGCCGGTTCATGCCCGTGTCGACGTGGATCACGGCGTCGAGCGGCCTGTCGAAGCGCTGGGCGGCGGCGCGCCAGGCGTTGAGCTGCCCGAGATGGTTGAGGGCCGGGGTCAGGCGATGTTCGACGAAGTCGGCGTCGGTCCCGGGCAGCAGGCCGTTCAGGACGTAGATCGCCGGGTCGGGCAATACGGCGCGCAGCGCGACGCCCTCGTCGACGTGGGCGACGAAGAAGTGGCGGCATCCCTCGGCCGCGAGGCGGGGGCCGACGACGGCCGCGCCGGTGCCGTAGGCGTCGGCCTTGAGCACTGCCGCACAATCGACCGGCCGTCCCTGCGCGCGCCCGGCATCGCGCAAGCCGCGCCAGTTGGCGGCGATGGCGCCGAGATCGACGGTGAGAATCGCGCCCGCCCGCCGCAGGGCTTCGTCGCCCGCCGGAGTCATGCCGCGCCTAGAAGGCGGGTCCATCCGACGAACCTGCGTCCGCCGGAAGATTGCCGAACTTGGTGAACTGGCCCTCGAACGAGAGACGGACGATGCCGGTCGGACCGTGCCGCTGCTTTGCGACGATGACTTCGGCCTTGCCGTACTGCTGCTCGCAGCGTTGCCTCCAGTCGTCGTGACGCGCATTGTAGTGCTCGGCGGTCTCGTTGTCGCGTCGCTTCGGCTCCTCGCGCTGAAGATAATAATCGTCGCGATAGATGAACATCACGACATCCGCATCCTGCTCGATCGAGCCCGATTCGCGCAGGTCGGCGAGCTGCGGCCGCTTGTCCTCGCGTTGCTCGACGGCCCGGCTGAGCTGGCTGAGGGCCAGAACGGGTACGTCGAGCTCCTTGGCGAGCGTCTTCAATCCGCGGGTGATCTCGGACACCTCTTGCACGCGATTCTCCTGACGCGTCCGGCCCGAGGGCGCGAGCAGCTGGAGATAGTCGACGATGATGAGGCCGAGTCCGTGCGTGCGCTTGAGCCGGCGCGCGCGCGTCCGCAAAGCCGCAATCGAGAGTGCCGGTGTGTCGTCTATGAAGAAGTTGAGATGTTCCAGTTCGTGGCTCACCGACAGGACGCGGTCGAAGTCGGCGCTGATCAGTTCGCCCTTCCGTATCTTCTCGGAGGGGATTTCGGCCTGCTCGGAGATCATGCGCGTGGCCAGCTGTTCGGCCGACATCTCGAGAGAGAAAAAGCCGACCACGGCGCCGTCGACCACCTTCGGCCGGCCATCCTCCCCGAGTTCCTCCCGATAGGCCCGGGCGGCATTGAAGCCGATGTTCGTGGCGAGCGAGCTCTTTCCCATCGCCGGACGACCGGCGAGGATGATCAGATCCGACTTGTGCAGGCCGCCGAGCAGCTGATCGAGCTGGAACAGTCCGGTGGCCACACCGGTAAGCTGGCCGGCCCGGTGATAGGCCGCCTCGGCCGCCGCCATGGCCTCGGTCAAGGAGGCGCGGAACGGCTTGAAGCCGCCCTCGATCTGGCCGCTGCTGGCGAGATCGTAGAGCTTCTTCTCGGCGACCTCGATCTGCTGCAGGGCCATTTCCTCGACGTCGGGGCTGAATGCACCGTTCACCATACCCTCGCCCACGTCGATCAACTGCCGGCGAAGATAGAGGTCGTGGACGCTGCGGCCGAAGTCCCCGGCGTCGATGACATGGACGGAGGAGGCGACCAGGCGGGCAAGATAGGCCGCGCCGCCCGCCGTCTTGATATCCTCGTCGTTCTCCACGTAGGTCTTGAGCGTGACGGCGCTGACGAGCTGGCCGCGCTCGATCAGCTTGCCGAGCGTGTCGAACAGCTTGCCGTGCAGCGGATCGGCGAAGTGCTCCGGCCGCAGGAACTCGGCGACGCGCTGGTAGGCGTGGTTGTTGATGAGAATGGCGCCCAGCAGCGCCTGCTCCGCCTCGAAGTTGTGCGGCGGCTCGCGCAGGCGGATGTCATCTGCGCCGGGCAGGCGCGTGACGTTCGACGAGTCTTTCAGCGGCTCCATGCAGAGCCTTCTAGTGAAACCGAGGGGCCGGCCACCATCCCAAAACCCGCCACTCTATTCAACGGTGGGTAACTACGGGGAAAACCGGCTATTCGGCCGCCATGGAGCGGGAAACGCCGACGTCACGTTCGGCGTCGACCATGTAGTCGCGCGTCAGTGGCACTGCGTCCTGCCTGCGCGCTACCTGAATCTGGAACACCATCTGATTCATGTAACGGAACGCCACTTCGCAGCCGGCGAGATAGAACTCCCACATGCGGCAAAAGCGATCGTCGTAGCCTTCGATCTGCTTGACCTTGTCGAGGTTGGCGAGGAAGCGCAGGCGCCAGTGGCGTAACGTCTCGGCGTAATGCAATCGGACGATTTCGATATCGGTGACGTATAGGCCGACATTCTCGATGGCTGCGAGAACCTCCGAGAGAGCCGGCGTGTAGCCGCCCGGAAAGATGTACTTGCGCAGCCACGTGTTTGTGCCGCCGGGCGGCTCCATGCGGCCGATCGAATGCAGCACCAAAACGCCATCGTCCTTCAGCAACTGCTTGATCTTGGCGAAGAACTCGACGTAATGCGCGGCTCCGACATGCTCGAACATGCCGACCGAAACGATCCGGTCGTAGGTTTCGGGCTCCTCGCGATAGTCCAGCAGCTTGAAGCGCACGCGGTCGGCCAGGCCGCCCTCCAGCGCGCGGCGGCTCGATACGCCGTGCTGCTCCTTCGACAGCGTCACGCCCGTGACGTCGGCGCCGAACTCGCTACCGAGGAAGAGCCCCATGCCGCCCCATCCCGAGCCGATGTCGAGCACCTTCATGCCCGGCCGCAGCAGCAGCTTGGCGGCGATGTGGCGCTTCTTGTTGACCTGTGCCTGTTCGAGCGAGTCCGACGGCGACAGGAAATAGGCGCAGGAGTACTGGCGGTCGCGGTCGAGGAAAGCGTCGTAGAGCCGATCGTTGAGGTCGTAGTGGTGAGCGACGTTGCGTTGCGCCTTGCCAATCGGATTGTATTGCTCGAGGAACCGCAAGACCTTCTGCAGGCCGTAGGACCAGCGCAACAACGGCATGGTCTCGATGGCGGCCATGTTGCGTCCGAGCAAATCCAGCAAGTCGTAGAGGTCGCCGTCCTCGACGGTGAGCCTGCCGTCCATGTAGGCCTCGCCGAAGGCGAGCCGGGGACGCAGGGCCAGACGCAGGCCGGTCCAGCGGTCGTGAAGCCGCATGGTCACCGCCGGGCCGGGTCGCGAACCCTGCAGGCGGTGCGACCGTCCGGTGGCGTCGATGATGGTCAACTGGCCTACGCCCAATACGCGGCCAAGGCCCTTGGCTAGCAGCATCGTCGTACCCTCAGGAGCGCAAATGTTAGTCCAAACGGCAATTTCAAGGCAAAGGCCGGAACAAACCTGGGATTTGACCCAGATCAAAGTATTGCGAGCGATTTGCAGTAGCGATTGTGGGGTGCTATAGATTTCGTGATTGCAAGTCATTCGCAGATGGAGAGTGAACGTGAAGCGGCGAGCCTTGATGACCTCGGGGATGGCGTTCGGTGCGGGTGTGATGATCTCGAGAGGGGCGCTCGCCCAGGCAGCGACGCTCAATCTCTATTCGGCGCGCCACTACAACACCGACATCGCGCTCTACAACAACTTCACCGATCTCACCGGCATCAAGATCAATCGGACCGATGCCGCGGCGGATGCATTGGTGGCCAAGCTCAAGGCTGAGGGCGACAAGAGCCCGTGCGACGTTTTCATCAGTGTCGACGCCGGCCGCATCGAGCGAGCCCGGGCCGATGGCTTGCTGCAGCCCGTCTCCTCGCAGGTTCTGACCGCGGCGGTGCCGGCGCATCTGCGCGACCCCGACAACAATTGGTTCGGCTTCTCCAAGCGCGCGCGTGTGATCTTTTACGGCAAGGAGCGTGTGCAAGCGGCGAATGCTCCCCAGACGTACGAGAACCTCGCCGACGCCACATGGAAGGGCAAGCTGCTCATCCGCTCCTCGGGCAACATCTACAACCAATCGCTGACGGGTTCGATCCTGGCGGCTCTTGGACCGGAGAAGACCGAGGCGTGGGCCAAGGGGGTCGCGGCAAACATGGCACGGCCGCCACGGGGCGGTGACACCGATCAGATCAAGGCGGTAGCGGCGGGGGAAGGCGACATCTGCGTCGCCAACACCTACTACTTCGTGAACCTCATGCGCTCCAAGAAGCCGGAGGATCGCGAGGTCGCGGCCAAGATCGGGGTGATCTTCCCCGATCAGGCCGGTCGCGGGACGCACGTGAACATCAGCGGCGGCGGCGTTGCCAAGTACGCGCCCAACCGAGAGGCAGCGGTGAAGTTTCTCGAGTATCTCGTGTCGCCGAACGCACAGCGCTACTTCGCGCAGGGCAACTCCGAGTACCCGGTGTTGGCCAACGTGGACATGGCGCCGGAACTCGCCTCACTCGGCAAGTTCAAGGAGGATCAGCTCAACGCCCGCGTCTTCGCGCGCAACAACGCCGAGGCCCTCAAGATCATGGATCGCGCCGGCTGGAAGTAGGCTGCGGGCTGGCGATCGCGCGGCTCAGCAGGATCACCGGTGCGAGCGATACGGCGACGATCAGGACCGCCCCCACGGCGGCCTGAGCAAGGCGCTCGTCGGAGGCGTAGCGATAGATTCCGACCGCGAGCGTGTCGAAGTTGAATGGCCGGATGAGGAGCGTCGCCGGCAACTCCTTGACCACCTCGACGAACGCGAGCATCGCGGCCGTCAACGCTGGCGCCTTCAACATCGGCAGATGGATCCGTCGCAGAATCTGCCGTGGTTTCGCCCCCAGCATCTGCGCGCTGGCATCCATGGCCGGATCGATCGCTGCGAGTGCCGGCGCCACGTTGGCAACGCCCACGGCCAGGAAACGGATGGTGTAGGCCATCAGCAGGGCGAAGGCGGTTCCGCTTAGAAGAAGGCCCGTCGAGACGCCGAAGACTGCGTCGAATGCCGCATCGACCGCGTGGTCGACGGCGATCAACGGCAACAGGATGCCGGCTGCGATCACCGCGCCGGGGATGGCATAGCCCAGCACGGAAAACTCGATCAGGCGATTGAAGGCGCGCCGCCGCACCAGCCGGCCGGCATAGGCAAGGAACAGCGCCAGTGCGACGATTGCCAGCGCGGCGATCGTCGCCAGCACGAGGCTATGGATGGCCTCGCGCACGAAGCTTTCGTCGGTCAATCCAATGCCGGACACGACTGCCAGCCTGATCAGATGCGCTGTCGGCAGAACAAAGCCGAACACCACCGGCAAGCTGCAGACGATCGAGGCGGCGAGCGCGCCCGCCGGCGACAGCGCGGAAGGCGATGACCGCTGCCGAATGTTCGCCGCGACATGGACGCGTCGTCTACCGCGACTGTGGCGTTCCAGCAGGAGCAGGCAGGCGGCAATCACGAGCAGGACCATGGCGATCTGGGCGGCGCCCGTTCGATCTCCCATCCCATACCACGTGCGGTAGATGGCGGTCGTGAAGGTGGGGACGCCGTAGTACTGCACCGTTCCGAAATCGGCGAGGGCTTCGAGCAGCGCCAGGGCGGCTCCAGCGGCAATGGCCGGGCGGGCGAGCGGCAGGCCGATGCGTCGGAACGTGCTGAGCGGGCCGTGCCCGAGGATGCGGCTGGCATCGAGCAGGGCCTGCGATTGGGCGAGGAAGGTGGCCCGCGCGGCCAGGTAGACGTACGGGAAGAGGACCAAAGTGAAGAGCAGCGCTACGCCCGTGGCATTGCCGAAATCGGGAAACCAATAGTCGTCGCGCCGCCATCCGGTGAACTCGCGCAGAGCGCCCTGGATCGGGCCGGCGAAGGTGAGCAGATCCGCATAGGCATAGCCGATCACGTAGGTCGGCATCACCAGAGGCAGCAACAGCGCCCATTCGAGCGTCCGGCTGAACGGGAAGCGATGCATTGTCACCAGCCACGCCGTGCCGGTTCCGATCAGCGTCGTGCCGACACCGACGCCGATCAGCAGTACGACCGTGTTCGAGACGATGTCCGCAAGCGTGGTCGTGGCGAGGTGGGCCCACAATTCGCCGCGCCAGTCGAACAGGCTGGCCACGACGCCGAACACCGGCAGCGCCACCAGCGCTGCGATGGCGATGGCGCCTGCACGCCACATCATCGGAGGCTCAAACGAAGACGCATGCCACTGGCAGGCAATGGCATGCGTCGGATCGCATCGCGGGGCGCAAGGCCGGCGGCGCTACTTCTGTTCGGCTGCCGCTTCCTCGGCGGGGACCGCAGCTTCGGCAGCCTCGCCCTCCGCGGCGGGCTTGGCCTCGAACAGCGCCGCCGCCTGCGCCTGCGCGCGCTGAGCGGCTTCAGCCGCCTCCTGGGCCGCGCGCTCGGTCTCGGCGACCAGGGTGCCGCCCTTGGCGAGGAACTCGGCTTCGTCCGGCGAGCGGGCGACGAGGGCGAGGATCTCGACCGTCACCTCGGGATGGAGGTGGATCTTGATCCTGTGCGCTCCCAGCGCCTTGATCGGCTTGTCGAGCTCGACCTGACCGCGTTCGATCTTGACGCCGGCGGCAACCGCGCCCTCGGCGATGTCGCGCGACGTCACCGAACCGTAGAGCTGCAGCGCTTCCGAGGCCTGGCGGATGAGCGTGACCTTGAGGTCCTTCATCTTGTCGCCGGCCTTTTCCGCCTCGCTGCGGCGCTCGAAGTTCTGGGCCTCCAGCACTTTACGCTGCGATTCGAAGTAGGTGATGTTGTCCTTGGTGGCGCGCAGGGCCTTCTTCTGGGGCAGCAGGAAGTTGCGGGCGAAGCCGGGCTTCACCTTCACGACATCGCCCATCTGACCGAGCTTGGGCACGCGCTCCAGCAGGATGACGTTCATCGGCATGGTTCGTCTCCCGTTCTCAGGCGATCAGATAGGGAAGGAGCGCCAGGAATCGCGCACGCTTGATCGCCTGGGCGAGCTCACGCTGCTTCTTCGACGACACCGCCGAAATGCGGCTCGGGACGATCTTGCCGCGCTCCGACACGAAGCGTTGCAACAGCCGCACGTCTTTGTAGTCGATCTTGGGGGCGTTGGCGCCCGAGAACGGGCAACTCTTGCGCCGGCGGGTGAAAGGTCGACGGGCGGCGCTCATTCCTCATCTCCGATGCTGGGAGTTGCTTCGTCGCCGAATCGTGGACGTTCGCGCCGTGGCCCGCGATCGCCCCAGCCACCACGCTCCGGACGGTCGCCGCCCGGTCGGTCGGACTTGTCGGCGCTGCGTTGCATCGCCGCCGAGGGGCCTTCCTCGAGCTCGTCGACGCGCACCGTCAGGAAGCGAATGATGTCCTCGTTGATCGACATCGTGCGCTCCAGCTCCTTCACGGCAGCGGCCGGCGCGTCGATGTTCATCAGAGTGTAGTGGCCCTTGCGGTTCTTCTTGATCCGGAAGGCGAGGGACCGCAGTCCCCAATGCTCTTTCTTGGAAACGGTTCCGCCCAAGCTCTGGATGAGCTCGGAGAACTGGTTGGTCAGGGTCTCCACTTGCGTCGCCGGCACGTCCTGGCGCGCGATGAAGACATTCTCGTACAATGCCATCTGACTGAGGCTCCTTATGGCTGTTGGCGACCCGGAGTTGACGAACCGGCCGGGTCTAGCCGCCCCGTCGCGATCGTTCGGGGAGCGGCAAGGAGACGGCGCCGATTTAGGCCCCGAAGAGCGGCGGTTATACAGACAAATACCCCCGAATCAAGGCGTTTCGGCCCTGGCGCGACTGGGGTATGAGGGACCCGCTTCAGGCCAAGAACCGGGGGAATTTGCCCATGAGCCGCGCTTTCGTGTTTCCGGGACAAGGTTCCCAAGCCGTGGGGATGGGCGTCGACCTTGCCGGCGCCTTCTCGACGGCTCGCGACGTATTCGCGGAGATCGACGAGGCGTTGAAGCAAAACCTTTCCCGGTTGATGCGCGAGGGGCCCGAGTCCGACCTCGTCCTGACTGAGAATGCCCAGCCTGCCTTGATGGCGGTGAGTGTCGCGGTGATCCGGGTCCTCGAGAAGGACGGCGGAAAGCCCTTGGCAAGCTTCGCGAGCCATGTGGCGGGCCACTCCCTCGGCGAGTACTCGGCCCTGGCGGCCTCGGGCTCCCTGCAACTCGCGGATGCCGCCCGCCTGCTCAAGCTGCGCGGGCAATCGATGCAGAAGGCCGTGCCGGTCGGCGTCGGCGCCATGGCGGCATTGCTCGGCATCGAACTGGAGGCGGCGCAGGAGGCCTGCCGGGAGGCCGCGCACGGCCAGGTCGTGACGGTGGCGAACGACAATGGCGGCGGCCAGATCGTCATCAGCGGCCACAAGGAAGCGGTGGAACGGGCCGGCGAGGCGGCGAAGGCGCGCGGCTGCAAGCGTGCCATGCCGCTGCCGGTGAGTGCGCCCTTCCATTGCCCGCTGATGCAGCCTGCCGCCGACGCCATGCAGAAGGCGCTGGAGGAAGTGACGCTCGGCACGCCGCAGGTACCGCTCGTCGCCAACGTGCTGGCGTCGGAGATCACCAACCCGGCCGACATCAAGATCCGCCTGGTCGAGCAGGTCACGGGCCTGGTGCGCTGGCGCGAGAGCGTCCAGTACATGAAGTCGGGCGGAGTCGATGCGTTGGTGGAATGCGGCTCGGGCAAGGTGCTGTCGGGCCTGGTCAAGCGCATCGACAAGGAGATGACGGGGCTGGCCCTCAACACGCCGGCCGATATCGAGGCTTTTCTGAAGACCGCCTGAGGAGCAGCGCGATGTTCGATCTTTCCGGCAAGTCGGCGCTCGTCACGGGCGCTTCAGGCGGCATCGGCGGCGCCATCGCTCGCGCGCTGCATGGCCGTGGGGCGGCGGTCACGATCTCGGGCACGCGCGCCGACGCCCTCGAGCAGCTCAAGGGCTCGCTCGGGGAGCGTGCGCATGTCGTCGCCGCGCGCATGGACGATGCCGCCGATATTGACCGGTTGGCCAAGGAGGCCGAGGCGGCGATGGGCAAGATCGACATCCTGGTCAACAACGCCGGGATCACGCGCGACAACATTTCGATGCGCATGAAGGACGAGGAATGGGAGAAGGTGCTGCAGGTGAACCTCACCGGCACCTTCCGCCTCACGCGGGCGGCGATGCGGGGCATGATGCGCCGCCGTTTCGGTCGGGTGATCAACATAACCTCGATCGTCGGCGTGACCGGAAACCCGGGCCAGGCCAACTATGCGGCCGCCAAGGCCGGCCTGATCGGCCTGTCGAAGTCGCTCGCGCTGGAGCTCGCCTCGCGCAGCATTACGGTGAATTGCATCGCGCCCGGGTTCATCGCCACGCCGATGACCGACGTGCTCACCGACGAGCAGAAAAAGGCCATCCTTGCGCGCGTGCCGGCCGAGCGTCTGGGCACGCCCGACGAGATCGCCGCGGGAGTCGTCTACCTCGCCAGTGACGAGGCCGGCTACGTCACGGGGCAGACCCTGCACATCAACGGCGGGATGGCGATGATCTGAGGGCGAATCCTCACAAGTGCCTGATTTTGTAGGATTTCCGGCCCTAGCCTTGGCCGGGGAGCTATGTTAGGAGGGGCCGATTCGCCTGCCCCTTGAGGCGACCCCAATCCGGGAAGACACGGGAAGGAAGAGCAAAATGAGCGATATTGCCGAGCGCGTTAAGAAGATCGTCGTGGAGCATCTCGGTGTCGAGGCCGCGCAGGTCAAGGAAGACGCCAAGTTCATCGACGACCTCGGCGCGGACAGCCTCGACACGGTCGAACTCGTGATGGCCTTCGAGGAGGAATTCGGCATCGAGATCCCGGACGACGCGGCCGAGAAGATCCAGACCGTGGGCGACGCCATCGGCTTCATCAAGAGCAACGCCAAGTCCTGAACGCCTGTCCGCTTCGACACGAGGAAGGCGAACGATGAGGCGAGTTGTCGTAACCGGCATGGGCATGGTGACGCCGCTCGGCGACGGTGTCGATACCAACTGGCGCCGCCTGATGGCGGCCGAATCGGGCATCCGCGCGATCCAGGCATTCGACACGACCGACCTCGCGACCAAGATCGCCGGCGAGGTGCCGGTCGGCGACAAGGCCAACGGCCACTTCAACGCCGACGCCTACATCGCGCCCAAGGACCAGCGCAAGCTCGACAAGTTCATCGTCTTCGGCATCGCTGCCGCCGAGCAGGCGGTCGAGGATTCGGGGTGGAAGCCGCAGGACGACGAGGGTCGGCGCCGGACCGGCGTGATGATCGGCTCGGGCATCGGCGGCCTGCAGACGATCTACGAGACGTCGCTCGTGCTCAAGGATCGCGGCCCCCGCCGCGTCAGCCCGTTCTTCATCCCGTCGGCGCTGATCAACCTCGCCTCGGGCCAGGTGTCGATCAGGTACGGCTTCAAGGGCCCGAATCATTCCGTGGTGACGGCGTGCGCGACGGGGGCCCACGCCCTCGGCGACGCGGCGCGGCTGATCCAGCTCGACGACGCCGACGTCATGGTGGCCGGCGGCGCCGAGGCCGCGATCTGCCGCATCGGCATCGCCGGCTTCAACGCCTGCAAGGCGCTGTCGACCGACTTCAACGACACGCCCGCCCAGGCGTCGCGGCCGTGGGACAGGCGGCGCGACGGGTTCGTGATGGGCGAAGGCGCGGGCTGCGTGGTGCTCGAGGAGTACGAGCACGCCCGCAGGCGCGGCGCCAGGATCTACGCCGAGGTGATCGGCTACGGCCTGTCGGGCGACGCCTATCACATCACCGCGCCGTCCGAGGACGGCGACGGCGCGATGCGCGCCATGCAGGCGGCGCTGAAGCGCGCGCGCCTCGGCACCGACCAGATCGACTATGTGAACGCGCACGGCACGTCGACCATGGCCGACGTCATCGAGCTCGGCGCCGTGAAGAAGACGTTCGGCCAGGACGCCTACAAGCTTTCCATGTCGTCGACCAAGTCTGCGACCGGCCACCTCCTGGGGGCCGCCGGCGCGATCGAGGCCATCTACGCCATCAAGTCGATCGTCGAGCAGGCCGTTCCGCCAACGCTCAATCTCGACGAGCCGGACGAGGGCTGCGATATAGACTTGGTGCCGAAGCAGGCCAAGCAACGCAAGGTCCGCCACGCGCTCAGCAACTCGTTCGGTTTCGGCGGCACCAACGCGTCGCTGATTTTCGGTCCGGTGTGATCATCGGAGGCTGAGGGTGCTCAGCTTTTTTCGTTGGGTCCTGTTTTTCGTCGTTCTGCTCGTCACCGTGATGGGTGGCGCGCTGCCGCTCGGCCACACGCTGATCGTCGCCGAAGGCCCGCTCGATTCGCCGCGCAACGTCGTCATCCCGCGCGGCGCCGGCCCGGCGACGATGGCCAGGGTGCTGCACGAGGAGGGCGTGGTCGCCTATCCACGGCTGTTCCGCGTGGCGCTGATGATCGATCCCACGCCACGGCCGATCAAGGCCGGCGAGTACGAGGTCCCGGCCCGCGCGTCTATGCTGGCGATCATCGAGCTGCTGCAGTCGGGCAAGCAGGTCCAGCGCCGCCTCACCGTGCCCGAGGGCCTGACGACCGCCGAGATCCTCGACCTCGTGCGCAGGACCGAGGCACTGTCGGGCGAGATCACGATCGATGTCGCCGAGGGCGACCTGCTGCCCGAGACCTACTTCTATTCGCGCGACGACACCCGCGACGGGCTGCTGCTGCGCATGAAGGAGGCGATGGCCAAGACCCTGGACGAGGCGTGGCGCAAGCGCGCCGCCGGCCTGCCGCTCGCCAACCGGCGCCAGGCCTTGATCCTCGCCTCGATCATCGAGAAGGAGACGGCGGTGCCGGCCGAACGCGCCAGGGTCGCCGCGGTGTTCGTCAACCGTTTGCGGGCCCGCATGCGGCTCGACAGCGATCCAACGACGATCTACGGCCTGACCCTCGGCAAGGCGCCGTTCGGCCGTGAACTGACGCGCGCCGACCTGCAGTCTGATTCGCCCTACAACACCTACCAAGTGGCCGGCCTGCCGCCCGGCCCGATCTGCAACCCGGGACGCGCCGCCATCGTCGCCGCCACCCACCCCGCGCCGCGCGATCGTTCGATCTATTTCGTCGCCGACGGCCAGGGCGGCCATGCCTTTGCCACGACTCTCGCCGACCACAATCGCAACGTCGCGCGCTGGCGCGAAATTCAGCGCGAGCGGCAGGAGCAATCGCCGGGCGCGCCGTCGCGACCGGCCGGCCCACCGCCGGCGCGGCGATAGGAGATGATGTACGCCGTCGCGGCCGCTCTGTCGCTGCTGGCCGTGGCCGCGGTCGGCGTGATGTGGTTCCTGCGCGCCAACCCGTCGACCGTGGCGCGCCGCCTCAGGCTGCTGTTCGCCATAATGGCCGTGCTCGGGGCGGGCGGCCTGCTGATCTTCGGCATCCGCTTCCTGCCTGGCCTGTTGCCCGAATTGTTCGGCCTGGCCGGGGTGGCGATCGCGGCGCTGATCGCGCGGGCGATGCGGTCGCGCCCGTCGGGCGGCTTCAGCACGCCAGGCACGGGACAGCGCACACAGGTGCGAACGGCGTTCCTCGAGGCCTGGATCGATCATGCGACCGGCGATGTCGGCGGCAGCGTGCTGGACGGGCGGTTCCGCGGCCGCACTCTGGATTCGCTCGGCGACGGTGAGTTGCTCGATCTCCATGCCGAGTGCGCCGGCGATCCGGATTCGGCCAAGGTGCTGGAGGCCTATCTCGACCGTCGCCTCGGCGCACAATGGCGGAATTCGCGGCCGCCGCCCTCGGCGCCACGCGGCGACATGAGCCGCGGCGAGGCGCTGGCCGTGCTCGGCTTGGCGGATGACGCGAGTGACGACGACATTCGCGCGGCTCACCGCCGTCTCATCCAACGCATGCACCCCGACGCCGGCGGCAGTGCCGATCTCGCCGCGCGCATCAACCGAGCCAAGGACGTGCTGCTCGGCTGACCTTGCCAGCCCCTGCGCCGCTGTGGCATCAACCGCGTCCCTCCCTGCAGCGAGGTCGATGAAATGGCGCAGCGCGTTCGCAAAGCCGTCCTGCCGGTGGCCGGGCTGGGTACGCGATTCCTGCCGGCCACCAAGGCGGTGCCCAAGGAGATGCTCACGGTCGTCGATCGTCCGCTGATCCAGTATGCCGTCGAGGAATGCCTCGCCGCGGGCATCGAGCAGTTCGTGTTCGTGACGGGCCGCAACAAGGGTGCGCTCGAGGATCACTTCGACGCCGCCTACGAACTCGAAGCGACGCTCGAACTGCGCAAGAAGGCGCCCGAGCTGAAGCAGACGCAGGGCGCCACCATCGGCGCCGGCAACGCCGTCTTCACCCGCCAGCAAAGGCCCCTCGGCCTCGGCCACGCCGTCTGGTGCGCGCGCGAATGGGTGGGGCGCGAGCCGTTCGCGGTGCTGCTGCCGGACGAGCTGACGATCGGCTCGCCGACCTGTACCGCCCAACTCGTCGCCGCACACGGGAAGACCGGCGGCAGTGTGGTTGCCGTCATGGACGTGCCGCGCGAGCAGACCAAGAGCTACGGTATCGCCGCCGTCTGCAACGAGAAGGACGGATTGGCCGAGATCACCGCCATGGTCGAGAAGCCCCGGCCGGAGGAGGCGCCGTCGACCCTGGCGATCATCGGGCGCTACGTGCTGCTGCCCGAAGTGTTCGATCATCTCGACCGGCACGAGAAGGGCGCGGGCGGCGAGATCCAGCTCACCGACGCCATGGCCCGCATGATCGGCGGCCAGCCGTTCCATGGATTGCGCTACGGTGGTCTACGCTATGATTGCGGCAGTCGCGCGGGCTTTCTCGAGGCCAATGTCGGGGTGGCGTTGCATCGCGCCGACACGGCGGCGGAGACGCGGGCGATGCTGACGCGGCTGCTGAAGGGCTGATCCAATGCGCATCGCGATGGTCGGGTCGGGTTATGTCGGTCTGGTCTCCGGGGCATGCTTCGCCCAGTTCGGGCACGACGTCGTGTGCGTCGACAAGGACCCGGCCAAGATCGAACGGCTGCGGCGCGGCGAGATCCCGATCTACGAGCCGGGCCTCGATCGGCTCGTCGCCGACAACATGCGGGCCGGGCGGCTGTCGTTCGGCACCGGCCTGGTGGACGCGGTGGGCGGGGCCGACGCCGTGTTCATCGCCGTCGGCACGCCGACGCGGCGCGGCGACGGCCATGCCGACCTGAGCTACGTCTATGCCGCGGCCGCGGAGATCGCCTCGGCCATCCGCCGCTACACCGTGGTCGTCACCAAGTCGACCGTCCCGGTGGGCACCGGACGCGAGGTGGCGCGCATCATCCGCGAGACCCGGCCTTCGGCGCAGTTCGACGTGGCGTCCAACCCCGAGTTCCTGCGCGAGGGAGCGGCGATCGAGGATTTCATGAAGCCCGATCGTGTCGTGATCGGCGTCGAGAGCGAGCGTGCCCGCGACGTCATGGCGGCGATCTATCGGCCGCTCAACCTGATCCAGACGCCGATGGTGTTCACCAACATCGAGACGGCGGAGGTGACGAAGTACGCCGGCAACGCCTTCCTCGCCACCAAGATCACCTTCATCAATGAGATCGCCGACCTCTGCGAGAAGGTCGGCGCCGACGTCCACGACGTGGCGCGGGGCATCGGGCTCGACGGTCGCATCGGCCGCAAATTCCTGCACCCCGGGCCCGGTTTCGGCGGCTCGTGCTTCCCCAAGGACACGCTGGCGCTCGCCTACACGGCGCGCGAAGCCGACGCGCCGCAGACCATCGTCGAGCAGGTCATCGAGGTGAACAATGCGCGCAAGAAGCGGATGGCGCGCAAGGTCATCGACTTCTGCGGCGGATCGGTCGCCGGCCTGACCGTCGCGGTGCTCGGCCTGACCTTCAAGCCCAACACCGACGACATGCGCGACGCGCCCTCCCTCGACATCGTCCCGGCCCTGCAGGCGGCCGGTGCGAAGATCGTCGCCTTCGATCCCGAGGGCATGACCGAGGCGGCGAAACTGCTGAAGGACGTCGCCTATGCCAAGACCGCCTACGAGGCGGCGTCGGGAGCCGACGTGCTGGTCGTGATAACGGAGTGGCACGAGTTCCGCGGGCTCGATCCCCGGCGTATCAAGGAGGCGATGCGCCTGCCGCGCATCGTCGATCTGCGGAACATTTTCGATCCCGAGGAGATGCGCGGTCTCGGATTCGCCTACGAGTGCGTTGGGCGCCCCAGGCCGCGCGTTTGAGCGAAGCCAGTCCGGAGTAAATTGCATGAACCAGAAGGCGCACAAGTTCGATCCGACGATCCTGCGCGAGTACGACATCCGCGGCATCGTCGGCAGCACCCTCAAGGTGGCCGATGCCGCCGCGATTGGCCGGGCTTTCGGCACATTGGTGCGTCGCAACGGCGGCAAGCGGGTGGCGCTGGGCTACGACGGCAGGCTGAGCTCGCCCGAGCTGGCGGCGGCCTGCATCGACGGCCTCACGGCCGCGGGCGTCGACGTGACCGACATCGGCTGCGTCTCGACGCCGATGCTGTACTACGCCGTGTGGCATCTCGAGATGGACGGCGGCATCCAGATCACCGGCTCGCACAATCCGCCCGACTACAACGGCTTCAAGATGATGATGGGCAAGAAGTCGTTCTTCGGTGCCGACATCCAGACGCTCGGCGCGATCGCGGCCGGGGGGGATTTCGAGAGCGGCAAGGGAGCGCTCGAGAAGAAGAACATCCTCGAGGCCTATGCCGAGCGCCTGCTGAAGGACGTCAAACCCGGGCGCAAGCTCAAGGTCGCCTGGGATACCGGCAACGGTGCGGTGGGCGTCTCGATCCGGGCCGTCGTCTCCAGGTTGCCCGGAGAGCATTTCATCCTGAACGAGACGGTCGACGGTACCTTCCCGTCGCATCACCCCGATCCCACGGTGCCGAAGAATCTCGAGCAGCTCGTGGCGGAGGTGAGGAAGCGCGGCTGCGACCTCGGCATCGCCTTCGACGGCGACGGCGACCGCATCGGCGCGGTCGACGGCAAGGGCCGCATCCTGTGGGGCGACCAGCTCATGATCCTGTGGGCGCGCGACGTGCTGAAGGGCCACGCCGGGGCGACGATCATCGCCGACGTCAAGGCGAGCCAGGCGCTGTTCGACGAGATCGCGCGCGCCGGCGGCACGCCGCTCATGTGGAAGACCGGCCATTCGCTGATCAAGAGCAAGATGGCGGAGCTCGGCGCACCGCTTGCCGGTGAGATGAGCGGGCACATCTTCTTTGCCGATACGTTCTACGGCTTCGACGATGCGCTGTATTGCGGCCTGCGGCTGCTCAACATCGTCGCCGCGACCGATGAGAGCCTGGCCGAGATGCGCGACAAGCTTCCCCAGCTTGTGAACACGCCGGAGCTGCGCTTCGATTGCGCCGAGGAGCGCAAGTTCAGGATCGTCGACGAGGTCAAGGCGCGCCTCGAGCAGGTGGGCGCCAAGCTCTCGGACATCGATGGCGTGCGCGTCAACACGCCTGACGGCTGGTGGCTGCTGCGTGCCTCGAACACCCAGGCGGTGCTGGTCGCGCGCTGCGAGAGCGCCAGCGAGCCGGGGCTGGAAAGACTCAAGGGCGAGCTCAGGGCGGCCCTCGCCGCGAGCGGCGTCGAGTTACCCGAGGACGCGTCGGCCGGCCATTGATGCGCTTCTTCTTCTACGGAACGCTGCTCGACCGCGACGTCATGGCCCTGGTCATCGGCCGGCGCCTCTCGCCTGCCGCGTACCGGCCGGCCTGGTTGGCGGGCCACGTCAGGCGCCGCGTCAAGGGCGCGAGCTATCCGATCGTCTTGCGCGATCCACGCGCCGAGGTCGCGGGCATGGTGGTGGGCGGGCTGAGCGGCCGCGACGTGGCGCGGCTCGCCGCCTACGAAGGGCCGGGCTACAGGATAGCGCCGCTGAAGGTGAGGCTGGGCGGCCGGTTGACGACCGTGGCGGTGTTCGAGCCGGTCCAGCATCGCTTCCAGCCGACCGATGGCGACTGGATTCTGACCGCCTGGCAGTGGCGTTACAAGCGGGCGTTCGTCGACAGGCTGCGGCGCGCCTTCAGCGCGCACCCGGCGTATTCCAGGCAGTGACCTCGAGGGCGGCGCAGTAGATTTTCCGCGCCTCCAGACGCTTGCAGCCTTCCAGTGCCTCTTCCTGCGAGAGGTTGGTGACGCGCGCGCGGTGGAATGTCTTGTGGGCCATCTGCACCTCGTCGACCGAGATGGCGCTGTTGGCGCGAATCGGGTCGGGGAGGGCGGACGACGCCCGTTGCAGGGCGAGTTCGGCGGCGCGCGAATCGGCAAACGAGCCAACCTGGATCACCCAGCTTCCGGCCGAAGGGGTGGCGCCACCATCGCCAACGGGCGCGGCGTTCGACGCCGGCGCGGCACGCATCGACGCCAGCACGGCCTCGACCTGGGTGGGCGATGCCGGCTGCGGTGCGCGCGCGAGGGCAGGGCCCGCGATTCCCGGCACGAAGTGTGCCGCCTGGTAGCGCGCGCGCGCCGGCATCTGCGGCCACTGCCAGCCTGCAAGCCGCAACGCGTGGGCATGAGCGAAGCCGCGGTCCATCAAGTCGGCCATCTGGCGGTCGCGCTGGAACGCGGTGTTGCCGCCCATGACCACGCCGATCAGCCGGCGGTCATCGCGGACGGCCGACATCACCAGATTGAAGCCCGATGCCGCAGTGTATCCGGTCTTGAGGCCGTCGGCACCGGCGTAGTTCGCCAACATGCGATTGTGGTTCTCCAGCACGCGTCCGCGATAACCGTAGCTCTGGGCGGAGAACACCGCGTAGTAGTGCGGAAAGTCGCGCAACAGGGCATGGGCGAGGCGGGCCATGTCGCGCGCGGTCGTCACCTGCTCGCGGCTGGGCAGCCCCGAGGCGTTGCGAAATACCGTCGATGCCATGCCGAGTTGGCGCGCTCTCTGGGTCATCAGCCGGGCGAAGTTGTCCTCCGAGCCGGCCATCGCCTCCGCCAGCACGATGGCGGCGTCGTTTGCCGAGCGCGTGATCAGGCCCATGGCGGCGTCACGCACCGTGATGACTGCCCCCCTGCCGACTCCCATCTTGGTCGGCGGCGCGTTCGCTGCCTGAACGGAGACCGGCAGGGTGTCGTCGAGCGACAGACGACCCGAATCGAGCGCCGCGAACGTTAGGTAGAGCGTCATCAATTTGGTGAGCGATGCGGGATGGCGCAGCTCCTCGGCATGATCCGAAAGCAGTTCCCGCCCGGTCGTGGCGTCGACGATCAGATAGGCATCCTTGGCGCGGACCGCGGGATTGGGCGCCCAGGTCGAGGCGGCAGGGCGTGCAACCTTGGTCGTGCGGGCCTTCGTGGAGGCGCGCTTGACGGCCGACGTCTGCGCTTCGACAGCGGTCGGCAGGGTCGTGGCTACAAGAAAGAGACAGGCGGCAAACCAGAACAGGCCTGCCGCCGGGCGCGCAAAGGGGTGTGTCATTGCCGAAACGCCACTGACTGGACTAAAATTCTTATGCCGAACCAATGAGTTGCGGCTATTTCTTACAGGATAGTGGAAAATTCCGTCCCGTGCAACGATTTCCCTGCCGCGCAGATGCCTCACTTGGTTCGGAAACTGCTTCCTCTGTTCTCGGGAGGGCGTCGATGAGGCTGGTGATGGCGCTTCTGCTGGCGACGGTGGCGATTGTGCCGGCGATGGCCCAGCGGCCGGACCGCAACGTCGATCAGCCCATCGTTCGCAGCTTCCATTGGTTCTCGTACGTCGCCGGCGACGACATTCGCGAGGCGTGCGTGCCCGGCGGACGCAATCGCGTGAGGCTCGTCTACAACGCGATCTGGGAGGAGCAAGTCCGCACCTACGAAATCTTTCTGCAACCTGACGGCGTTGCCGGTCTCAATATCGGCGTGCTCTCCGATCAGGGGCGGGCCAATTCCATCTCCATCGGCTCGCCTGGTGACGTCACGGCGCCGTGGCGAATGAAGCGAGGCCAGCGACTGCTGCTCGAGGCAGAGACCCGCGAACTCGTGGGGTTGCTCGACGCGAGTGCGGCGTTCGGCCCGCCACCGGACGGATTGCGACTGCCCGACAACGATTTCTGGTGGACCGTCGCTTCGTGCCGCAACGGCACGTGGGGCTTTCAAGCCTATCACCATCCGACCGACGGCTTTGTGAGGGTTCGCTTCGCGGAGAAACTTTTCGCATGGGACAACGTTCCCGTCCCGATCAATCGTCCGCGCAAGCTCGAACCCGCCGAGTTGCGGCGCGATCCCAACATGCGGCCGGGCCGCGAAACGGCCGACCGCTGGCAGTTGGTCGTGGGGAAGGATGGACTGCGGCCGAGGTAGCGGAACCGTTTGGGCTGCCTATATAATTCCCGGGTGACGGGGACAGGAG
Source organism: Enhydrobacter sp. (assembly GCA_025808875.1). Taxonomy (NCBI): domain Bacteria; kingdom Pseudomonadati; phylum Pseudomonadota; class Alphaproteobacteria; order Hyphomicrobiales; genus Enhydrobacter; species Enhydrobacter sp. The sequence continues at coordinate 2,827,897 of CP075528.1, read as the reverse complement.
ACGGTATCGGAACGGCGATGTCAGTGCAGAGCACCGCAAGCGATTGGCACGGCGACGGCAGTCGGCTGGGTGGCCCCAAGGAGCCGCCCGGCGGTCCGCCGCAGCAACCGCCGCGCCGCGACGATGGCGACAACGAGGATGGGCGCGCCGGTGCACTGACGCTGACCCGCACCCGCACCAAGAAGCCGTCGATGTACAAGGTGTTGATGCTGAACGACGACTACACTCCCATGGAGTTCGTGGTCGACGTGCTTCAGCACATCTTCCAGAAAAATCGGGAAGAGGCGACCAAGATCATGCTGCATGTCCACCAGAAGGGCGTCGGCGTGTGCGGTGTGTACACTTACGAGGTCGCCGAGACCAAGGTGACCCAGACGGTCGACTACGCGCGCAAGAATCAGCACCCGCTGCAATGCACGCTCGAGAAAGAGTAGAGTTCATCATCTAGTCGAGGTGTTCGATGTCCATGTTGTCCAAGAACCTCGAGAAATCCCTCCATCGGGCGTTCGCGCTGGCGGGCGAGCGTCGGCACGAATATGCGACGCTCGAGCACCTGCTGCTGGCGATGACCGAAGACGATGACGCGACACCCGTGCTCAAGGCGTGCGGCGTCGATGTCGACCGCCTGCGGCACGACCTCGAGACCTTCATCGACAACCGGCTCAAGGGCATCGTCACGCAGACTCCGAGCGAGCCGCTGCCGACGGCGGGCTTTCAGCGCGTTGTCCAGCGCGCCGCTGTCCATGTGCAATCGTCGGGCCGCAAGGAAGTGACCGGCGCCAACGTGCTGGTTGCGCTGTTTTCCGAGCGCGACAGCCATGCCGTGTCGTTCCTCGAGAACCAGGGAATGTCGCGGCTCGACGCCGTCGACTACATCAGTCACGGCAAGGCCAAGGTTCCCGGCCGGGCGCGCGCGCGCCGGGTCGCGGGGTCGGACGAGGAGAACGGTGGCGAGGCTGCTGCCAAGCAGGGCAACGAGGCGCTCGCGACGTACTGCGTCGATCTCAACCAGAAGGCGCGCGAAGGCCGTGTCGATCCGCTGATCGGCCGCGAGCACGAGGTCGAGCGCACCATCCAGGTACTGTGCCGGCGTACCAAGAACAACCCGCTCTATGTCGGCGAGCCCGGTGTCGGCAAGACCGCCATCGCCGAAGGGCTGGCGCGAAAGATCATCGAGGGCGAGGTGCCGGACGTGCTGAAGGAATCGGTGATCTACGCGCTCGACATGGGCGCGCTGCTCGCCGGCACGCGTTACCGCGGCGACTTCGAGGAGCGGCTCAAGGCGGTCCTCGCCGAGCTCAAGAAGAAGCCGAACTCGGTGCTCTTCATCGACGAGATCCACACCATCATCGGCGCCGGGGCCACGTCGGGCGGTTCGATGGACGCGTCGAACCTGCTCAAGCCCTCGCTCCAGTCGGGTGAGCTGCGGTGCATCGGCTCGACCACCTACAAGGAGTATCGCAACTACTTCGAGAAGGATCGCGCCCTGGTGCGGCGCTTCCAGAAGATCGACGTGCCGGAACCCTCGATCGCGGATGCCGTGCAGATCATGCAGGGCCTCAAGCCGGTCTACGAGAAGCACCATCACGTCACCTACACGGACGATGCCATCAAGGCCTCGGTCGAGCTGGCGGCGCGCTACATCCACGACCGCAAGCTTCCCGACAAGTCGATCGATGTCATCGACGAGGTCGGCGCGGCGCAGATGCTCCGCCCGGCGGACGCGCGCAAGACCATGATCGACGTTCCCGACATCGAGGAGATCGTCGCCAAGATCGCGCGCATCCCGCCCAAGAGCGTGTCGAAGGACGACACCGAGCTGCTGCGCAACATTGATCGCGATCTGAAGACCGTCGTGTTCGGCCAGGACAAGGCGATCGAACAGCTCGCCGCCGCCATCAAGCTCGCGCGCGCCGGCCTGCGCAATCCGGAGAAGCCCATCGGCAGCTACCTGCTGGCCGGCCCGACCGGCGTGGGCAAGACCGAGGTGACGCGCCAGCTCGCGCGTTTGCTCGGGCTCGAGCTCATTCGCTTCGACATGTCGGAATACATGGAGCGCCACAGCGTCAGCCGCCTGATCGGCGCGCCGCCGGGCTATGTCGGTTTCGACCAGGGCGGACTGCTCACCGACAAGGTGAACCAGCATCCGCATTGCGTGATCCTGCTCGACGAGATCGAGAAGGCGCATCCGGATGTGTTCAACATCCTCCTGCAGGTGATGGACTACGGCAAGCTGACCGACCACAACGGGCGCACGGTGGACTTTCGTAACGTCATCCTGTGCATGACGACCAACGCCGGGGCGGCCGACCTCGCCAGGCCCGCGGTCGGCTTCGGCCGCGAGGTGCGGATCGACGAGGACGACGACACCATCAATCGCCTGTTCGCGCCGGAGTTTCGCAATCGTCTCGACGCGATCATCAAGTTCGCCAATCTCGGTCCCGAGAGCATGGGCAAGGTGGTGGACAAGTTCGTCGCCGAGCTCGAAGTGCAGCTCGCCGATCGCAAGGTCTTCATCGAGCTGTCCGAGGGTGCACGCCGCTGGCTGGCGGAGAAGGGCTACGATCGCCTGTTCGGTGCCCGGCCGCTCGCGCGAATCATCCAGGAGCACGTGAAGAAGCCGCTGGCCGAGGAAGTGCTGTTCGGCAAGCTCTCGGGCGGCGGCACGGTGCGCGTCGACGCCGAGGGCGACGGCGATGGGCGCAAGCTCGTCTTCACCTTCCTGCCGCCCGAACGCGGGGCGCTGCCGCCGGCCAGCCAGGAACCGGTGCTGGTTGAGTGAAGGCGTTCCGTCCGCTCTGGGTTGCACTCCGGGCCGCGGTGCTTGCCACCGCGGTGTTCTGGGTGGCGCTGATGTTGATCGACAGGATCGGTTGGCAGGCCCCCCTCGGCATGACGGAGCCGCTGGTGTTCTTCGTCGTGTTCTTTCTTGGCATTTTGATGGTCGGTGCCGGCTGACGAAGAGAGTCAGATTCGCGTCCGGCGCCGGAATCGGGGGGTCGAATCGCCCTCCGATGCAGACGCCATCGGCATCGGACGGAATCCATCGACCCGATTAGGTCCTCAAGGGCGCGTCGAGGTAAAATGCGCCCATGAGCACCAAGACCACTTCCGGCCGCGAGGGCCGCGCGGGATTTCCCGTATCGACGTTCTGCTTCGCCAATCGCCCGCCGACCCGTCCTCCCGACCCGTGACCGGGGATTTGCGGTATTTCCGGTATTTCCGGCAGCGTTTTTCCGTATGTCTACATACAATTGCCCTACTGGCGGGCATTGGCCTCCCGGGGTGAGTGCCCGCGATGTCGGTTGTCCGGCGACACCCCGCCGGAGGTTTGCGAGGTTTCCGAGGTTTCCGAGATCGATTTCCGCGATTTCCGCGATTTCCGCGACGGGTCGAAGAGGCCGACCGGGGCGGCTACTCGTTCTCCTTCCGGAACGGTGTGTATTCCTTCAGGCCCTCGATCTCCTGCTCGACCGCGAGGCGTTCGCGCTCGAGGTAGTCGTCGACGGCGCGGCGGAAGCCGGGATCGACAATCCAGTGCGCCGAGTGGGTCGCCACCGGCAGGTAGCCACGCTGGATCTTGTGGTCGCCCTGGGCGCCCGCCTCGACACGCTGCAGCCCGTGGATGATCGCGTAGTCGATGGCCTGGTAGTAGCAGGCCTCGAAATGCAGAAAGGCGTGGCTTTCGAGGCAACCCCAATAGCGGCCGTAGAGCGTGTCGTCGCCCTTGAGGTTGAGCGCGCCGCCGACAGGCCGGCCGTCGGCCTCGGCCATCACCAGCACGATCTTGTCGGCCATGGTGGCGCCCAGGATGTCGAAGAAGGCGCGCGTCAGGTAGGGCGAGCCCCATTTGCGACCGCCGGTGTCCATGTAGAAGGCGAAGAAGGCGTCCCAATGCTCGGGCCGGATCTCGTCGCCGCTCAGCGGCCGCACGCGCAGGCCGTCGCGGCGCACCGCTTCGCGTTCCTTGCGAATCGCCTTGCGCTTGCGCGACGACAGGGCGGCGAGGAAGTCGTCGAAGGTGCGGTAGCCGTCGTTGTGCCAGTGGTACTGTTGCCCGAGCCGCAGCAGCCAGCCGCGCGCGCCGAACCGGCGCCAGTCGGCCTCGCTGCAGAAGGTGGCATGAACGGAGCTGATGCCGTTGTCGTTGGCGATGCCGGCCAGCATGTCGATCATGGCGTCGCGCACCGCGTCCTCGAGCGGGCCGGGCCGGGCGAACAGGCGCGGCCCCGGCACCGGAGTGAACGGGATGGCGAGCTGGAGCTTGGGATAGTAGCGGCCGCCGGCGCGTTCGAAGGCCTGGGCCCAGCCATGGTCGAAGATGTACTCGCCTTGGCTGTGGCTCTTCATGTAGAGCGGCGCGGCGCCGACGAGGGTGCCGTCCGCCGCCTCGGCCAGCAGATGCTGGGGCGCCCAGCCGGTACGGCGCCCGACCGACTTGGAATCCTCGAGCGCCTTCAGGAAACCGTGGCTCAGGAAGGGGTTGCCGGCGGCACCGGGGGCGAGGGCGCAGGCGTCCCACTGGATCGGGTCGACCGCGGCGAGCGAATCGACGACGCGCAGACCGATGGTCGGGAGGTCGTCTGGCATATTCCAAGCATAGCGCGAATCGTGCCGGGATGAGGGCAGGCTACTCGGCCGGCTTGTGCATGGCAGCCGCCTCGTCGGCGGACCGGCTGAAGTGGCGCTTCGCCCATTGGCCGGCCCGGTCGATATAGACCAGCACGACTGGCACCACGACCAGGGTGAGCAGGGTCGAGCTGATCAGGCCGCCGATCACGGCATGCGCCATCGGTGCGCGCTGGCTGGCCCCCTCGCCGAGGCCGAGAGCCAGCGGGATCATGCCGAAGATCATGGCGAGGGTGGTCATCAGGATGGGCCGCAGCCGGATCGAGCCGGCTTCCAACAGCGCCTCGTCGACCGCCATGCCGCGGGCGCGCGCCTGGTTGAAGAAATCGACCAGCAGGATGGCGTTCTTGGTCACGAGGCCCATCAGCATGATGAAGCCGATGGCGGAGAAGATGTTGAGCGTCGTGCCGGCGATCAGCAGGCCGAGGAAGACGCCGACCAGCGACATCGGCAGCGACATCATGATGGCGACCGGCTGCAGGAAGCTGCCGAACTGGGACGCCAGGATCAGGTAGATCAGGATGACGGCCAGCAGGAGGGCCTGGCCGGCATACGCGGCGCTTTCGTTCATGTCCTTGGTGGAGCCGCCGAACACGAACCGGTAGCCTGGCGGCAACGGGGTCGCCTCGAGCACCTTCTGCAGATCGCTGCTCACCTCGCCGGTCGAGCGGCCCGACGCGTTGGCGGTGATCTGAACCTCGCGGTTGAGGTCGCGGCGGTTGATCTGTGAGGCGCCGACGTCGCTCTCGATGTCGGCGATCTGGGCGATATGGACCATGCGCGGCAGTCCACTGGGCTCGGTGCCGGCGGTGAACCAGATGCGGTGCAGGTCGGAAACGCCCGACCGGTCGTCGAGCGGCAACCGCACCATGACGGTGTAGTTCTCGCCGTCCGGCGCGCGCCACAGGCTGGTTTCGTCGCCGGCGAACAGGGGGCGTAGCGACTGCGCCACCATCGCCGTGCCGAGGCCGAGGTCGGACGCCGCGTCGCGGCGCAGGCGTACCGACAGGATCGGCTTGGCGGCCTTCAGGTTGCGGTCGAGGTCGACCAGGCCGGGAATGGCCGCCGCGCGGGCCATCACGTCCTGCGAGATCGTGTCGAGGACGGTCATGTCGGGGCCCTGCAGCGAGAGCTGCAGCATCTTCTGGACGCCGCCGCCGGGGCCGCCCGGAATATTGATCGATACGAGGATGCCCGGAATGCGCGCCAGGCGCTCGCGGATCGGCTGGGCCAGGCGTTCAGGCGAGCGCGTGCGCTGGTCGAGCGGCTTCAGCTTGAGATAGAGGCTCGCCTGGTTCTTGCCGTTGGCGTAACCGGTGTTGACGGTGCCGTAGGTGTATTCGATCTCGGGGAACTCGCGCAGCGCCGCCTCGACCTGTCGCAGCTTGGCCTCGGTGTAGTCGAGCGACGAGCCGACCGGCGTCTCGATCGACACGACCTGCTCGCCGAGGTCGGCCTGGGGCACGAATTCGAAGCCGATGTACTTCGGCAAGGCGAACGAACCCAGGAAAATCGTCGCGGCGATCAGCAGCGTGCTCTTGGGCCGACGCAGCGACCAGCCGAGGATGACACGGTAGATGCCGGCGACGCGGTCCTGGACGGCGTTGACGATGCGCGCGAAGCGCCCCGTGCCGTGCGCCTGCGGATCGTACCATACCGACGACAGCATCGGGTCGAGGGTGAACGAGACGAACAGCGAGATCAGCACCGCCGCCGTCACCATGACGCCGAACTGGAAGAAGAAGCGGCCGATGATGCCGCCCATGAAGGCGACGGGCAGGAAAACCGCGACGATGCAGAATGTCGTGGCCAGCACGGCGAGCCCGATCTCGTTGGTGCCGTCGAGGGCGGCCTGCCGATGGCTCTTGCCGAAGCCGATGTGGCGCGTGATGTTCTCGCGCACCACGATCGCATCGTCGATCAGGATGCCGATCGCCAGGCTCAGCGCCATCAACGTCAGCACGTTCATGGTAAAGCCGAAGGCGGCCATCACCATGAAGGCGCCCATGACGGAGATCGGCAGGGCGAGGCCGGTTATCACCGTGCTGCGCCATGAATGCAGGAACAGGAAGACGATGGCGATAGTGAGCAGGCCGCCTTCGATCATCGTACGTTGCACGTTGTCGACCGAGCTCTGAATCCCGCGCGAGCTGTCGCGCACGATGTCGAGCTTCACGTCGGGCGGCAGCGTCTTCCGCAACTCGGCGACCGCCTGGCGCACGCCGCGTGCCACCTCGATCGTGTTGGCTCCCTGCGTCTTGACGACGTCGACGGCGAGCGCCGGCGCCCCATTGAGGATGGCGACGTTGTCGCGCTCCTGCTGGCCGTCGACGACGGTGGCGACCTGGCGGAGATAGACGGGTGCTGCGCCGCGGCGCGCGACGATCAGGTCGGCGAACTGGCCAGGCTCGACGACCCGGCCGGTGACTTCGACGATCCGGTCGTCGTTGCCGCGCTGAACGTTGCCGGCGGGGAAATTCTGGTTCTCCTCGCGAATCGCCTGCATGATGTCGTTGACGCCGACGCGCAGCGCCTGCATCCGCTCGGGATCGAGCTCGACGTTGATCTGGCGTTTGACGCCGCCGGCGATCGTCGCGCGGCCTACGTCGCGCACCGTCTGGAGGCGTTTGAGGATCACCTGGTCGGTGAGCGTCGTCAGCTCGCGCACGCCGCGGATGTCGGATCGCACCGCGATCGACACCACCGGCTGGTCGTCCGGATTGAAGCGCTGGATCAGGGGCTCCTTGACCTCGGGCCGGAAGCCGGCGCGGACCTGCTGGACCTTCTCGCGCACGTCCTGCGTGGCGACGGCGGAGGATACCGAGAGCTCGAACTCGGCGATGACGATCGAGCGGCCCTCGAAGGAGCGCGAGGTCAGCGCCTTGATCCCGGCGACGGCGTTGATCGCCTCCTCGATCTTGCGGCTGATCTCGGTCTCGACCGTCTCCGGCGAGGCCCCCGGATAGTCGGTGGTCACCACGACCACTGGGAAGTCGACATTGGGGAACTGGTCGATGCCGAGCTGGCGATAGGAGAACAGGCCCATCACCAGCAGCGCCACCATCATCATGGTGGCGAAGACCGGATTGTCGACCGCTACTCGGGTCAGCCACATGGCGCCGCCTAGCGCGTCTCGACGATCTTGACCGGCTGGCCCGCCTGCAGGCCGGGGAGCGGCGCGGAAACCACGCGCATACCTGCCTCCAGACCCTTGACCTCGACCAGCTCGCCGCGCGACCAGGTGCGGACCGCGCCGACTGGCTTGCGCACCAGCATGCCGTTCTCGGCGGCGAGAACGAAATCCCCTTCGGCGTCCTTGCGCATGGCGGAGGCCGGGACGGCCAGCGCGTGGCCCTTCTCCTTGACGTTGATGGTGCCCATGCCGAACAGGCCGCCGCGCAGCCCGTCGTGCCGTTCGAGGATCTCGACGAAGACCAGGATCGATCGCGAGCCCGGTTGCGCCGTCGGGCTGATGCGCGTGACGCGGCCGGGGAAGACGTGTTCGCCGAAGCCCTCGAGCGTGACCGAGGCATGCTGGCCCACGCTCATGCGGACCACATCGGCGGCCGGCATCTGGGCGGCGACCTCGACGCGGCTGGTGTCGAGCAGGGCGAGGATCTTGCCGTCGATCGGGAGTGATTCGCCCTGGTTGGCGAGCCGCTCTCCGATCACCCCGCCGAACGGTGCCCGCACTTCGGCGTCCGCCAGGTTTTTCTCGGCGACGTCGAGTTGGGCCTCAGCCACCGCGACCATCGAGGCCTTTTGCTCGGCCGCGGCGCGGGACTGGTCCATCGCCGCCTGGCTCACGATGTTACGGGCCGCGAGCGCCTCCTTGTCGGAGCGGTCGCGGGCAGCCCAGCGCAGCTCCGCGCGGGCGGCCTCGACGGCCGAGCGCCTCTCGTTGACCCGCGCCTGGAGCTCCGTCGTCTCGAAGCGGGCAAGCAGCTCGCCTTTGCCGACCTTGTCGCCCTCACGCACGAGGACCTCGGCGAGGCGGCCGGCGACCCTGCTCTTGACCACGGTCTGGTCGACCGGCTGTGTCGCGCCGGTGAAGCGCACCGTATCCACGAGGCCGCGCGGCTTGATCGTATGCAGCTCCGCGGGGATCAGCTCGATCGTGCGCTGGCCCGCCGTTACCGCCGCTCCAGGCCTGTGTTCCGAGGCGGCGGACTTGCCGTTTTGCCAGACGAAGGCGCCGCCCGTTACGACAATGGCCGCCGCGAGGGCGGCAATCACGAGCTTGCTTCGCTTCCTCATGACCGCAACCCCGCGAGGATCAGGTCGAGATAGGCGGCGTAGAAGGCATCGTTCGAGGGGGCTTGGGTGTCGTAAGGGGCAAGCGAGCGCAGCCACACCGAGTGCATCGCCAAGGGCTGGGCGACGACGACCGCGGCGGCGTCGATGTCGTCGATCGGACGGAACTCGCCCCGGTCGACGCCGCGGCGCAGCACGGTCGCGAACAACTCGCGCCCCCGAAGATCGAACTCGGAGCAATAGAAGTGGGCCACATCGGGGAAGTTGCCGGCCTCGGCGAGGATGAGCTTCACGACACCACCGGCCGGACTCTCCGAGAAGTCCCGGAAGCGTGCGACCAACGCGCGCAACAATTCCTCGCTGGTGCCGTCGAACCGGTCGATGAATTCCCTGGCCCGGGAGATGGGCGCGGCGATTGCCTCGTTGATCACCGCCTTGAAGAGGTCCTCCTTGCTCCTGAAGTAGAGATAGGGGAGGCCCTTGCTGACGCCGGCGGCCTTGGCGACATCTTCCAGCTTGGTCGCGGCGAAGCCACGGGTGACGAAAAGTTCCAGTGCGGCGCGGGCAATGTCCGAACTGCGATCCTCCGATCGGCGCCCTCGGGTGTCGACCGTAGCGATGGAATTGACTGACTGGTCAGTATCCATTTTCGCTGTGTAGGGGCGAAATCAGGCTGGATCAAGGCCCTCCAAAAAGAATGTCCGGCGCGCCGAAGCTGCCGGACATCGAATTCAGTCTCGCCTTTCCGCCTCCACGGAGTGGGGCGTTGCTTTGGCTTAAATGCACAAATTCAAGGTGGCTTCCGGTGGGGGCCCGAGTGACTGAGCACAGGGGCTCCCACACGGAAGCCGAAAGGCGTTGGTTAGAGGGGCCAAAGTCTTGCTTTGGCCTACGCCCTTTCCTTCTTACTGCTTCTTCTTCTTAGCAGCCTTCTTCTTCGCAGCCTTCTTCTTAGCAGCCATGACTGTCTCCTATGGTTAGCTGTGAGGTCCCCAACCGCGAGGGCCCCGGGGTACGCGGGTACGCGAACGCCACGATGGTCAACTGCAACCGGTGGTTCCGCCACAGGTCGTGCACTTGAGGCACGTTCCGTTGCGGACCATGGTGAAGTTGCCGCATTCCGGACAGGCATCACCTTCGAAGCCTTGCAGCCTCGCTGTGCTTGCCGATCCGGTCGCGACGCCGACGACGGCCGCCTGGGCGATGTGCGCCGAAGCGACGGCTGGGCCGTCCGTCAGTCCTGTGGGCGGGGGGCCGGCCGCGAACGCCTCCTCGGCGATCGCCACATTGCCGGCCATCCGGCCGTTCAACACGTAAAGATTGGTGCGCATATAGCCCGCGCTGGCGATGCGGCTCACGGCGGCCGCAGCCTGCTGTGCTGCTTGACTGCCGGCCGCGGGAAGTTCGCCCTCCACCTCGCCCCGACCGACGCTGTCCGACCTAAGGTCGGATTGTTCGACATGGGCGAGATCGTTGCGTCCGAGATATGAGATCGCGAGCTCGCGGAATATGTAGTCGAGTACAGACGTCGACATCTTGATTGCATCGTTGCCTTCGACCAGACCGCTGGGATCGAACCGGGTGAAGGTGTAGGCCTCGACGAATTCCTCCAGGGGCACGCCGTACTGCAAACCAATCGATATCGCGATGGCGAAATTGTTCATGAGACTGCGGAAGGCTGCGCCCTCTTTGTGCATGTCGACGAAGATCTCGCCGACACGGCCGTCCTCGTACTCACCCGTTCTCAGGTAGACTTTGTGGCCGCCGACAACGGCCTTCTGAGTGTATCCCTTGCGGCGCTGTGGCAGGCGCTCGCGCCCCTGCCGAATCTGCCGTTCGACGATGCGCTCGACGATTCGTTCGGCGACGACTGGTGCTCGTGCGATCGGCGAGAGCTCTGCCAAGTCGTCATTGGCTGGCAGGTCGTCTCCGATTGTCATCGCCGACAACGGTTGGGAAAGCTTCGAGCCGTCGCGATAGAGCGCATTGGCCTTGAGGCCTAGCCTCCACGACATCTCGTAAGCCTTGCGGCAGTCCTCGACCGTTGCAGCGTTGGGCATGTTGATGGTCTTGGAAATCGCCCCCGATATGAACGGCTGTGCTGCAGCCATCATGCGGATATGGCTTTCTACAGACAAGAAGCGCTTGCCATCTCGTCCACAGGGATTCGCGCAATCGAACACGGCGAGATGTTCGCTCTTCACTCCGGGGGCGGCCTCGAGCGACATCGTTCCGCAGACATGGAGGTTGGCGGCATTGATGTCATCGCGAGAGAAGCCGAGGTAGGCGAGCACGTCGAGGCCGGGAGCGGCGAGCGTCCTGTCGTCGATGCCTAGTACGTCCCTGCAGAAGGCATCGCCCAAGGTATAGCGCGAGAAGGCGACGCGGATGTCGAAGGCGCTTCCCAATGTTCCTTCGATCCGTGCGAGTGTCTCGGCGTCGAAGCCCCGGGCCGCAAGAGTTTGATGATTTATGGCGGGAGCGCCATCGAGCGTTGCATGACCGACGGCGTGAGCGACGATGCGCCGAACATCGGCGTCGTCGTAACCAAGCTTCTTCAATGCCAGCGGCACTGTCCGGTTGATGATTTTGAAGTAACCGCCGCCGGCGAGCTTCTTGAACTTCACCAAGGCAAAGTCGGGCTCTACGCCGGTGGTGTCGCAATCCATGATCAGACCGATCGTCCCGGTCGGGGCGATCACGGAAACCTGGGCGTTGCGGTATCCATGTTGCTCGCCGAGAGCCAACGCACGGTCCCAAGCCCGTTTCGCGGCGGCGCCCAGCTCCGCGTCCAGGCAATTGGCATGATCCAGGGCAACCGGTGGCGTCGACAGGTTCTCGTATCCGGAATTGTCGCCGTGCGCGGCGCGACGATGATTCCGAATGACCCGCAGCATCGCGGCGCGGTTCGCGGGGAAACCGGCGAACGGGCCCATGAGCCAGGCCATTTCCGCCGACGTGGCGTAGGCCGTGCCGGTCATGACCGCTGCAATCGCTCCGGCGATGGCCCGACCATGCGCCGAATCATAGCTGAGACCAGAGGCCATCAGGAGGGCGCCGAGATTGGCGTAGCCCAATCCCAGGGTGCGGTACCGATACGACAACTCGGCGATAGTGCGCGACGGGTACTGCGCCATCATGACCGAAATCTCGAGCACAACCGTCCAAAGGCGTGCGGCGTGTTCGAAGCGATCAACGTCGAACGATCCGTCGGCACGGCGGAAACGCATCAAGTTGAGCGAAGCCAGATTGCACGCAGTATCGTCGAGGAACATGTACTCCGAGCACGGGTTCGAACCGTTGATCCGGCCGGATGCTGGACAGGTGTGCCAATCGTTTATTGTGGTATCGAACTGAACGCCCGGATCCGCGGAATGCCAGGCCGCTTCCGCGATTCGATCCCACAAAACGCGCGCGCTCACGATGCTGGAGACCTTGCCGGTCGTCCGCTCGGTGAGCGCCCAGTCACGATCGGCTTCGACAGCACGTAGAAACGCATCGGTCACGCGCACCGAATTGTTGGCGTTCTGACCGGCCACGGTGGCGTAGGCCTCTGACTCCCAATCGGCGTCGAACGTCGGAAACTCTATGCCTCGGTAGCCCTGACGGGCGAACTGGACGACCCGCTGGATATAATTCTCGGGCACCTCGGCGCGTCGTGCCGCGACGATCTCGTGACGCAGGCGCGGATTGCGCTTGGGGTCGAAAGCAGCCTCGCCCACATCGTCGACGCAGGCCTGCATCACCGCGTTGAGATGGCGGTTGGCGAGCCGCGAGCCCGCCACCAATGCCGCCACCTTCTGCTCCTCGAGCATCTTCCAGGAGATGAATTCCTCGATGTCGGGATGGTCGATGTCGACGCTGACCATCTTGGCCGCCCGCCGAGTCGTACCCCCTGACTTGATGGCGCCCGCCGCGCGGTCGCCGATCTTGAGAAATGACATGAGACCGGACGATTTGCCGCCGCCCGACAACTTCTCTCCGGAGCCGCGCAACCGGGAGAAGTTGGAGCCGGTCCCAGAGCCGTACTTGAACAGTCGCGCCTCGCGGATCCAGAGATCCATGATGCCGCCTTCGTTGACCAGATCGTCGGAGACACTCTGGATGAAGCAGGCGTGCGGCTGCGGCCGCTCGTAGGCGGAGTCGGAAGGTAGGGCGCCGCCGTCACGGTGATCGACGAACCAATGACCCTGGCCCGGGCCGTCGACGCCGTAGGCCCAATGCAGACCCGTATTGAACCATTGGGGGGAGTTCGGCGCGCAGATTTGCGCCGCCAGCATGTAGCAGTGCTCGTCGTAGAACGTCCGGGCATCGGCTTCGCTGTCGAAATAGCCGCCTTTCCAACCCCAATAGGTCCAGGCACCGACCATTCGATGAAAAACCTGCCGAGCGCTGGTCTCGCCGCCAAAGCGCTGGTCGACCGGCAGCGGTGCCAATGCCTCTTCGTCCGGGACCGAGCGCCAGAGCCACTCGGGAACGTCGCTCTCGGCAACCTTCTTCAAGCGCTGCGCAACGCCGGCACGGCGGAAGTACTTCTGTGCCAGCACATCGGTGGCGACTTGCGACCAACCGGTCGGGACGTCCACGCCGACTTGATGGAAGATGACCTTGCCGTCGTGCGCGCGAATTTCGGAAGCGGCAGCACGAAAAGCCATCCGTGCGAATGGCGATTCTCCTTCGTGAGTATACCGACGCTCAAAACGCATCGACGATCCCCCGTGCCCGTTTCCGTCTTCGTTCTCTTGCGGAGCGCGCTCGGCGCAACTGGAGGCGCGCAAATATGGGCACGTGGCGATAGTAAATTACAAAATCTTGTGTGCGCAACTACATTTTGTAGACCGGCGTGTTGATCGTACTACATGATGCAAGGACGCAACACGGTACCTTGGTGCCGATTCGCGTGATGGCGAACGATCGATATTGGCGTCCCTCATGCGCCGCGTTGCGACTCACACGGTGCCCGCGTAGAAGCGGCACATACAGAAGGTTAAGCGTGGACGGTTCATGACTTTCGGTACCTGGCTCTTTACCAAGTTGCACGGCGAACTCGTTGGCGCCGATGCTGCCGGCAATCGCTACTTCCAGCACAAGCGCGATGTCGAGGGGCGTCGTCGGAAGCGTTGGGTGATCTACAACGGCGAGGTGGAAGCCAGTCGCGTCCCACCGGAATGGCATGGTTGGTTGCACCATACTGTCGAGGCACCGCCTACACAGGCATCCGTTTCGCGTCAGGCCTGGCAGAAGGACCACGTCCCCAATCTGAGTGGTACCGCGCTTGCCTATCGGCCGTTGGGCCATACGCTATCGACCAGCGGAGACAAGCCCAAGCCGCGCTACGAGGCTTGGCATCCGAGCTGAGTTGCCGGACGGGAGGGAAGCACGTGGGCCGCAATATCGTCGAAACGATCGTCGGAGCGTTGGTACTGGTCGTTGCGGCGGTTTTTGTGTTCTATGCCTTTTCGAAATCGGACCGCACAGGGCCGGATGGCTATGAGGTTGTCGCTCGGTTCGATCGCATCGATGGTCTCAAGCGAGGGGCCGATGTTACGCTGAGCGGCGTCAAGGTTGGCACCGTGACCGGCTTCGATTTGGACCCGCAATCGTACCAGGCAGTGGTCCGGATAGCGGTGGCCTCCGGCGTCAAGCTGCCGACCGACACCAACGCCAAGGTCGTGAGCGAATCGTTGCTTGGCGGCATGGTCGTCGTGCTGGAGCCTGGCGCCGACAAGAACGCCTTGCGTTCTGGCGACGAGATCCAAAATACGCAAGGAGCGATCCCGCTTTCGGAACTGATCGCCAAGTTCATGTTCGGCGGCACAGGACAGAAGTAGTGGATACGCGTGCTCCCAAGACGGCCACTGTGTGGCGTCAGGCAGACGGCAAGCCGGTGTCGTGCCTCGAAAAGATCAAAGTCCTTAATCAGAATATCGGGGAGATCGAAACCCTCTGCGCCGACGCGCTGGAGGACGGGGTTCTGATGGGATGCGATGCCGACCAAATCAAGCAAGCGTTGCACGAGTTGATCGACGGCTTGGTGCCTCCGCATCAAGGAAAGAAGTGAAGACTGCCGCTGTCGCGGCTGCGTTCGTCTTGGCGATGGTCGCGGCCATTGAAGTCGACGCTCAAACGAGCGCCGTCAGCCTTCAGGCCATACCCGCGGGACCTGGCAAGGCGATGGCCGAATTGCAGGGGCTCGACAAGGTCACGGCGCGAACTCAGCGCTTCTACGCGCCAGTCGGGGAGGCTACTCGCTTTGGTACCCTCGAGATCACTGTCGGCGATTGTCTGGTGAACGCACCGGATGCACCGCCCGAAGCAGTGGCTTATCTCACCATCCTCGACCACAAACCCGGCCAGGCTGCAGAAAAGTTGTTTGCCGGCTGGATGTTCGCGTCTACGCCATCGCTGTCGGCACTCGACCACGGTGTCTACGATGTCCGTGTGCTCGCGTGCACGATGGCACAGGGATCCTCCCCGCCGAGCTCTCGTTGAAACGAAGCTGTCCGATCGACTGCGTCAGCCAGCAAGGCGCGGAAACGGTCGCGGGTAACCTCGATTGCACCGAAACTACGCAAGTGTTCAGTCATGAACTGGCAGTCGAGAAGGCGGAATCCGCCCCTGATCAGCCGGGCGACAAGGTGAACCATCGCGACTTTGGAGGCATCGCGTTCGCGGCTGAACATGCTTTCACCGAAGAAGGCCGCCCCGACCGTGACGCCATAGAGTCCTCCAACCAGCCGGCCATCGCGGCGGCATTCAATGCTGTGACCATGGCCGCGGGAATGAAGCTCGGCATAGAGATCGAGAATGGGCTCATTGATCCAGCTCTCGGGGTGACCTGGGCGCGGCTCGGCACAGGCCCGCATGACTTCGAGGAAAGCCGTGTCCACGGCAACCTCGAAGGCACCGTTGCGTATGGTGCGGGCGAGGCGGCGCGGCAAGTGGAAGCCGTCGAGCGGCAGGATGGCCCGCAGCCGCGGATCGAGCCAATAGAGCTTGGGATCTTCGCGGCGTTCCCCCATTGGGAAGACGCCGATGCGGTAGGCCTGCAGCAGCAGCTCGGGCGTGATTTCCAGCATACGCCTAGGTCTTGAGGCCGACCAGTTTCTCCAGCCAGTGAATATCGTATTCGCCGTCGATGAAGGCCTGCTGGCGAATGATGCGCTGGTGCAACGGTATGGTCGTGTCGATGCCGCCGATCACGAATTCTTCCAGCGAGCGGCGCAGGCGCATCAGGCACTCGTTGCGGGTCGTGCCGCTGACGATCAGCTTGGCCACCATCGAATCGTAGTAGGGGGGCATGACGTACCCGGTGTAGAGCCCCGAATCGACACGTACGCCCAGCCCTCCGGGCGGGTGGTAGTCGACAACGCGACCGGGGCAGGGGACGAATGTCTCGGGATGCTCGGCGTTCACGCGGCATTCGATCGCATGGCCTTGGATCACGACGTCCCTCTGCGTGAGATGCAGCGGCCCGTCGGCGGCGATGCGGATCTGTTCTCGGACAAGGTCGATGCCCGTTACCGCCTCGGTGATCGGATGCTCGACCTGCAGCCGAGTGTTCATCTCGATGAAGTAGAATTCGCCGTCCTGGTACAGGAACTCCATCGTGCCGGCACCCCGATACCCGAGCTTGCGAACAGCTGCCGCGGCGAGTTCGCCGATGCGGCTGCGCTGCTCGGGATTCAGGGCGGGAGAGGGAGCCTCCTCCAGTATTTTCTGATGCCGACGCTGCAGCGAGCAATCGCGCTCACCGAGATGGATACCGCCTCCTTTGCCGTCGCCAAGAACCTGAACTTCGATATGGCGTGGCCGTCCAAGATACTTCTCGACGTAGACCGCATCATTGCCGAACGCCGCCTTCGCTTCGGCTCGGGCCAGCGCGTAGGCTTCCGCCGCAGCATCGGCATCGTGCACCACCTTCATGCCGCGTCCGCCGCCGCCTGCCACGGCCTTGACCAGGACAGGCCATCCGATCTTCTCGCCCAGTTCCACAACCTCGTCGAGCGAGTCCACCGGCCCAAGCGAGCCCGGCACCAATGGCAAACCCAATTCCTTTGCTGTCTGCTTGGCGACGATCTTGTCGCCCATCATCCGGATGTGGTCTGGAGTTGGGCCGATGAATGTAAATCCGTGTGCTTCGACGGCCTCGGCGAAGCGGGCATTCTCCGACAGAAAGCCGTAACCCGGGTGAACGGCATCGGCACCCGCTATGGTCGCTGCAGAAAGAATCGCCGGCACATTCAGGTAGCTGTCACGGGCGGGCGGCGGCCCTATGCATACCGACTCATCTGCAAGCCGTACGTGCATGGCATCGCTGTCTGCGGTTGAATGGACCGCGACCGTCTGGATGCCCATCTCCCGGCACGCTCTGTGGATGCGAAGAGCGATCTCTCCGCGGTTTGCGATCAATACCTTCTCGAACATCTTGTCGATCGTGCCCTATTCGACGACCATCAGCGGCTCACCGAATTCGACTGGCTGCGCATTCTCGACCAGGATCTGGGCCACCGTCCCGGACTTGGGCGCCTTGATCGGGTTGAAGGTCTTCATGGCCTCGATGATGAGTAGCGTCTGGCCCGCGACGACCTTGTCACCGATCGCCACGAATGGCGGCTTCCCGGGTTCGGGCGACAGGTAGGCGGTACCGACCATGGGGGATTTCACCGCCCCCGGATGCTTCCCGGCGTCGCCAGCAACGGATACAGAGACCGTCGCCGCGGGCCCCGGCGTGGCCAGCGTCGATGCCGGAACGGCGACGGGAGCGGCGGCTGCGACCGTCACGGTCGGGCGCGCCACCCGGATGCGGCGCTCCCCGTCGGCTAACTCGATCTCGCCGAGATGGGTCTCTTCAAGAATCTCCGCGAGCTTGCGGATGAACTCGGTATCCATCTCGAACTTTGCCATGAACGATCGCTCCCGAGTGAAAGTCAGCGCGCTAGCAAGCGGGACAAGGCCTGCAAGGCAAGAAGATATCCTTGGCTACCCAGCCCTGCGATCACCCCGACCGCCGCCGGACTTATATAGGAGTGATGCCGGAACTTCTCCCGCTTGTAGATGTTCGAAAGGTGGACCTCGACCACTGGCAACTCCGCCGCGTTCAGCGCGTCGAGCAAGGCGACGGAGGTATGTGTATAGGCGCCTGCATTGATGACGATTCCGCTGTTCTTCTCTCGTGCCGCCTGAATCAGATCGACCAGTACTCCCTCATGGTTGCTTTGCGCGAACTCCACCAGAACGCCAAGCCTTGCTGCTTCTGCCCGGCAAGCTTTCTCGACATCGGCCAGAGTCTCGCGGCCATAGATTTCCGGCTGGCGTTTGCCCAGCATGTTCAGGTTGGGCCCGTTGAGCACCAGCACCGGCTTGGACGGTGGGCGCCGGGCGGCCTTGGCGGCCAATTCCTGCCTCCCCGATGATGAAACGCGGGCCTTATAGCCTGACGGCGCGCGCCCGGGCAAACAGCCTATCCGCCAGAACCTCGAAGGTCCGACGCTCATCCCCTGTCAGGGCCTCGAAGAGCTTTGTCTCATATGCCAGGGCCATGGGTACGATCCGGGCGTGCATCGCCCGGCCGCTCGCACTCAACGTGAGAGTCGTCCGGCGGCGGTCGGTATGGTCGGCGGTTCGTTCGACTAGACGTCGCTTCCACAGGCCGGCGACTGCCCGGCTGACGGCTACCTTGTCCACAACGATGCGCTGCCCAATATCCGAGGCGGTCAGTGGACCAAAACGTCCCAGCGCTGCCATCACTCGCCATTGGGTGACGCTGAGGCCGAAAGGTTCTCCATAGAGATCGTGCAGCGACTCGCTCACCAGTTGGGCAAGCACGGAAAGGCGGTAAGGGAGAAAATTCTCCAACTCCAGGACTTGCGGAGAGCTCAACATAATAGTTACATTTGAAACCAATCAATCCTCCACGTCAAACGGGAGATCGCCATGGCCGCCATCGTCGATCAGAAGTCGCCTGAGGACACGGTGAACCCGATGGACACGGACGGTTTCGAGTTCGTCGAATATGCCGCTCCCGATCCGGAGGCACTCGGCCGCCTGTTCGAGAGCATGGGTTTCGCGCGCGTGGCCCGGCATCGCTCGAAAGCCGTTTCCCTATATCGGCAGGGCGACGTGAATTTCATCGTCAATGCCGAGCCGGAGAGTTTCGCCCAGGGATTCGCCCGCGTACACGGTCCCAGCGTCTGCGCCATCGCTTTTCGTGTGAAGAACGCAGCACGCGCCTACAAGCGCGCCTTGTCGCTCGGGGCTTGGGGAGTGGAGGGCAAGATCGGTCCCATGGAACTCAATATTCCGGCCATCAAGGGTATCGGCGATTCGCTGATCTATCTTGTCGATCGCTATGGTCCGCGCGGCAGTATCTACGATGTCGACTTCGACTACCTGCCGGGTGTCGATCCTGATCCAACGGGCGTCGGCCTCACTTACATCGACCACCTGACGCACAACGTTCATCGTGGCCGCATGGCGGAGTGGGCGGACTTCTACGAACGGCTGTTCAATTTTCGGGAGATCCGCTACTTCGACATCGAGGGCAAGCTCACCGGCCTGAAGTCGAAAGCGATGACCAGTCCCTGCGGCAAGATCCGCATCCCGATCAACGAGAGCACCGACGACAAGTCGCAGATTCAGGAGTATCTCGCCGCTTACCATGGCGAGGGTATCCAGCACATAGCGTTGGGCACCAGCGACATCTACGCATCGGTGGAGATGCTGAAGACCTTGGGCGTCCCGTTCCAGACCGTACCCGACACCTACTACGAACAGGTCGACAGCCGCGTGCCGGGACATGGCGAGGACCTCGCCCGACTAGCCGCCGACCGTATCCTCATCGATGGTGCCCCTACGAAGGGCGGCGGCCTGCTTCTGCAGATCTTCACCCAGACCGTGATCGGTCCCATCTTCTTCGAGATCATCCAGCGCCGCGGCAACGAGGGTTTCGGCGAGGGCAACTTCAAGGCGTTGTTCGAATCGATCGAGCTCGACCAGATCCGTCGCGGCGTCCTGCAGGATAAGACCAACTAGGAGGGAACCATGGCGAGGAACTGGATACCGCTGCGCCAGGTCGAGGGCACGGCCTCGCGCCAAGCCCATGTACGGCTGCCGGCGGAAACCTACGAGCGCGAGATCAGCAAGGAGGGCTTTTTCGGCCCGTCGGCGCAATTTCATCACAAGCACAAGCCGACCGACTGGATCGAGTTCGACGGGCCGATCCGGCCGCGTGCGCTCGACCTCAACAAGCTCGCCACTTCAAGGGACAACCCTTGGGATGCCGAGTTGGTGATGACCAATGCGCACCTGCAGATGCGGATATGGCGGCTCGAGCGGCCGATGTCCGAGCTGGTCCGCAACAGCGACGGCGACCAGTTGCTGTTCGTTCACGAAGGGGAGGGCGAGCTGTTCTGCGACTACGGTCGGCTGATCTACTGCGAGGGCGACTATCTCATCATTCCACGCGGCACGATGTGGCGGCTTGCGCCGTCCAAGCCGACGTCGTCTCTGATGATCGAGGCGACCAACGACAGCTTCACCTTGCCTGATAAGGGACTGGTGGGTCGGCACGCCATCTTCGATCCGGCGATGCTCGACACGCCGGTCGTCGACGATGCTTTCCGGGCTCAGCAGGACGAACGCACCTGGAAGGTGTCGGTGAAGCGGCGCAATCAGCTTTCGACCGTCACTTACCCGTTCAATCCTCTTGATGCGGTAGGCTGGCACGGCGATCTCAGCGTCGTGCGCATCAACTGGCGCGACATCCGCCCGCTGATGAGTCATCGCTTTCACTTGCCGCCGTCGGCGCACACCACCTTCGTGGCCGGCCGGTTCGTTGTTTGCACCTTCGTGCCGCGGCCGCTGGAGAGTGACCCCGAGGCGCTGCGCCTGCCGTTCTTCCACAACAACGACGACTACGAGGAAGTGATCTTCTACCACAGGGGCAGCTTCTTCAGTCGTGACAACATCCATCCGGGCATGATGACGGTGCATCCCACCGGCTTCACGCACGGGCCGCATCCCAAGGCCTTCAACGCTGCCACCAAGGGCGGCAAGACGGAGACCGACGAGGTGGCGGTGATGATCGATACGCGTGACGCAGTCGACATTGCCGACATGCCGGCAGGCGTGGAGTTCGAAGGCTACGTGAAGTCGTGGCGACCGACGGAAATCAAGCAGGCGGCGGAGTAATGAAGCTCGGATCACTCAAGGAAGGCGGTCGCGACGGCACACTGATTGTCGTCGACCGCGATCTCAAGCGCGCGGTCCGGGCGACCAGCGTCGCGGCCACGCTGCAGAAGGCGTTGGACGATTGGGTGAACATTGCACCCAGGCTCTCCGAATTGGCGGACCGGCTACGTGACGACGGGGCGCCGGGCTCTTTCGATCTCGATACCACGGCTCTGGCCGCGCCGTTGCCGCGGGCCTATCAGTGGGCGGACGGTTCGGCTTACGTTGTTCATGTCGAGCTAGTCCGCAAGGCGCGTGGCGTGGAGATGCCGCCGAGTTTCTGGACCGACCCCCTTATGTACCAGGGCGGATCGGACTCCTTCATCGGCCCCAACGACGAGATCGAGGCGGTCGACGAGGCACACGGCATCGACTTCGAGGGCGAGATCGGCGTCGTCGTCGACGACGTGCCGATGGGCATCACGCCGGAGGCAGCGCGTCGCCACATCAAGCTGGTGACGATCTTGAACGACGTGTCGCTGCGCAACGTCATCGTCGCCGAGCTCGCCAAGGGCTTCGGCTTCTTCCATGGCAAGCCGGCGACGGCCTTCGCGCCCGTCGCGGTCACGCCCGACGAACTGGGCGACGCCTGGGACGGCGCCAGACTCGACCTGCCGCTGATCTCGACCTTGAACGGCAAGGAGTTCGGCCACCCGAGCGCCGCAACCGACCTCACGTTCGACTTCGGCCAGCTGATCGCCCATGCGGCGAGGACGCGACATCTCGAGGCAGGCACCATTGTCGGCTCGGGCACCGTTGCCAATCGGGAAGCGGGAGTAGGTTGTTCATGCATAGCCGAGCGGCGTGTGCGCGAGACGATCGAAACGGGCAAGCCTGTCACGCCATTCATGAAATTCGGTGACCGTGTCCGCATAGAGATGCTGGATCGCCAGAACCGTTCGATCTTCGGGGCGATCGACCAGAAGGTGGTGCGCTACGCGCTGCCGACTTGAGGATTCCACCCGCACGCCTTCAAAGACAGCCAGACACCGGCGAAACAGAACAGCGCGAAAACCCAGCCCGAGACTGCGCCGGCCATGACGCCCGACAGCAGCACGCCGACCGTGCAGCCAAGCGACACCATGGCCCCCCAGCCGAGCAGGATGCCGCCAGCGATGGCGCGCGTGACCTCCCGCGCCGTCGGCAGGCGCGGCTTGAAGTCGCCGGCGACGAGGGCCGACGCGAAGGCCGCCAGCACGAGCCCTGCGACGAACACGCCGTTGCGCGACAGCAGCGTCTCCTTGAGTGCCGTGGCGCAGCCGGCGAATGTGTCGAGCCCCTCCAGTCGAGCCGGCAACAGGCCTGCGGTGTTGGCGGTCGTGCGCGACCACGAGCCCAACTCTGCCGTCACGCCGAGTGGCCCCACCCGCAAGTAGGCGACGGTGGCGAGCGTACCGACCAGGACGCCGCCGAGGACCGCCGGCCAGCGGCGGTGCAGCACGGCCTCGATGGACGACGCCGGCGGTACGTCGGACGGCGGCCGGTGGCGCATCAGCAGGAGCGCAAGCACGCCCAGCGCCGCAAGCTGCAGTGCCAGCGAACCGCCATAGCCCAGCCAGTGCGGCAGCCACGGCACCGGCGATTCCTGGATCGTCCCGAGATAGAGCCAGTTCCAGGAAAGAAAGCCCAGGACGAAGCCGAGCGCGGCGCCGAGCAGGGCGAACGGCGCCGTCGGCGAGCCTTCACCCAGCCGATAGAGATGTGCGCTGATGCAGGAGCCCGACACCGTCATGCCAATACCGAAGACGAAGGCGCCCGTCGCCAGAACCCATGACACTGGGCCGATATGCGCGTCGGGTGGCAGGCGGCCCGGGGCGGGTTGCGGCAGCCAGCCTCCGATCACCGCGTAGGTGCCGAGCAGGCCGACGGCGAGTGCGGCGACGATGCCGAGCAGGCCGCGCGGATCGCGTCGCTCGAGGAAGTCTCGCGCATTGCAGAAGAAGCAGAAGCGGGAACGCTGGAGGACCACGCCGAAGGCGCCGCCGAGCAGCATCGAGAGCGGCAGTGAGCGGCCGAGTGGGTCGCTTGGCGGCAGCGCCAGGACGCAAGCGAAGAAGAACGCCGCGACGAGAGCGCCCACCAGGGGACGGGACACGGCGCCAGGGGTGGCGGAAGACGACACGGACATGCGGTTCGAAAGACTGGATGAACGAAGGCGCGCGGCTGCCCGCGCGCCTCATTCTCGCCCGCCCCGTAGGGGTAGGCTACTTGCCGGTCCAGACGGTGCCGGCGACGTTGACGATCGGCACGCCGACGGCGTTGCCGTACTCGGTCCACGAGCCGTCGTAGTTCTTCACCTGGTAGCCGAGGATCTTGGTCAGCGCGAACCAGGTATGGCTCGATCGCTCGCCGATGCGGCAGTAGGTGATGATCGGCGCGGTCCCGTCGATGCCCTTGCCGGCGTAAAGCGCCTTGAGTTCGTGGGCCGACTTGAAGGTACCGTCCGCAGCGACCGCCTCGCCCCACGGCACGTTGACGGCGCCCGGTACGTGGCCAGCTCGGATCGCCAGTTCCTGGATGCCGGCCGGCGCGATCACCTTGCCGTTGAACTCGTCCGGCGATCGGATATCGATCAGCCTGGCATTCGACTTCTTCTCCGCCGCGGCGAGAACGTCGGTAAGGCGGGCGCGCAGCGCCGGGCTGGCGTCGGCCAGTGCGATGCTGCCGGCCGGCTTCTGCGCGACCTGCGAGGACAGAGGCCGCTTCTCGGCTTCCCACTTCCGCCGGCCGCCGTCGAGCAGCTTCACGTTGGGAATGCCATAGATGTCGAATACCCAGGCCCCCCACGCAGCAAACCAGTTGTTGGTGTCGCCATAGAGCACGATGGTATTGCCGGTGCTGACGCCCGCCTGGCGCAGCCGCTTCTGCAGGTCGTCCCTGGAGACGATGTCGCGGCGTACACGATCGGCGAGATCTGTATGCCACACGAGGTTGCTTGCGCCGGGGATATGGCCGCGCTCGTAGACGCCGGGGTTGACGCTGACCTCGATCACCCGCACTTGTGGGTTGTTGAGGTTCTTCTCGAGCCAGTCCGTACTGACGAGGGCGTCGGACGCCTGTGTGCCGGACGACAGCAGCAGGCCGGCGGCGGCGGCCACGATGGCGCCAAAGGCGTGCGCGATTCTCATCTCTTCTTCCTCCTTGACCCTTTCGGTCGTAGGGGAGACAGGCTAGGAGGGGCGCGACGGCGCAACAACAGCATGGTTCGGCAAAGGATTCGCCTTTCGTGCAAGTCTTTGTGCGAAGCTGCCGTCAGCGAAGCAGACTTTGTCATTTGAAGCCACCGGAGAGGGGCGGGATGAAGCTAATCGGTTACTTCAGGTCGTCCGCCGCGTACCGAGTGCGCATCGCACTCAACTTTAAGGGGATCGCGGTCGAGCACGAGTTTCGGCACTTGCGCAAGGCCGAGCACCTGTCACCCGACTTCGCTGCGATCAATCCGCAGAAATTATTGCCGGCGCTGATCCTCGACAACGGGCAGGCGCTTGGTCAGTCGCTCGCCATCATCGAGTATCTTGAGGAGATCTGCCCGCAGCCGCCCCTTCTGCCGTTCAACCCCGTTGACCGTGCCCGGGTACGGTCGTTGTCGATGATCGTGGCGGCGGAAATCCATCCGGTGCAGAATCTCAGGGTACTGGGCTATCTGCGCCGGCATTTCGGTCAGACCGACGACGGTGTCTTCGCCTGGGCGAGGCACTGGATCGAGACCGGCTTCGAGGCCTACGAAGCCTCGATCGCCGAGGATCCCAAAACCGGCATCTTCAGCCATGGCGATCAGCCGACCATGGCGGATCTCTGTCTCGTTCCCCAGGTCTTCAATGCCGGGCGCTACAAGGTCGACATGACGCGATTTCCCACCATTCAGCGCATCTACGACGCCTGCGTGAAATTGCCCGCCTTCGATGCGGCGCAGCCGTCGCGGCAACCCGACGCGGAGTCATGAGAAAGGTCCTCTACGCCGGCCTCCTGTTGGCCCTGTTGGCGGTGGCTGCCGTGGTCGTCGTGCCGCTGGCAGAGCGGCACGCCGCCGACCGTGTAAAGGCGGAAATCGAGGCTGACGGCAAGACACGGGTCGGCTCGGTCGAGGTCGGATTGCTGTCCCGCAGCCTCGTCCTCACCGACCTCAGGTCGAGGCGCGTGGGTGACATCTCCATAGGCCGCTGGCGCGCCTCGGGTCTTGCTTGGCCGTTCGATGAGTTGCTACGCGGCCGCACGCCGCTTTCGGGCTGGCGGCTGGGCGATCCTTTGACGGCCGGCAGCATAGAGATTGACGCGTTGGTAGTCGTCTCGGAGGACGGTTCGACGTGGAGCGTCGATCTGCTGCGGCTCGAGGGCTTCGAACTTGCAGCGTATGACGACGATGTCGGCCCTGGGCCGAATCGGGTCGTGGCGCTCGGCGCGCGGGTCTTGCAAGCACTGACCTTGAGCCGCTTCGAAGAGCAGGGCGTCGCCTTCACCGGGCCGGGCAGCCACAACACCGTGCGGATCGAGTCGTTCGTTCTGCACGATGTGTCGCGAGGCGACGTCGGCTCGCTCGCGTTGACCCGCTTCGAAATCGGGGAGAGGGGAGCGAAGGAACCGGGGTTCGCGTTGGCCAGCATCGATGCGAAAGGAATCGGTCTGCGGCGCATCCTCTCCTCTCTGTCCTCGCCGGATTGGGAACCGGGCGTCCCCACGGGGCGTCTCGACCTGGAGGCGTTCGACGCCAGTGGATTCGACGGGGCATTGCTCAAACAGTACGGACTCTCGCTCGATCGGATCGGGTACGAGATGGTCCGCGAGGCGCCCGGCATCACGCGCGCGCGCTCGCGCATTACCGGCTTCTCGATGGCGCCACCGTTGCACGGCGCCGAGACGCTCCAATTGCGGATGATCATGGAGGCGATGGGACTCGAGGAGCTGCGGCTGGAACTCGAATGTTCCGCCATCGAGGATCGCAACAAGGGGGAATTGTCCGTCGATCGATGCGCCCTGATCGGACGCGATCTCGGCGAGGTCGACCTGTCCTTGAAGGTCGTGGATGCCGACGAAGCCTTCTGGCGAGCCGTGGACGAGGGAGACATGGCTCTGGTCTACCGCTCGCAGGCGGCACTCGGAACGGCGCGTCTGACCCTGGCCGACCGAAGCCTGCTAGACCGCGCTCTTCGCGCGGCGGCGAGCACGACCGGCCAGCCCGTGGCGGCCATGCGCGCGGAAGCAGCCCGCGAGGTGCGCCGCTTCCAGCCGGCGGGAGTGCTCATTACGGAGGACATGACCAGGTTGCTGGACACGGTGGCTCGTTTCATCGAGCTCGGCGGCACATTGGTCGTCGAAGCGCGGCCCGACCCGCCTTTCGGTCTCGACCGCGTCTCCTATCTTGCGACGCCGGGTCCAGACCTGATCGACGTGCTCGGCGTGTCGGCGAAACTGACGCGCTGATCGCCGGCACGCACTACCCCTTGCGACGCGCTTCCGCGATCAGTTGACGCAGCGTATCGGCGTCGACGGCGCCGGGAACGAAGTGACCGCCGACGACGAAGGCAGGTGTACCGCGAACGCCGAGTTCGGAGGCTAGAGCGGCGTTGCGCTCGATGATCTCGCGGAGTTTCGGATCCTCCATGTCCTCCTGAAGCTTGGGCACGTCGAGCCCGACCGATCCGGCGATCTCGAATATGCGTTCGCGGTCGAGTTTGCCGTTGAACCCGAGCAGGGCGTCGTGCATCTCGCCGTGCTTGCCCTGCTTGCGCGCGGCAAGGGCCGCCAGGGCGGCGATGCGCGACGGCTCGCCCAGGATGGGCAGGTCCTTGAGGACCAGCCTTACCTTCGGATCGGTCGCGAGCACCGCTTTCACCGCGGTATGGGCGCGTTTGCAATAGGGGCACTGATAGTCGTTGAACTCGACCACGGTGACGTCGCCGTCGGGATTGCCGGCCACGGGACTGTCCGGGTCCCGCAACAGCGCCTCCTGATGGGTCCGG
Organism: Enhydrobacter sp.; assembly: GCA_025808875.1. Classification (NCBI taxonomy): domain Bacteria; kingdom Pseudomonadati; phylum Pseudomonadota; class Alphaproteobacteria; order Hyphomicrobiales; genus Enhydrobacter; species Enhydrobacter sp. Next base: position 2,800,826 of record CP075528.1, on the reverse strand, counting down.
ATCGCCCTCTGGGCGACCGCGTCGCGCTGGCTGTCCTGCTTGCGCTCGAGTTCCTGCATCGCTTCGACCAGCACTTCCGGATTGGCGAGCAGGTAGTCGCGCACGCTCTTGCCGAATGTCGTCTTGTCCGAAGGCGATAGAGATGCCGCGGCCGTGGGCGGCACGCCGGTTCGAAATGCGACGAAGGCGCCGGCGACGATCAGGACCGCGCAGAGAATCAGAAGGGGAAATCGCATCGATAGTCTCCGGTGAGGCGTCAGTTCTTGCGTGGCCTCGAGTTGATGTATGCCTTGAGATCCTGGGCACGATGCCAGGCGGGAGTGCCGGGTTGCAGCTGGCGCTCGGCGGCGGCGGCGTGAACCTGCGCCTCGCTGCGCTGACCACGGATGACGGCCATTTCCGCGCGGGCCAACGACGTCATGCCCGGGTTGTTGAGCCGGGAGTACCCGGATGCCATGAGGCGCCACAGCTCGAAGCTGTTGGATTCCGACTGCGTGGCGGCCAGCTCCAGGTTGCGCACCGCTTCCCGGTCGTTCTCGGGGCGATTCGTTTCGAGCAGAGCGCGCGCCAGATCGATCTTGACGATGCCGATCTGTGGCAGAAGTTGGACGGCCCGGCGATAGGAGGGGATAGCCTCGGCGGCACGGCCGTTCTCGAACAGCATCTGGCCGCGCAGCTCGTGGAAATAGGGATCGTTGGGGTGCTCCTTGAGCAGGCCGTCGATGGTCAGCAGCGCCGAGCCGAGGGCGCCCTGGCGGTAGAGGGCGATGGCGCGCGCATATCGGGCTGGCACCGAGCGATCGCCCTCGCTGTACCGCTGCAATGCGGCGCCGGGCGAGATGAAGCCCCACAGCTTTGCGATCATGCGCTGGTGCAGCTCGAGAAATCGCGGGCTGTCGGGGGTGTTGGCGTAGGGCGAACGTGCCGCCGCCGCCTCGAACGCATCGATGCGTTCGGGGGTGAGCGGGTGGGTGCTGAGATAGGGATTGCGGCGGCCGATCATCATGCGCTCCTGCTGCAGCAGGACGCGCAGGAACTCGACCGTCCCCTTGGGCGACTGCTGCGTGCGCTCGAGATAGGTGATGGCGGCCTGGTCCGCGGCGTTTTCCTGGGTTTGCGTGTATTTGAGGAAGGAGAGCAGCGAGCCCGGCGCCTGCGCGCTGCCGGGTCCCGTCGGCCCGGGCCGCGAGGTGCCGCTGCCGCCGGAAACGGCACTGCCCGCCATTGCGCCGGCGCTGAGGATCGCTTCGATGATTTGCAGCGTGCTGAGGTCGCGCAGTTCCTCCTGCAGGCGTGCGAGGTGGCCGCCGGCGACGTGGCCGGTCTCGTGAGCCAGCACGCCGATCAGCTGGTTGGGGCGCTCGGTGCGCATCAGCAATCCGGTGTTGAGAAAGATCCTTTGACCGGCAGCGACGAAGGCGTTGAGTGCACCGTCCTGGACGATCATGATCTCGAGTGCCGCGGGATCGAGACCGGCGGCGCGCCAGATCGGCGTCACGAAGATGCGGAGCGTGCTCTCGATCTCGGCGTCGCGGATCAGGCTGAGGCGTTGACCTTGTTGCGCCGTCGCGGCACGAAGCGGAGTCAGCGCCGCGAGCACGAGACAGGTGAGGATGATGATGCGTCGGAACACGGGCGTCACGGGTTACGGCCAAGCTAGAAACGCGCGGCCGCGGCGTCAATTGCACAGCTTTGCCCTGATTGCGGCGATTTTGGTGTCGTCGTGCTCGGGTGACGGCAGCGCCGACCGCGAGTATCGTACCAATCCGGCCTACCTGGCACCCAATCAGGCCGGCTTGAGCGCGCTGCTCCGCGGAGGGACGCGGTTCGCCGCCGTGTCGGCCGACGAGAGTCGCGCCGCCGAGGTCGGGCGGGAGATCCTGCTGGGCGGTGGCAATGCCGTCGATGCAGCGGTGGCCATGTATTTCGCCATGGCCGTCACGCTGCCTTCGGCCGCGAGTCTCGGCGCGTCGGGTGCGTGCATCGTCCACAATGCGAGGACGCGCGCGGGCGAGGTTTTCGCGTTCGCGCCGACGCCGGCTCCGGGTCCGGTGCATGGCACCTCGTTCACGGTGCCGGTCGGCGTTCGTGCCGTCACGCTCATGCACGTCAGACACGGTCAGGCGCGCTGGGAACAGGCGGTCGCGCCGGCCGAACGGCTGGCGCGCCTCGGTGTGCCGGTGTCGCGGGCGCTCGCGCGCGATCTGCAGGCCGGCGGCGCGACGCTCGCGGCCGATCCCGAGGCGGTCCGCTACTTCAGCCGCCGTTCGGGCGGCTTGCTCGCCGAAGGCGACAACTGGGCGCCGCTCGATCTGGCGGCGACGCTCGGTGTCATCCGCCAGCGTGGCGGCGCCGATTTCTTCAGCGGTACCTTTGCCAGGTTCCTGTCGGATCAGGTCTCGCGGATCGGTGGCAACCTGCCCATCGAGACCCTGCGCAGCAGCGTGCCGATTTCCGGTGCCCCGCCGGCGCAGGACTACCGCGGCTACAAGGTGTATGTCGCACCGGCACCGTTGGCGGGTGCCAGAGCGCTCGCCGGTTGGAATGGAGAGCCCGCGCCTTCGACGGCCGTTCCGACGAACTCCGGCGGCATCGCCGGCCTGGCGGCGGTCGATACCGGGGGCGGCGCCGCGGCTTGCGCCTTCTCCATGGGGCAGCTCTTCGGTGCGCGCATCATGGTGCCGGGCACGGGCATTCTGCTCGGTGCACCGACGCCGGATGCGGCCGCCGTGAGCCCGGTCGTCGTCGGCAATCCGCAGAACGGCGAGTTCAAGTTCGCCGGTGCCGGCGGCGGCTCGCCGGCCGCCGCCTATGCGACCGGTGCCGTCGCGCGGCTGGCCCTGCAGAACGACCAACCGGTGGGGGCGGCCCTCGTGTCGCGCCGCGGGCAGGGCGGCTGGGTCAATGCGATGGCTTGTCCCGAAGGCATTCGCTCGGGCGCCGTGTCGTGCAACAGCGGCATCGATCCCGCCGGGTCGGGCCTGGCGTTGATCGTCGATTCGCGCTGAAGGGGCGATCATCCGTGCCACCCAAGCTGTCGCGCCGCGCCGGCGCCGTCGATCCATTCATCGTCATGGACGTGATGGCCGCGGCCGCCGCCAAGGAGGCGACGGGCGACACGGTCATCCATCTCGAGGTCGGCCAGCCGAGCACGCCGGCACCGAAGGGAGCGCTCGCGGCGGCGCATGTGGCGCTCGACGCCGACCGGATCGGCTACGTCGCCGCCCTCGGCGTTCCGGCGCTGCGCGAGCGCATCGCGCGGCACTATCGCGAAGCCTATGGCACCGACGTCTCGCCCGAGCGCGTGATCGTGACGACCGGGTCGTCCGGCGGCTTTCCGCTCGCCTTCCTCGCGAGCTTCGACGCGGGTGATCGTGTCGCCCTGGCGGCGCCCGGCTACCCCGCCTATCGCAACATCCTCGCCGCGCTCAATCTCGAGGCGGTGGACCTGCCGACCTCGGCGGCCGACCGCTTCCAGCCGACGGTCGAGGCCTTGAAGAAGGCCGGCCGCCTCGACGGCCTGATCGTCGCCAGCCCGTCCAACCCGACCGGCACCATGGTGAACCACGCCGAGATGAAGGCGCTGGCGGCGTGGTGCGACGACAACGGCGTGCGGCTGATCTCGGACGAGATCTATCACGGCATCGTCTACGGGGGCGACACGGTGTCGGCAGCGGAAGTCTCCGAGACGGCCATCGTGGTCAACAGCTTCTCCAAGTACTTCTCGATGACCGGTTGGCGAGTCGGCTGGCTGGTCGTGCCGCCGGACCTGGTGCGGCCGATCGAGCGGCTCGCGCAGAACTTCTTCATCTCCGTGCCGACCCTCAGTCAGCACGCGGCACTGGCGGCGTTCGAGTGCCGCGACGAACTCGACGGCCACGTCCGGCGCTATCGTGCCAATCGCGACCTGCTGCTGGCCAGGCTGCCGGCCGCCGGATTCCCGACCTTCGCGCCGGCCGAGGGCGCCTTCTATCTCTATGCCGACGTCGCGCATCTGACCAACGACAGTCGGGAGTTCTGCAAGCGCATGCTGCAGGAGGCGGGCGTGGCGACGACGCCCGGCGTCGATTTCGATCGCGCCCGTGGAGCCGGCACCTTGCGCATCTCCTTCGCCGGCTCGACGGCGGAGATGGAGGAGGCGGTGCGCCGCCTCAAGGCGTGGAGGCGCGCGTGAAGATCGCACTGGTGGCGTTCGCGATGCTGCTGTCCTTCCCGGCATTCGCCCGGCAGGGACCGAGCTTCGACTGCGCCAGGGCATCGACCGCGGTCGAGCGCGCGATCTGCGAGGATGCCGCGCTCGGCCGTGCCGACCGCGACCTTGCCGCCGCCTATGCCGCGCTTGGCGGCAGGTTGAACGGCGCCGCGAGAGATCATCTGCGGCAGGATCAACTGCGCTGGATCGCGGCGCGCAACGACGCCTGTGCGCACGACACCGATGGCATCGCGGTCTGCCTCAAGAATCGCTACGGTGCGCGCATCGCCAACCTGAGAGCGTTCGCCGAGGGCGGTTATCCCTTCATCGCCGAGCTGGCGCTCCACGAGGCGGGCAGGCTGGGCCAGGTGGCCTGGTCCTACGACATCGCCTATCCGCGGTTCGATGGCGCGTCGGCCAATTTTGCCGCGGTCAACGCGCGTTTCGCCGACAGGGCGCGCAAGGCGGCCGCCGAGGCCACGCCGAAGGCCGATGCCGGCGTCGACCGCGAGCAGCAATGGACCTACGAGCAGAGTTTCGAGGTGGTGCGTCCGTCGCCTCATGCCGTCACGGTCGTCACCGGCTTCTATGGCTTCTCCGGCGGAGCGCACGGCTACGGCGCAACCGACTGTACGTTGGTCGACCTGCGCAGCGGCGAGGCCGTCGGACCCGACGGCGTGATGGATGGCGCCTGGCTCGACGAGATGATCCGGCTGGCTGGTGCCGATCTCAAGGCGCAGTTCGTCGACAAGCCCGGTTTTCCCGAGGCCCTCGAGCGAGACAATCTCGCCAAGCTGCTGGCCGAGCCCGACCGCTATTGCTGGCGTGCCGGCCGGCTCGAGCTGATCTTCAACCAGTACGAGGTCGGACCCTACGCGGCGGGCCCCTATTCGGTCGGCATCCCACTCTCGATCCTGCAGCCGCTGCTGCGTTCCGGCGGTCCGCTGTCGCGTTAGTGCAGCTTGCGGCGATCGCGCACCGGCTGGGCCGGGGGCGCGGCGGTCGCGGTGCGCGGGCGCTCCACCGAGGGCACCGGGCCCGAGTGGTGGCCGACCAGGTGCCAGCCGTCGCTCAGGCGCACGAAGCTGTTGGTCGCCATGAGCTGCACGGTCGGCAGGATCTCGCGGCACACGACGAGAGCGAGGCCGCCGCGGCCCATCGTCCATTCGTCGCTGCAGCGCACGCGCGGCGCATCGGGATGGCGCAGGATGCCGCGCCAGCTCGCCATGATCTCGGCGCGTTCGTGCAGCGGCGCCTGCCCCGGATGCAGGCACACCATGGCTCCGCTCGGCGCCCAGATGCGCTCCATGGCGTCGGCGTCGCGATCGTTGAAGGCCTTGTAGAAGGCGCGGTTGGCGGCCAGAACGGCCTCGCGCTCGTCGTCGTCGAATTCCGCCAGTAGAGGCGGCAGGCGGGGCGGGCGGCGGGGCATCTTCGACTCTCGAAACGGCGATGTTGCGCGCGCTAGAATTAGCCGACAGAGAGGAAGCATCCAACCCGAGAGAACGATGTCCGTCCCCAAGCTGGAATTCCCGCCCTTCCATCTGCCGCCGGAAGCCGAGGCGTTGCGCGGCGAGGTCCGCGCGTTCCTCGAGAAGACGCTGCCCGGCGTCGCCAGCGAGGACCGCTTCCCGAGCTGGAACACGCGCTCGCCCGAGTTCAGCAAGGCGCTGGGCGCCAGGGGCTGGATCGGCATCACCTGGCCCCGGCAGTATGGCGGCGCCGAGCGCAGCTTCCTCGAGCGCTACGTCGTGACCGAGGAGTTGCTCGGCAACGGCGCGCCCGCCGGCGCCCACTGGGTGGCGGACCGCCAGTCCGGTCCGCTGCTGCTGCGCTTCGGCAGCGAGGAGCAGCGTCAGGCGATCCTGCCGCGCATCGTCAAGGGCGAGTGCTACTTCTCGATCGGCATGAGCGAACCCGATTCGGGCTCGGACCTCGCCTCGGTGCGCACGCGCGCCGAGCCGGTGCCGGGCGGCTTCCGGGTCAACGGCACCAAGGTCTGGACCTCGGGCGCGCACAAGAACCACTACTGCATCACGCTGGTGCGCACCTCGGGCCAGCATGGCGACCGCCACAAGGGCCTGAGCCAGTTGCTGGTCGATCTCAAGACGCCGGGCATCACGATCCGGCCGATCATCAACCTCGCCGGGCGCCACGACTGGAACGAGGTGACCTTCAACGACGCCTTCATCCCGGAGAGCTGCCTGATCGGCAACGAGGGCGACGGCTGGCTGCAGGTGACCAGCGAGCTCGCCTTCGAGCGTTCGGGGCCGGAGCGCTTCATGCAGAACTTCTACGTGTTGCGCGAACTCGTGCGCGTGCTCGGCCGCCAGCCGGCCCGGCGCGCCTCGTCCGTGCTCGGGCGCCTCATCGCGCGCCTCTGGACCCTGCGGCAGATGTCGGTGGCGGTCGCCGGCATGATGCAGGGCGGCAAGTCGCCCGCCATCGAGGCGGCGCTGGTCAAGGATCTCGGCACGATCTACCAGCAGGACCTGCCCGAGGTGGCGCGCGCCATCGCCGAATCGGACGCCACGACCGAGGAGGATCTCGCCGATTTCCTCGACGTCGCGCAGTACGCCACCATGATGGCGCCGAGCTACACCATCCAGGGCGGCACCACCCAGGTCCTGCGCGGCATCGTCGCGCGCGGCCTCGGCCTGCGCTGAGCGAGGAGACGAACGATGGACCGCGAGACGCGCGACATGCTGCTGGAGACTGCCGACCGCTTCTTCACCGAGAAGTGCGGGCGCGAGGTGGTGAACGGCGTGGAGAAGGGCGTGTGGCCGGCCGATCTCTGGAAGGAGATCGAGGAGATGGGCCTGCCCCTGATCGCCGTCCCCGAGGACAGAGGCGGGGTCGGCGGCACGCTCGTCGACATGCTGTCGCTGATGCGGCTGGCAGGCTCGCATGCCGTGCCGGTGCCGCTCGCCGAGACCGCGCTCGGCAATCTGATGCTCGCCGCGGCCGGTGGCGAGCCCAAGGCCGGGCCGCTGACATTGGCCCTCGGCAACCTGTCGCTGAACGGTGGCCGCGTGACGGGCAAGGTCGAGCGCGTGCCGTTTGCGTCGGTCGCCGATCGCTTCGTCACGGTGTCGGGCGGCACGCTCGCGGTGATCGCCGCCGGCAACGCGCGCATCGACGACGCGCCGAGCCATGCCGGCGAACCCTATGGCACGGTGACCTTCGACGGCGCGCCGACCGAGTTCAGCGGCGCCTCGCCGGTCGACGCCGCGCGCGCCTACGAGCTGGCGGCTCTGACCCGCGCCATGCAGATGGCGGGCGCGGCGGACAGGGTGCTGGCGACGGCGGTCGAGTATTCCAAGCAGCGCGCGCAGTTCGGGCGGCCGATCTCGACCTTCCAGGCGATCCAGCACATGCTGGCGGAGCTGGCGAGTTGCGTCGCCGCCACCATCGCCTCGGCCGAGGCCGCGGCGCGCGACGCCGACGAGGGCGGCCTCGAGGCCGGCGGCAGCTTCTCGATCGCGGCGGCCAAGACCCAGGCGTCGGAGTTCGCCCAGCGCATCGCCGCCATCTCGCACCAGTCGATGGGCGCCATGGGCTTCACCCACGAGCACGTGCTGCACCACTACACGCGCCGGCTCTGGGTGTGGCGCCGCGACTTCGGCAGCGAGACCCACTGGGGCGAGAAGATCGGCGCGGCCTATGCCAAGGCCGGGCCGCAGGCGCTGTGGAAAGGGCTGAGCGGCAGCCGCTACGCCGCCTGACGCACGACCTGGAAGCTGCGGTCCTCGATGAGTGCCGAGACGGCGATCGTCTTGGTCGCGCCGGTCGCCATCTGCTCGATGCTGGCATGCGGGATGCCGACGAAGTCGCGGATGTGACAGACCCGCCAGAGCGAATCGGAATCGGGCGCGCGGCTCGAATCGCCGAGCGCGAAGACGCTGCCGGGGGCAAGCCCGGACGCTCGCCCGAGCCTGGACTTGAGATAGGAGAGAGGGTTCATAGCCACCACCGTTTCTTGTCTGATGGATTAAGAATAAGACGCAAGTGGCGATAAATCCATGATTTTTTATGAAGGAAGAAGATTGAGACGGGCGAGCAGCGCGCGCTCCTCCTCGAGCGTCTTCACCATGGCGGCACGATAGGCCGGCCCGTCGAGCAGGATCAGCGGCTGGTCGAGCCTCTCGAGGAACTCGATGTGCCGCGGTTCCTGGGCTGCCGTGCGGAAGGCATCGGCCAGGGTCTTCACGACGGCCGCATCCATGGCCTTGGGTCCGATCAGGCCGCCCGGGCTCTCGACCACGACGTCGATGCCGAGTTCCTTCACCGTCGGCACGTCGGGGAAGCGCTTGGCGCGCGTGCCGGTGAAGACCGCAAGCAGGCGCAGCTTGCCCGACTGCACCAGCGGCGCCCAGCCCGACGATTCGGAGGCGAAGTCGATCTCGCCGCCCATCAGCGCGCGCAAGGTGTCGGCGGTGCCGCGATAGGGCGCGTGCGTCCAGCTCAGCCCGCCCTGGGCGAGGCCGACCCGCTCCATCGCGAGATGCTGCGTCGAGCCGATGCCCAGCGTGCCCCAGTTGAGCTTGCCCGGGTTGGCCTTGGCGTAGGCCAGCAGCTCGGGCAGCGTCTTCCAGGGCGCGTCGGGACGCACCACCACGCCCATCACGAAGCCGGTGATCTGCAGGATGTAGGTCAGATCGGCGATCGGGTCGTAGGGCAGCGACTTGTTGAGCAGCGGCTGGCGCAGCACGCTCATGTGCATCTGGGAAATGGTGTAGCCGTCGGGCTTCGCCTCCTTCAGGGCGATCGCGCCGAGCACGCCCGAGGCGCCGGCCTTGTTCTCGACCACCACGGTCTGGCCGAACCTGGCGCCGACCGATTCGGCCAGGATGCGGAAGCCGCCGTCGGCCGGGCCGCCGGCGGCCCACGGGATGATCAGCTTGATCGGCCTGTCCGGGAACTTGCCCTGCGCGCGCGCGGCGCCGGCGATGAAGGGCAGGGCGGTGGCGCCGGCGAGGGCGGCGCGACGGGTGATGATACTCATGCTGTGCGGACTCCCCAACGTTCTGACGAATTTTCAGCAAAGGCGCTTCGCACGGGCAAGCGGCGATGCAGCTCCGGCGCGTGTCGGCTATCGCCCTGCGATGCATGAGCCGGGCCATCCATGGCTAGCGACGCGGGTCGCCGCAAACGCCGAGCGAAACGCCGGCGGCATGGGCTGCCGTCAGGCAGTCGGCCATGCTGCGGTAACGAGCGGGATCGAAGAGGGTCGGCGCGGCGCCGCGGCGCGATGGAGCCGCTGTCGCATCCCACAGTGGCCGGGGATGGCAGGGCGTGCCGGCGCGCTTGAACTCGTCGTAGTTGGGGCGCTCGTCGCACAGCAGCTCCTTCGCGGCCTTGTAGTGGCCCGAGCGATAGAGCGCGGCGGCGAGTTGGGCGCGGGTCATGGTTCCCGGACCGTAAGGCTGCGGATCCTGCGAGGGGATGCCGGCCATGAAGCGGATCAGCGCCGATTCGCCGGCCGAAGCCGCAACTGAATTTCCGGCGTTGCCTTCGTCGGCGGCCGACGCGCCCGAAGCGTCTGCGCCGCCCGCGTCGCCGGCCGCCGCGCCGGCCGAGGCGCCCGCGGAGGCGGCGCTCGACCCACTGCCGGCGGATGCACCGTCGGCCGAGCCGTCGCCGGCCGATCCGCCGCCGGTCGATCCACTGTCGCCGCCCGCGCCGGTGGCACCCGCTGCTGCGCCTGCTGCCGCACTGGCGGCGCTCGCCGCTGCGCCCGCCGCCGCCGCTGCCGCGCCCGCCGCGGCACCGGCGGCCGCACCGGCCGCTGCACTGGCAGCTCCCGCCGCCGCCGCTGCCGCGCCGTCCTGGCCAAACGCCTCTATCGGGACTGATGTCAGCGAGAAGACAATAGCCAGCCACGTCGCCACGACATTGCGTCGGCGCATTCCATCCTCCGATTGTTCGGCGGCTCGCCCCTGCGAACCTTCCCACGCGGGAACGCTAGCAGCCGCTCGTGCGTTGGTGCGTGACCAATATCGGGTCGCACGCGAGCCTTTCGACGTTCGCCTCTTTTTGGTCGCTGGCTCGCGTTCGGCGGAAAAGCACATCATCGAACCCATGCGATTGCTGCTGATCCTTCTCGCAACATTCGGGGCGGGCCTGGTCGTGACGGGCATCGCGGCCAGCACGTTGCAAGCCCTTCATACGCATCGGTCGTCGCCCGTCTCCGATGCGGTCGCCGGCCGCGACGTCGAGGGGCGCTGGACGTTCCGCGATGCATCCGCGTCGCCGCCGCCGCCGACGCCGGGGAGGTGGTGATGCTGAAATGGGCGCTGATCTTCCTCGTCGTCTCGGTGATCGCCGGAGTCTTCGGATTCACCGGCATCGCCGCGGGCGCGCGCACCATCGCCAAATGGCTGTTCGTGCTGGCCCTGATCGTATTTGCGGTATTCGTGATTCTCGCCCTGATGGCCGGCGAGATGCTCATGTAGCCGCAGCCCCGTGTCGTCGTATCCGCGCACTTTTCGGCTGTGCTAGTGTGCCGGCCGCGCCCGCCGGGATGGCGGGACGCGCGGAAAGGAAAGACGAGACGATGAGCGTGCGTGCGGGACGTGAGTTCCTGGCGATTCCCGGCCCGACGACGGTGCCGGACGAGGTGTTGCGGGCGATGCATCGGCCGGCGGTCGACATCTATTCGGGCCCGCTGCTCGCGCTGACCGACGGTCTGCTCAGGGACGTGGCGCGGGTCTTCCACACCAGGGGGCGCGCCTACCTCTACATCTCCAACGGCCACGGCGCCTGGGAAGCCTCGCTGACCAACGTGCTCAGCAAGGGCGACAGGATCCTGGTGCTGGAGAGCGGCCGCTTCGCCATCGGCTGGGGCGAGAGCGCGCGCCGCATGGGCTGCGAGGTCGAGATCCTGAAGGGCGACATGCGCCGCGCCGTGCGGCCGGCCGAGCTCGAGGCGCGCCTCAAGGCGGACAAGAAGGCCAACGGCTCCGGCACCATCAAGGCGATCCTCGTCGCCCAGATCGACACCGCCTCGGGGGTGGTGAACGACATCGAGGCGATCGGCCAGGCGATCCGCGCCGCCAAGCACGACGCGCTGCTGATGGTCGACGCCGTCGCGTCGCTCGGCTGCATGCCGTTCAAGATGGACGAGTGGGGCGTCGACGTCGCCATGTCGGGCTCGCAGAAGGGCATGATGACGCCGCCCGGCCTCGGCCTCGTCGCCGCCAACGACCGCGCGCGCGAGATCCACAAGACGGCGGGCCTGCGCACGCCCTACTGGGACTGGACCGACCGCGAGGGCGACCAGCACTATCAGAAATACGCCGGCACGCCGCCCGAGCACCTGCTGTTCGGCATGCGCCAGGCGCTCGACATGCTGTTCGAGGAGGGCCTCGACAACGTCTTCCGCCGCCATCGCCTGCTGGCCGAGGCGGTGCGCCGCGCCGTCGGCGTGTGGTCCGAGGGCCAGGCGATCGGCTTCAACATCGCCGAGGCGGACGAGCGCTCCGATTCGGTGACCTGCGTGCTGGTCAACGGCCGCGATCCCGAGGCGATCCGCGACTACTGCAACAAGCAGTGCGGCGTCATCCTCGGCCACGGCATCGGCGAGCTGTCGGGCAAGGCGTTTCGCATCGCGCACATGGGCCACGTCAACGCGCCGATGATCCTCGGCACGCTGGGCACCGTCGAAATGGCGCTGTCGGCGCTCGACATCCCGCACGGCAAGGGCGGCGTGCAGGCCGCCATCGACTGGCTGGGCGCCGAGGTGAAACCGGCCTAACCTCGCCGCTGACAAGGCGCGGCAAAGCCGATAAAAGCCGCGCCAAACGGAGTGAACGCCATGCCGGACAGCCCGCTCGCCCAGACCACGCCGATCGCGTTCGAGCGCGTCGCCCATCCCGCACCGACGCCGCCCGACAAGCGCGCCGCCATCCTGCGCGATCCCGGCTTCGGCCGTGCCTTCACCGACCACATGGTCACGATCCGCTACACCGAGGGCAGGGGCTGGCACGATGCCACGATCGGCCCGCGCGGCCCGATCTCGATGGATCCCGCGTCGGCCGTGCTGCACTACAGCCAGGAGATCTTCGAGGGGCTGAAGGCCTACCGCACCGCCGAGGGCGGCGCCGTGATGTTCCGGCCCGAGGCCAACGCGCGGCGCTTCAACCAGTCGGCCGACCGGCTCGCCATGCCGCGCCTGCCGGAGGAGACCTTCGTCGAGGCGCTCGACCAGCTGGTGCGGCTCGACCGCGACTGGATCCCCGAGGGCGACGGCAGCCTCTATCTGCGGCCGTTCATGATCGCCAACGAGGTGTTCCTCGGCGTCAAGCCGTCGTCGGAATATCTCTTCATCGTCATTGCCTCGCCGGTCGGCTCCTACTTCAAGACCAAGGACAGCGCCGTCTCGGTGTGGGTCGAGCGCGACCTCACGCGCGCCGCGCCCGGCGGCACCGGCGCGGCCAAGTGCGGCGGCAATTACGCCGCCAGCCTGATGGCGCAGATGGACGCCTACAAGCACGGCTGCGAGCAGGTCGTGTTCCTCGACGCCGTCGAGCGCAAGTGGATCGAGGAACTGGGCGGCATGAACATCTTCTTCGTGTTCGACGACGGCTCGATGCAGACGCCGCCGCTCGGCGGCACCATCCTGCCCGGCATCACCCGCGATTCGATCCTCGAGCTGGCCAAGGACATGGGCATCACGGTGCGCGAGCAGCCCTACGCCTACGAGCAATGGAAGGCCGACGCCAAGAGCGGCCGCCTGCGCGAGACCTTCGCCTGCGGCACCGCCGCGGTGCTGACGCCGCTCGGCACGATCCGTTCGGCCGAGGGCGAGTTCGTGATCGGCAACGGCCAGTCGGCCGAGCGCACGGAGAAACTGAAGTCGGCCCTGATCGACATCCAGCGCTGCCGCGCCAGGGACCCGCACGGCTGGGTGCACAAGGTCTTCTAGCATCGCCGCCCTCGTTGGCGTCTTGCGCCGACCGGTTGGGGCGTCATGTCTCGTTTTCTCCGGCCTGCCTTCGTCGCTCGGCGTCGAGGAAGGCGCGGACGAGTTCGGTCATGCCCTGCAGCGGCGTGAAGGTCAGCATGACGATGCCGCCGACCGTCATGGTGCGGATCAGGCATTCGACGTAGACCGCCATCGGCGGCTCCTCGTCGAGCCAGATCAGCTCGCGCTCGGTGCCCTCGAAGGCGCCGCGGCCCTGCTCGAACGACTTGAAGCCGAGCGTCGACAAGCCACCCGACGCGTGGCGCACCTGCAGGGTGTCGACGGCGTCGGCGACGCCGCGCTGCCAGGAGACGGCGCCGATCGTGTCGGCCGGGATCAGGCCGCTGCCGGCGACGCGCTTCCTGCCGCCTTCGAAGGCCACCGGGCCGCACAGCTTGGCCTGGATGATGTCGCGGGTGGTGGCCGCGGTGCGGCCGACGGCCCAGGCGCGGATCGGCCGGTCGAAGCGATGGCCTTCCCACCAGTGCGGATAGAGGCCGGTGAGGTGCAAGGTGGTCTCGTAGCCGCCGATGCCCTCGGTCTTGCCGATACGGTTGGCGGCCATCATCAGGCGCTCGCGGTGCTGCGCGCCGTTCCTGAAGAATTCCAGGTGCTTGACGTAGAGCTCGCGCCTGAGCGGCCCGGTGTCGGGATAGAAATAGGCCAGCCGGCCGCTCGTCGGGAACGACCGACGCGGCGCGGGAGTCCATGCGCCGAGATGCGTGGCCGCCGTCGGTTCGGTGTCTATCAAGGGTGTGAGGAACTTGCCCATGGCGCGACCATAGCCGCTGGGGTTCGGGCGAGCCTAATCGGGTCGACGGATTCGGGCGGATGCAGATGCCGTCGGCATCGAAGGCGGATTCGATCCGGGCTCGACCTCCGCGGCGGCGGAAAATAACGGCGATTTATTCGGACGGCGGGCGCCGCCGGGGCTTCGAGCGGCCGCGGGGGTGCGTCTGGTCGACGGAACGCGGCGGATGCCGACGGCGTCGGCATCGAAGGCCCGTTCGATCGGCCCTCGGGGAGAGTCGGCGGAGAGTCAGATTCGTCTGCGGGAGAGTCAGATGCGTCGGTTCGCTGGCAAATCGCGATGGCCGACCGCATATCGCGACGATGAAGAAGAAGGACACACGCTTTGGCCTGGGCAACACGGCCGGTGTCGGCCGGCCCGAGGGCCGCAAGAACGACACCACGTTGGCGCGCGAGGCGATGCTGGAGGGGCTGTACGAGCAGGCGCGCGAAGTGCTGCAACAGGCGTTGGACAAGGGCAGCGAATCGGCGGCCAAGTTCGTGATCCGCATGGTGTGCGGTCAGCCGCGCGGGGCGGTGGTGAAGCTCGACCTGCCGCGCACCGACACGATGGCGGGGGTGGACGAGGCGGAGCAGGTGGTGATCGCGGCGGTTGCGTCGGGCGAGCTGTCGGCGGCCGATGCGCTGGCGTGGTCGGCGCTGTTCGACATGCGTCGGCGCTCGATCGAGAAGCGCGATCTGGAGCGTCGGGTCGAGGCGGCGACGCGGGCGCAGAAGGAGAACACGGAGTTCGCGCAGGCGCTGGTGGCGACGGCGCGCGGCGAGGACGATGCACCGGAGGCGGATGCACCGGTGGCGGGGTCGAGCCGGATGGAGAAGGACCTGGCGGCGGTGGAGGCGGCGGCGCGGCCCGACCTGCCGCGCGGCCAGCGCATGAACATCATCGCCGATGAGATCCTGAGCAAGACCGATGCGGAAGGCGTCGAGCGCGTGCGCGCGGCGGCGCGCGGGGTGCTGAAGGAGCAGCAGGCGCGGCGCGAACGCGAGGCCGCGGCCGCTGCCGCCGCACGTCCCGCGCCGGACGCTCCGCCTCCGCCTCCGCCACAGCCGTCACAGCAACAGCCGCCGGGTTCCTGAGGGGCGCGCCACCGCGGCCCGCCCCGGTCTGCGCCGGGAGCGGCAGTCTCCACCAAAACGCCCCACAAAAGGCGCAGATTGTCGGCACCCTCGGGGGGCCTGTAAAAGGAACGTGTGTTGAATCTCGTGAAGATTGGGCTGGCCTTCGCCCTGGCCTGCATGATCGTGGGCGTGGCGACGGTCGCCGGCCTGTTCTGGCATTTCAGCCACGGCCTGCCCGACCACGGCACCCTGGCCGACTACCAGCCGGCCACCACCACGCGCCTCTATGCCGCCGACGGCAAGCTGCTCGCCGAGTATGCCCGCGAGAAGCGGCTGTTCGTGCCGGTCGCCGCCATGCCCAAACGCGTGCTGCAGGCCTTCGTCGCCGCCGAGGACCAGCGCTTCTTCTCCCATCCCGGCCTCGACGTGCTGGGCATCGCCCGCGCCGCCTTCACCAACCTCACCCATCCCGGCCGGCGCATGGAAGGCGCCTCGGGCATCACCCAGCAGGTCGCCAAGAACTTCCTGCTGACCAACCAGGCCACCCTGTCGCGCAAGATCCGCGAGGCCATCCTCGCCTTCCGCATCGAGGAGACCTTCTCCAAGGAGCGCATCCTCGAGCTCTATCTCAACGAGATCTATCTCGGCAGCGGCAACTACGGCGTGGCGCAGGCGGCGCTCAACTACTTCGACCGCTCGCTGGGCGAGCTCACCCTGTCGGAGATGGCCTATCTCGCGGCGCTGCCCAAGGCGCCCAACCGCTACCACATCGTGCGCAACGAGAAGGACGCCTACTGGCGGCGCGACTACGTGCTCGGCCGCATGCTCGACGACCGCTACATCACCGCCGAGGAATACAAGGAGGCGCGCGCCGAGAAGCTCGCCTACCGCCGGCGCAGCACGACCGAGACCGCGACCGCCGACTTCTTCGCCGAGGAGGTGCGCCGCAACCTGCTCGCCGCCTATGGCGAGAAGGCGCTCTACGAGGCGGGGCTCACCGTCACCACCACGCTCGATCCCGCCATCCAGGCGGTCGCCGACCGCGCGCTGCGCGACGGGCTGGTGCGTTACGACCGCCGCCACGGCTGGCGCGGCCCGCACGCCCAGATCGCCGACATGCGCCAGGGCTGGGAGGAGGAGTTCGCCCGCATCGTCCAGCGCCGGCCGCTCTTCGGCCTGCCCGAGTGGAAGCTCGCCGTGGTCACGCGGGTCGACGCGCAGTCGGTCCAGATCGCCATCCCTGCGCCGCTCAATCCGTGGGCCACCACCCAGAGCGAGCCGGCCGCGGGCACCATCCCGTTCGCCGAGATGGCGTGGGCGCGGCCGACCCTGCCCGAGCAGCGGGTCGGCAACCCGCCGCGCCGGCCGGCCGACGTGGTCGCCGTCGGCGACATCGTGATCGTTGAGAAGGTCGCGCAGAACGAGGCGAAGAAGCCCTATCCCGCCGACAGCTACGGCCTGCGCCAGGTGCCCAACGTCAACGGCGCGGTCGTGGTGATGGATCCGCAGACCGGCCGCGTGCTCGCCATGTCGGGCGGCTGGTCCTACGGGCTCAGCCAGTTCAACCGCGCCGTCCAGGCGGCGCGCCAGCCCGGCTCGTCGTTCAAGCCGTTCGTCTATCTCGCCGCGATCGACGCGGGCTTCACGCCGATGACCGTGGTCGAGGACGCGCCGTTCTCCTACGACCCGGGCTACGGCCAGCCGGTGTGGACGCCGCGCAACTACGGCGGCGACTTCCTCGGCCCGACCACGGTGCGGCGCGGCCTCGAGCTGTCGCGCAACCTGATGACGGTGCGCATGGCCCAGCAGGTCGGCATGAAGCGCGTCGTGCAGGTCGCCCGGGAGTTCGGCGTGGTCGAGGAGATGGGCGCCTATCTGCCGATGGCGCTCGGCGCCGGCGAGACCACGGTGCTGCGCCAGACCATGGCCTATTCGATGCTGGCCAACGGCGCGCTCGAGATCACGCCGTCGCTGGTCGACCGCGTGCAGGACCGCAACGGCAGGACCATCTACCGCCACGAGCCGCGCGCCTGCCGCGGCTGCGGCGAGGCGGCGCCCGGGGCGAAGCCGCAGCCGCCGCAGATCGTCGATTCGCGCCGGCCGTTCCACGACCCGGCCTCGGTCTACCAGGTGGTGCACATGCTGCTGGGCGTCACCCAGCGCGGCACCGGCGCGGCACTCGCCAACCTCAACCGGCCGATCGCCGGCAAGACCGGCACGACCAACGACGCGCGCGACAACTGGTTCATGGGCGCCACGCCCGACCTCACCGTCGGCATCTACATGGGCTTCGACGAGCCGCGCACGCTCGGCCCCTCCAACCTCGAGACCGGCGGCGGCAACGCCGTGCCGATCTACCGGCAGATCGCCGAGACGATCTACAAGGACAAGCCGCCGGTGCCGTTCCGCATCCCGCCCGGCCTGCGGCTGGCGCGCGTGACCTACGAGGGCGGCACCATCGACGAGGTCTTCAAGCCCGGCACCGAGCCCGGCTCGGGCTACGGCTATGCCTGGGGACCGGGCGTGCTCGACGGCACCGGCATGTCGCCCCTGGACCCCAACCTCGCCGGCGGCGGCCCGGCCTCCTACGGCGGCGGTGCCGCCGGCGGCCGCCCCGGCGCCGGCCGCCCGGCGCTGAGCGGCACAGGCGAAACATATTAGTGGGCGGGCTGCGTCGCCGGCTGGGGCATGAGCGGGGGCGGCCGGGCGACCGAGCCCGACCGTTGGCATCGGTGGCCCTGGTGCTGGCCTCGATCATCGTCAGCCTGCTGGTGCTCGAGATTGGCTGCCGGCTGCTGCGGGGCCCCTCGACGCTGCTTCACTGGAACAACCTGGTTCTCGCCACGCGCCTTGAAGCAAGGAGGCCGGAGATTGCCAGCGCCTCCGCTTATGTCGTCGATCCCGTGCTCGGCTTCGTCAATGCTCCGAACTATGCCTCGCCGTGGGCCAATTTCGACTCGCAGGGCTTTCGCCGCATGCCGCCGCCCGCCGCCGGCGCGGTGATGAACCCGCCGATCGTGGCAACGGGCGATTCCTACACGAAGGGCGAGGAAGTCGACGACCTCGAGACGTGGCCGGTGGCGCTGCAGGAGCTTCTCAACTGGCGAACGATCAATGCCGGCGTCGGCGCTTATGGTCTCGACCAGACGGTATTGCGGACCGAGCAGGTCGCCCGGGAACTCGAGCCCGCCGTCCTGGTCGTCGGCTTCATCGCCGACAACCTGCGCCGCAACGAGATGAGTCGCATGTGGGGCCGCGAGAAGCCATATTTCGCGCTCGAGCATGGTGAGCTCGTGCTGCGCAACGTGCCGGTGCCGCCGACGCCCGATCCACACGACACGCTCGATTTCCTGCAGACGGCATTCGGCTGGTCGGTGTTGCTCGACACGGTGCTCGAACGCCTGCGCCTGCGCAGCGAATGGCATCAGGAAAACGTGCGCGCCTTGCCGGCTGGCAGCGGCGAGCGGATGGTCTGTCCGCTGATGCAAAGACTCGCGGCATTGCAGGTTCCGACCCTGGTCGTGGGGCAATACGCGGTCTGGGCCTTTGGAGATCGGGCGGCCGAGGAGCGTCGTGCCACCCGCGCCGTGCTCGATTGCGCCGAGCGCGCCGGCCTTGCGACCCTGGACGTCTATGATCTCTTCGCCGGGCCGGTAAGGAAGGACGGTCTCTCCTCCGTCTACAACCAGTGGCATCCCAATGCGCGAGGCTACCGCATCATCGCCGAGGCGATCGCGGACGAGCTCGAACGCCGCAACATGCTGCACTTGACGACAACCCCGTCAGCACGCGAAAGGTAGACGATGCGTGCCGAAGCTCAAGCCATGGTGAACGAGATCGAGGAGTCGCTGGCGCTTCTCAGGAGGCGTCTTTGACTACGATCGCGCGGTCGTCCGTCTCGCCGAGCTGAACGCGCGCGCCGAGGAATCGGCGCTGTGGAACAACCCGAAAGAGGCCGAGAAGGTGATGCGCGAGCGCAATCGCCTGGAGGCCGCCATCGCCACCATCAAGCGCCTGCGCGCCGCGGTCGACGACAATGCGGGCCTGATCGAGATGGCCGAGGCCGAGAAGGACGAGGCCACCATCGCCGAATGCGAGAGGGCGCTCGTCGAGGCGGCCGAGGAGGCCAGGAAGGCGCGGCTCGAGACCCTCCTGTCGGGCGACGCCGATCCCAACAACGCCTATGTCGAGATCAACGCCGGCGCCGGCGGCACCGAGGCGCAGGACTGGGCCGAGATGCTGGCGCGCATGTACGTGCGCTGGGCCGAGCGGCGCGGCTTCAAGGTGACCTGGCTCGAGGAGAGCGCGGGCGAGGAGGCGGGCATCAAGAGCTGCGCCTTCAAGGTCGACGGCGCCAACGCCTACGGCTGGCTGAAGACCGAATCGGGCGTGCACCGGCTGGTGCGCATCAGCCCGTTCGACGGCAACGCGCGGCGCCAGACCAGCTTCGCCAGCGTCTGGGTCTATCCCGAGGTCGACGACGACATCGACATCGAGATCCTCGACAAGGATCTGAGGGTCGACACCTACCGCGCCAGTGGCGCGGGCGGCCAGCACGTCAACAAGACCGACAGTGCGGTGCGCATCACGCACATCCCGACCGGCATCGCCGTCGCCGTGCAGCAGGAGCGCAGCCAGCACCAGAACCGCGCCAAGGCGATGCAGATGCTGAAGGCGCGGCTCTACGAGGTCGAGCTGCAGAAGCGCGAGGCCGAGCGGCTCGCCGCCGAGGCGAGCAAGACCGACATCGGCTGGGGCCACCAGATCAGGAGCTACGTGCTGCAGCCGTATCAGATGGTGAAGGACCTGCGCACCAACGTCGAACGCTCCGACCCGCAGAAGGTGCTCGACGGCGATCTCGACGAGTTTATGGCGGCCAGCCTAGCGGCGCGCGTGGGCGAGGGTGGGGACAAGGAGGCGGCTTAGGGGGCATTGTCGCTTGAGAAGAGCCATCTTTAAGTGTGGATAACGCGCATGGCGAATCTATCTGCCATGGGCCTGCTCGTGCGAACTTAGATTGAGTGACCTGAAAGAGCATGCGCGACCTAGCCGAATTCCAATGATTGGCATTGACCTATTTTCGGGCGCTGGCGGCATGTCTTTGGGCGCCGAGCGCGCCGGCATCGATGTCAAGGTTGCGGTTGAAAGCGATCCCTACGCCGCAGAGACCTACCGACGCAACCATCGCAATACGCTGGTCATCGAGGCTGATGTTGGCACGTTGGTCGATTTGCCGATCAAGTGCCATTCGAAGGACCTGATAGTTTTTGGCGGGCCGCCTTGCCAGGGGTTTTCAACGTCGAATCAGCGCACGCGCGGCCCTGACAATTCTCAGAACTGGCTGTTCCGAGAATTCCTTCGCATCACTGCAAGACTCAATCCGCATTTTGTGGTGTTCGAGAACGTTGCGGGGCTGCTGGAGCAGGGTCGAAAGGTGTTCTTTAACGGAATAGTCGGAGGGCTAAAGCGCCAAGGATACTCGATTACGTCCGGTGTGCTGAACGCGGCCAACTTCGAAGTGCCACAACGTAGGTCGCGCCTATTCATCGTTGGTACGAAGTCCCGACGTCCAATAGAGCTTCCGACACACTCAGCCAGGACAGTTACCTCGGTTCGATCCGCAATCCATGACCTCCCAGTCCTTCGAAATGGAGACCATCGAGACAGGCTTCCTTATCGAACGGATGCGACAAGCCAGTACCAAGAGAGAATGCGTCGCGGCCAATCGGAATGTGATGGACATCTAGTGACCAACAACGCGCCGTCAATCGTGGCCCGGTACAAGCATATTCCTGCGGGAGGCAATTGGCAGAGTATCCCGGCCTTCCTTATGAGAAATTATGCTGACGTTGACCGATGCCACACTGGTGTCTACCGTAGGCTGTATTGGGACGCGCCTTCTATCGTTATCGGGAACTTTAGAAAGAATATGCTCGTGCATCCAAGTCAAAACCGAGGACTTTCGGTGCGCGAGGCGGCTCGTCTTCAATCGTTTCCGGACAGCCACACCTTTTTCGGGTCTATCGGCAAACAACAACAACAAGTGGGCAACGCAGTTCCTCCACTCCTCGCGCAAGCGGTATTCCAGAGTCTCGTCGCGCAAGTGTAGCCACCATATGCAACTGCCAGCGCAAGGACTCGAGAAGTGGCTTGAAGAACGCACGGCCGATCAGCACGCGTTTCCTGACGGAAAGAGCAATGAGTATGTGGCTAGGTACGCTCATCTGAAGGACCTCTTTAAGGATCGATATCACTCGTGGGTGAACCCCGGAGCGACAGCAGCAAATGGAGGTCTACTTACGGACCACGGCCCTGGTCACATAGATGTGGTGATCAGGCGCGCGAGCGATCTTGTGCGTGGGCAAAAATGCGTGCTCACACCATACGAAGTTTATTTGACCCTAATGGCAATTCATCTCCACGATGTTGGGAACGTCTTCGGACGAGAGAAGCATGAGCAGGAGTCGACCAAGATCTTGAATGATCTAGGGCCCGCTGCTGGTTTCGACACCACTGAAAAGCGGATCATTCAAATGATCGCCAGAGTCCATGGTGGAAAGATCGGCGAATCGAAAGATACGATTTCCACACTCCAGACTGAGACAGCACTTCTCAACCAGCCTGTACACCCTCGACTGCTTGCCGCTATCGTTCGGCTGGCTGACGAATACTCCGACCAGGCAAATCGCGCGGCAAGATTCCTGCTAGACGGGGAGCGCGTGCCAAAGCCTTCGGAAATATTTCATAAATATGCTTCCGGGTTGCACTCGGTGATGGTGCAGCCCGATACCGAGCGGGTAGAACTCCACTTTTCATTTGATGAGAAAGACTTCACGAAAAAGTTCGGGAAACTTAAGACCACCACATACTTACTCGATGAGATTCTCGAACGCTCCGTGAAACTGTTTACGGAGACCATCTATTGCAATCGGTTCATGAGGCCGAGCATTGCAATCAACTCTATAAGCGTCTCCCTCGAAATCGTCAGAGTGAATGGCAACGGTGCGCCTCCGCGCAAGATCGCCTATCGTATGGAAGAAGCGGGTTATCCGTCGGTTCCAAAGAACTTTCTCTATGAGACCAACGAGTCATTGCGCGTTGGCCAAAAGCGATTGGATGGCGCAACCCTTGCCAAACAGATTCGGCGGAAGCAACGGGCATGAACCCATTCTCTGTCCAAACCCCAGAAGGCATCGCTGCGCAAACGGCAGTTTCCCTCTTTGTGTCGGAGGTGCCCGGCTACTCGGCGATGGTTGCGCCAGGGCATACTTTTTTGCATGGAGCGCGAGGTTCGGGGAAGAGCATGCTCTTTCGCTATCTCGAACCGGACTGTCAGGCGTTGGCGCACAACTACAAGACCAAGGATCTTCCATTCCTCGGCGTGTACGTCCCGATCAAGGGCACTGACATAGCGCTCGCCGAGTTCGAACGCATCGAAGAGCGCCATGCGGACGTGATACTCAACGAGCACTTCTTCAGTCTCACGGTGCTCCTGACGATCATTCACACCCTGCTGGATAGAATGCCCGAGGACTTCGCAAACGCTCGAGCATCGAAGCGAGATGTCCAAGAATTTTACGTCGGAGCGTTCGGTTCCCTATTGCAGCGTTCGTTTTGGCAAGGATCGTTGCCTGGGCTAGAGAACCCACAACGTCTTCGGTCATTGTTGCTAGGCGTGCGACATGTGCTACGGGACATGCACGCGCACACATTGAGATACGTGCGAAGCCTGTTCTTGCCGACGTCGACGATTCCGTATGACGGTCCGCTTGCGGGGTTCTTGGACTTCGTGGTGCCGTTCATCACGAGTCTTAGGACACTGTCAGCACTGCCGAACTCGCCAGTTTATCTATTAATCGATGACGCAGACAACTTAAGCAATATTCAGACTCGTGTTCTCAACAATTGGGTTTCGATTCGCAGTACTGAAAACGTCTGCCTCAAGATATCTACGCAGCTGCAATACAAGACCTTTTCCACGACGCATGGTCAGCGGATAGAGAGCCCACATGATTTTCAAGAGTTTAGCATCTCTGATGTGTACACGACCGACGTAAGGGACAGCTATAGGAGCCGTGTGCGGAGCATTGTAGAAAAGCGGCTTAAGGTGAGCAACATTCAGCGAAGTGCTGAAAGGTACTTCCCGCCGGATCAGGAACAGGAAGATCAAATAAATCATCTCGCCAACACGCTACGCTCGCAATGGCAGAATAAGGGCAAGCGTGGCAATCGAGCTCGCGATGATGCCTATCGATATGCGCGGCCAGATTACATTAAGGGTCTCGGTGGGGCAGCGAAGAGCAAATCCACGTATAGTTACGCCGGCTTTGACCAGCTAGTACACGTGTCCTCGGGAATCGTTCGGTTCTTCCTTCACGCCGCTACGAAAATGCACGACCGCGCGTCGACCGACGGGAAGGAGCACGCATTCATTCCGCCGCATATCCAGAACGAAGTCGTTAGAGAACTAGCCAATGACATGTTGTTCTCAGAGTTCGACAAGATTCGTCTGGAAGAGAAGGAACTTGAGCGAACCAAAGACAGGTCTGATGAGAGACTTCAACTGGATGTCGTTCAGCGTCTCAGCAATCTCGTTAATGGTCTCGGTTCCCTATTTCATGCCGTCCTGCTCTCCGAACGATCGGAGAGACGCGTATTCTCGATCGCGTTTCAAGATGAACCGAGCCCAGAAGTCCGTGAAGTCCTAAATCTCGGTATGCGTTATGGCTACTTTCATCGGTCTAGTATTGGGCGAAAGGAGGGTATCGGGCGTGCAGAGCTCTATATCCTGTCGCGACAACTTGCGCCGGCGTTTCAACTCGACCCAACTGGGTTCGCGGGGTATTTGTTCGTAACCAACTCGTTCGTAAAGGAGCTGATGAAGGACCCGCGTTCTTTTCCGAGAAGACTCAAAGAGAAGGGGCTTGAGAAACTAGAGGAAGAAGTCCTTCAAGCTGACTTGTTCGCAACTTGACGAGCAATCGATGAGCGCTTTTAGGCTAGCGGATCTTTCAGCCATGCTGAGCCCTCGGATCGGTGCATTCTTGTGCTCCGCGAGCTTTGAACCCCGGTGCTTGTCAGTGGCGCGTCATTTGCCGACCGACAAACTGAGATCTGCATTAGTCTTCCATCATGAGGACGTCCCGCTGCCGGGATTGGACCATGTAAAAACTCTCTTGAATATCCTTGGACCAAAGGGGCAACCGCTCGCTATCAGGCGCAACGATCCAGCCTACACCGCCGATCAATTAGCCAAAGGATTGGAAGACTCTCACGGGGACGTTCTCGTTGATATCACCAGTTTTACGCATGAAGCCTTACTTATCTTGATGAGGGTGTTGAAGGAGCGACTGGGTCAACACCAGAAGGCTTACGTTGCCTACAATCCTGCGAAGAGCTACGGAGACGTTGCCTCAGGCGAGACGCCGTGGCTGAGCAGGGGACTTAAGGCCATTCGTTCGGTGCTTGGCTACCCAGGTAACGTGGTCCCAGGGCGTCCCTTACATTTGTTGGTGATGGCAGGATACGAGCCAGACAGAGCGGCGCGTATTATAGATGCATATCAGCCTCGTGTGCTGTCGCTCGGAAATGGCGCCGAGGACAGTTCGGTTGACGAGCGAATGCACGAGTTGAACAAGTTCTTTGTCGGTGGTTTGAAGGCATCGCAGCCATCATTCCAGGAATTTACATTCTCTTGTCTCAATCCTGAACTCGCCTGCAATGCCTTGGTCGATGCAATCTCAAAGCAAAAGCGCCACAACGTGGTTGTCGCGCCAATGAATACGAAGCTCTCGACAATTGGCGCGGCGCTTGCGGCTCTACGTGATCCAACTATCCAATTATGCTACTCAGTCCCAGAATACTACAACGTGTCTAACTACTCTCTTCCAAGTGATCGTTGCTTCTTGGAGGAATTGGCATTTGAGCGCTCCGTGGCGGACAAGTCCGGCTTCGGCTAAGTGGGTTGCGCCTGCGAAGGACTGCGCCTGTGCAGGCCTCACCGTCGCGCCCGCGCCGTCCTGACCTCCGGATTGTCGTTCTCACCCGCCCGCGCGCAGCCGCGCACGAGGGGCGCGCAGACCCCCTCGCGGCCGGCGACGTCGTCGTTGTCGCCGGTGGTGTTGACCTCGACCACCCGGCGGTCGACCAGGCGCATGACGGCCTGGCAACAGGAGCCGCTCGCGCCCAGCCTGAAGCCGCCGCCGACCACCGGAAGATCGAGCTGCAGGCCGCCCCTGTTTTCGTTCCTGATCTCGTACTGGAAGATCTCGGTGCGCTCGTCGGTCCGCCAGAGCGGGTTCCGTGACTCACCTTGACATGGATGTCCGACACAATACGTCTCGACATATGACTGAAAGGACCACCGTCCGCTTGCCGCCCGATCTTCTGTGGCGCGCCAAGCGCAAGGCCGCCGCCGAGGGCCGCACGCTGACGGCGCTGATCGTCGAGGGCTTGCGCCTCGTCACGGCCGAGCGCAGCCGTGGTGCGGGGCAGCCGAGGCGGGTCATGCCGCGGGTGAGCAAGGCGAGGGGCGGGATCCTGCCGGGCATCGATCTTGCCGACAATCTCGCCGCGCCGCGATCAGGGCGGGTGGTTCACCGCCCCCGGAATTCGCGTTGAGAATCAAGGCGTGACTCGCGACCGGTGAACCGGATTTCCGAGTTGCCATCGCCCGCGCGTAGGATGCGCGGCAATGATCGCGACGATTTCCACTCTCCGCCCGGGCGACGGCGTTACCGCGTGCGTTGGCAACATCTCGAGGGGCGCTCCGTCAGACACCGTCAGATCGGTGCGGTCGGCACAACGTCTTGTGGCGAGGAGGCACGTCGCTCGGGCCGCGTGGTTGCGAAGGCGAAGTGCCGGCCGCAGGTCCGTTTGTTCGATGCGGCGCGCCTCGTCCGTGCGCCGCTAGAATCCCGGTCGATTCGCGTTATCCTCGCGACCGCCGACTGAAAGGGAGCCCGCCATGTCCGGACCGACGCCTCTCAGCTTCCACGTCCCGGGCCCGGCGGTGCGGCCTGGCGGCGCGCCCGATTTCAGCGACGTGCCGATCTCGCGGGCGGGCGAGGTGCGGCGGCCGGAAGTCGACGCGGCGCCCGAGGATATCCGCGACCTCGCCTTCTCGATCATCCGCGTGCTCAACCGCGACAGCGAGGCGGTCGGGCCGTGGGCCGGGCTGCTGAGCGACGCCGAGCTGCTCGAGGGGCTGCGCCACATGATGACCCTGCGCACCTTCGACGCGCGCATGCAGATGGCCCAGCGCCAGGGCAAGACGTCGTTCTACATGCAGCATCTCGGCGAGGAGGCGGTGAGCTGCGCCTTCCGCAAGGCGCTCGCGCCCGGCGACATGAACTTCCCGACCTACCGCCAGGCCGGGCTGCTGATCGCCGGCGGCTATCCGATGCTCGACATGATGTGCCAGATCTATTCCAACGAGCTCGATCCGCTGAAGGGCCGCCAGCTGCCGGTGCTCTATTCGTCGCGCGAGCACGGCTTCTTCACCGTGTCGGGCAACCTCGCCACCCAGTACATCCAGGCGGTCGGCTGGGCGATGGCGTCAGCCATGAAGGGCGACACCAAGATCGCCGCCGGCTGGATCGGCGACGGCTCGACGGCGGAATCCGACTTCCACGCCGGCCTGGTCTTCGCCTCGACCTACAAGGCGCCTGTGGTGCTCAACATCGTCAACAACCAGTGGGCGATCTCGACCTTCCAGGGCATCGCGCGCGGCGGCTCGGGCACCTTCGCCGCGCGCGGCCTGGGCTTCGGCATCCCGGCGCTGCGCGTCGACGGCAACGACTATCTCGCCGTCCACGCCGTGGCGCGCTGGGCGGTCGGGCGGGCGCGGCGCAATCTCGGCCCGACCCTGATCGAGCACGTGACCTACCGGGTCGGCGCCCATTCGACCTCCGACGATCCCTCGGTCTACCGGCCCAAGGCGGAGTCCGACGCCTGGCCCCTCGGCGACCCGGTGCTGCGGCTCAGGAACCACCTGATCCGCCGCGGCGCCTGGTCGGAGGAGCGCCACCGGCAGGCCGAGGCCGAGATCCTGTCGACCGTCATCGCCGTGCAGAAGGAGGCGGAGGGCCACGGCACGCTGCACTCGGGGCCGCATCCCTCGGCGCGCGACATGTTCGAGGGCGTCTACGAGACGATGCCGCCGCACCTGCGGCGCCAGCGCCAGCAGGGCGGAGTCTGAGCGATGGCGCGCAAGACCATGGTCGAGGCGATCCGCGACGCCATGGACGTCTGCATGCAGCGCGACGACAACGTCGTCGTGTTCGGCGAGGACGTCGGCTATTTCGGCGGCGTGTTCCGCTGCACCCAGGGGCTGCAGCAGAAATACGGCGAGAGCCGCTGCTTCGACGCGCCGATCAACGAATCGGGCATCGTCGGCGCGGCCGTCGGCATGGCGGCCTACGGTCTCAGGCCCTGCATCGAGATCCAGTTCGCCGACTACATGTATCCGGCCTACGACCAGATCGTGTCGGAGGCGGCGCGGCTGCGCTACCGCTCGAACGGCCAGTTCACCGCGGCCATGGTGGTGCGCATGCCGACCGGCGGCGGCATCTTCGGCGGCCAGACCCACAGCCAGAGCCCGGAGGCGCTGTTCACCCACGTCTCCGGCCTCAAGACCGTGGTGCCCTGCAATCCCTACGACGCCAAGGGCCTGCTGATCGCCGCCATCGAGGACAACGACCCGGTGATCTTCCTCGAGCCCAAGCGGCTCTACAACGGGCCGTTCGACGGCCAGCACGACAAGCCGGTCACGCCGTGGGCGCGCCATGCGCTGGGCGAGGTGCCGGACGGCCACTACACCGTGCCGCTCGGCAAGGCCGCGATCCGCCGCGCCGGCGCCGCCGTGACGGTGCTGGCCTACGGCACCATGGTGTTCGTCGCCGAGACGGCGGCCGAGCAGGCCGGCGTCGATGCCGAGATCGTCGATCTGCGCAGCCTGGTGCCGTACGACCTCGAGACGATCGCCGCCTCGGTCGCCAAGACCGGACGCTGCGTGGTGGTGCACGAGGCGACCCTGACCTCGGGCTTCGGCGCCGAGCTGAGCGCGCTGGTGCAGGAGAACTGCTTCTATCACCTGGAGGCGCCGGTGATGCGCGTCGCCGGCTGGGACACGCCCTATCCGCATGCGCAGGAATGGGACTACTTCCCCGGGCCGGCCCGGGTCGCGCGCGCCCTCAAAGCCGTCATGGAGGCCTGAGATGGGACTCCGCATCGTCAAGCTGCCCGATGTCGGCGAGGGCGTCGCCGAGGCCGAGCTGGTGGAATGGCACGTCGCGGTCGGGCAATCGGTGCTCGAGGACCAGATCCTCGCGGCGGTGATGACCGACAAGGCCACGGTCGAGATCCCGTCGCCGGTCGCCGGCACCGTCGTGGCGCTGGGCGCCGAGGTCGGCGGCGTGCTGGCGGTCGGCGCCGAGCTGGTGCGCCTGGAGGTCGCGGGCGAGAGCAGCGGCGAGGTCGCCGCGACGCCGCGCGAGGCGGCCGCGCCGGCGCCGAAGGCAGAGAAGCCGGCGGCGCCCGCGGTTCCGGCGACACCGGCAGCGACGACGCGCCTGCCCTCAACGGCCCTGCCCACGACGGGCGCACCGATCGGGCCGCCGCGGCCGGCGGGCGAGAAGCCGATCGCCTCGCCGGCGGTGCGGCGGCGGGCGCGCGATGCGGGCGTCGATCTGCGCCAGGTGCGCGGCACCGGCCCGGCCGGCCGCATCGGCCACGACGATCTCGACGCCTTCCTGCGCGGCGCGTCGGCGGCGGTGTCGTCGCGGGCGCGGGTGGCCAACACCGCGGTCGAGACGGTCAAGATCGTCGGCCTGCGCCGGCGCATCGCCCGGAAGATGGCCGAGTCCAAGCGGCGGGTCGCGCACTTCTCCTATGTCGAGGAGGTCGACGTCACCGCGCTCGAGGAGCTGCGCGCGCGTCTCAACGCGGCGAACCGGCCCGATCGCGCGCGGCTGACCCTGATCCCGTTCCTGATGCAGGCACTGGTCCGGGCGGTCGCGGATTTCCCCGAGATGAACGCGCTCTACGACGACGAGGCGGAGACGCTCGAGCGGCACGCCGGCGTCCATATCGGCATCGCCACCCAGACGCCCGCCGGCCTCATGGTCCCCGTCGTGCGGCACTGCGAGGCGCGCGGGCTGTGGGATTGCGCCGCCGAGGTGCTGCGCCTGGCCGAGGCCGCGCGCGAGGGCAAGGCGAGCCGCGACGAGCTCACGGGATCGACCATCACCATCACCAGCCTGGGGCCGCTCGGCGGCATCGTCACGACGCCCGTCGTCAACCGGCCCGAGGTCGCCATCATCGGCGTCAACCGCCACGCCGTCCGGCCGGTCTGGCAGGAAGGCCGGTTCGTGCCGCGCACCATGATGAACCTGTCGTCCTCGTTCGACCACCGCGTCATCGACGGCTACGTCGCGGCGCGCTTCGTGCAGCGCCTCAAGGCGTTGCTCGAGTCGCCGGCAACGATCTTCATCGAGGAGGCGTGAGATGGCGGAGATCGCGGCCAGGGTGCTGGTGCTGGGCGGCGGGCCCGGCGGCTACGTCACGGCCATCCGCGCAGCCCAGCTCGGCCTCGACGTGGTGCTGGTCGAGCGCGGCGGACGCGACGGCGGGCTGGGCGGAACCTGCCTCAATGTCGGCTGCATCCCGTCGAAGGCGATCATCCACGCCGCCGATGCCTACGCGCGCGCGCTCGAGCATGCTGGCGATGCGCCGTTCGGCCTCCGGGTCGGCGCGCCGACGATGGAGTTCGCGCGCACCGTCGAGTGGAAGGACGGCATCGTCGGCCGCCTCACCGGCGGCGTCGGCGCCCTGCTGAAGCGGCACAAGGTCAAGATCGTGCAGGGCAACGGCGAGATGCTCGACGGCAAGACCTGCCGGGTCGAGACCGATACCGGCCCGCAGACCGTCCGCGCCGGGCACGTCGTGCTGGCGACCGGCTCGATGCCGGCCAGCCTGCCGGCGCTGCCGTTCGGCGGGCGCGTCATGTCGTCGACCGAGGCGCTGTCGCTTCAGGAGGTGCCCGGGCGCCTGGTCGTGATCGGCGCCGGCTATATCGGCCTCGAGCTCGGCACGGCGTTCGCCAAGCTCGGTTCGAAGGTCACGGTGATCGAGGCCGAGGAGCGTATCCTGCCGGCCTACGACGCCGAGCTCTCGCGCCCGGTGCTGCGCCGCCTGCAGGCGCTCGGCGTCGAGGTGCTGACGCAGGCGCGGGCCAGCGGCCTGTCGGATGCCGGCGACGCCGTGCTGGTCGCCCGGGAGGGTGCCGCGACGCGCAGTGTGCCGGCGGACCGCGTCCTCGTCGCCACCGGCCGGCGGGCGCGCACGGCGGGCTTCGGCCTCGAGCGGCTCGACCTCACGATGAACGGCGGATTCGTGGCGATCGACGAGCGTTGCGCCACGTCGATGCTCGATGTCTGGGCGGTCGGCGACCTCACCGGCGAGCCGATGCTGGCCCATCGGGCGATGGCGCAGGGGGTGGCGGTCGCCGAACAGATCGCCGGCCATCGCCGCGTGTTCGATGCTGCGACGATCCCGGCGGTGTGCTTCACCGATCCCGAGATCGTCACCGTCGGCCAGTCGCCCGACGAGGCGCGCGCGACCGGTCGCGAGATCCGCACCGCGCAGTTTCCCTTCCAGGCGAACGGCCGCGCCCTGACACTCGGCGCGGAGGAGGGGTTCGTGCGGGTCACCGCGCGTTCCGACAACCATCTCATCCTCGGCATCGCCGCCGTCGGCGCCGGCGTGTCCGAGCTCGCCGCGGCCTTCGGGCTGGCGCTCGAGATGGGCGCCCGGCTGGAAGACATCGCCGGCACCATCCATGCCCATCCGACCCTGGGCGAGGCGTTCCACGAGGCGAGCCTGCGCACGCTGGGCGAGGCGCTCCACATCTAAGCCCCGGTCCGGCGGCGAAAGCGCTGGCTGGGGCGCGGGTGACCTTGCGTCCCGGGTCTGGAAGAATGCGGGCAGGGGGGAACGACCATGACACGGCACACTCGTCTCTTTGTCCTCGCGGCGGCGCTGGCGTGGATCGCCGGCCTGCTGCCGCCCGCGGCCGCGCCCGCCCTTGCGGCGAGCCCGACGCTCGACACGGTGCGCAAGCGCGGCGAGCTGGTGTGCGGGGTCAACGGCCTGCTGCCGGGGTTCTCGGCGCCCAACGCGGCCGGGAAGTGGGAGGGCTTCGACGTCGACTATTGCCGCGCCGTCGCGGCGGGCGTACTGGGCGACGCCAACAAGGTGCGCTACGTGGCGCTCAACGCCGACAAGCGCTTCGACGCGCTGGTCGCCGGCGAGATCGACGTGCTGATCCGCAACTCGACCTACACGCTGCAGCGCTCGACCGGCAGCAGGATGCGCTTTGCCGCCGTCAACTTCCACGACGGCCAGGCCTTCGTCATTCCAAAGGGTCGCCGCATGGATCGCGCGCGCCAGCTCGCCGGCCAGAAGATCTGCGTCACCGGCGCCACCACGCACGAGGCCAACCTCGCGGCCTGGGCCAGGCTCGAGGGCATTGCGGTGGAGACCGTGGTTCTGCCCGACCAGAGCGCGATGTACGAGGCGTTCTACGACGGCAAGTGCGCCGCCATCACGCAGGACATGACGGCGATGGCCTCGACCATCGTGCGGGCCGGTCGCGGCACGCTGTTCCAGATGCTGCCCGACATCATCTCCGACGAGCCGCTGGGACCCTACGTGCGCTCGGGCGACGACGGCTGGCTCGACGTCGTGCGGTGGACGCACTACGCGCTGGTCAAGGCGGAGGAGCTCGGCATCCGTTCCGCCAACGTCGAGCAGCACCGCCAGCAGGACGGCAGGCTGCAGGCGCGGCGGCTGCTCGGCGCCGAACCCGGCAGCGGCCGCGCACTCGGGCTGGACGATGCCTGGGCGTTCAACGCCATCAGGCAGGTCGGCAACTACGACGAGATCTATGCCCGCAATGTCGGCCCCGGCTCGCCGCTGCGCTTCAGCCGCGGCCTCAACTCGCTCACCAAGGAATGCGGCCGCATGTTCGCACCACCGATGTAAGCCCCCTTCCGGCGCCATGCGCCGGAAGGGAGGCCGGTGGCACGCCGGGCCGTAACATGGGATATCTCCCCTAGAGAACACAGTATTCATGTCCCCGTCCGAACCGATACCCGTGCCGATCGCCGGCGTGCGCCAGCGGCGGCGCATTCCGCTGGTCTGGCTGGTGCCGGCCGTCACCCTGCTGATCGCGCTGTGGCTCGCCTGGGATACCTATTCCAAGCGCGGCCCGACCATCACCGTCGCCTTCGAGCAGGCCGACGGGCTGCAGGCCGGCCAGTCGCAGCTCAAGTTCAAGGACGTCACCATGGGCACGGTGAAGTCGATCGCCGTGGCGCCCGACTTCAGCAAGGTGCTGGTGCGCATCGAGACGACGCGCGAGGCCGAGCCGCTGCTCACCGACAAGACGATCTTCTGGGTGGTCAAGCCGCAGCTCTTCGCCGGCAGCGTCTCGGGCCTCGACACGCTGCTGTCGGGCTCCTACGTCGGCATGATGCCGAGCACCGAGCCCGGCAAGTCGCAGCGCGAGTTCGTCGGCAAGGCCGACCCGCCGATTCTCAAGACCTCGACGCCGGGCACGGTGTTCATCCTCGAGAGTCGCAAGCTGCGCTCGATCGGCCTCGGCGCGCCGGTGTTCTATCGCGGCATCGACGTCGGCACGGTGCTGGGCTGGGATCTCGGCGACGACAAGGCCCGCCACGTCGCCATCCATGCCTTCGTGCGCGCGCCGTTCGATTCGTTCGTGCATGTCGACACCATGTTCTGGAACGCCTCGGGCATGTCGGTGAAGATGGGCGCC
Source organism: Enhydrobacter sp. (assembly GCA_025808875.1). Classification (NCBI taxonomy): domain Bacteria; kingdom Pseudomonadati; phylum Pseudomonadota; class Alphaproteobacteria; order Hyphomicrobiales; genus Enhydrobacter; species Enhydrobacter sp. The sequence goes on along the minus strand of CP075528.1, from coordinate 2,767,961 downwards.
AACGGCCTCGACGTGCGCATGGAATCGGTCAAGGCGCTGCTGCTGGGCGGCATCGCCTTCGAGATCAAGCCGCGCACCACGGCGCCGGCCGCCAAGGCGGGCCACCGCTTCGCGCTGCATTCGAGCGAGGAGGCGGCGCGCACCGCCGGCTACAGTTTCCATCTGCACCTGCGCTCGGAGTTCGCGGGCTCGGTGGCCGGCCTCGAGATCGGCTCGGACGTCACCCTGCACGGCCTCAAGGTCGGCGAGGTCACCGATGTCGGGCTGAAGTTCGACGCCGTGGCCGGCCGCATCGTGGCGCCGGTCAGCTACCGCATCGACGCCGACCGCATCGGCGGCGTCTCCGCCGCCCAGGGCATCACGCCCGGCACGATCGCCGCCGAGATGGTGAAGCGCGGCTTTCGCGCCACCCTGCAGGCGCAGAGCCTGATCAGCGGCCAGAAGGTGGTGGCGATCGAGAAGATCGCCGATGCGCCGCCGGCCGTGCTGTCGCAGGACGGCGACGTCTTCGTCATGCCGTCGTCGGAAGGCGGCGGCTTCGACAGCATCACGCGCTCGGCCAACGAGCTGCTGTCGAAGATCAACCGCATCGATTTCGAGGCCATCGGCAACAGCGTGGCGAGCCTCGCCAAGGGCCTCGACCAGACGGTCAACGGGCCCGAGATCAAGTCCATCCTGGCCGACGCCGCGGACACCATGCGCAAGCTCGACGAGGGCGCCACGCCGGCGCTGGCGCGGCTGCCCGAGATCTCGCTGCAGCTCCAGCAGGCGCTGACCCAGATCAACCGGCTGGCGGCGTCGCTCAACACCGGATACGGCGCCGAGTCCAAGCTCAACCGCGACGTCGAGAACCTGCTGCGCCAGCTCACCGACACGGTGCGCTCGGTGCGTGCCCTGTCGGATCTTCTCACCCGTCACCCCGAGGCCCTGATCAAGGGCCGTGGCAAGGACTGAACCGGACCATGATTGCCGCCGCATTCCGTCGTCGCTCGCTGCTCGCCCTTCCTCTGGCCGCGCCGCTGGCTCTTCCGCTGGCGGGGGCCGGCTGCGGCTCGTCGACCGACCCCTCGCTCTACACGCTCTCGGTGAAGCCGGGGCCGGCCCTGACCGGCGGGCCGAAGGTCGTGCTGCTGCGCGAGATCGGCCTGGCGAGCTATCTCGACCGCCGCGAGATCGTGCGCTCGGCCGACGACAACAAGCTCGCCATCGCGCGCAACGACTGGTGGGGCGAGCCGCTCGGCAGCCTGCTGGCGCGCGTGCTGGTGGTCGGGCTGTCGCAGCGCCTGCCGCAGTCCAACATCTACAACGAGGGCGGCGCCATCGCCGGCGATCCCAATGCGGTACTGGCCGTCAACATCCAGAGGCTCGACGTCAGCGGCAGCACGCTCGAGCTGCTCGCCCAGGCGGCGATCGAGTTCAACCGGCCGAGGCGCTCGGCGGCCCGGACCTTCGCCATCTCCCGCCCGGTGACGGCGGCGACCGTCGCCGCCCAGGTCGCGGCGACCGGCGAGGCGGTGGCCGAACTGACCGACGGGCTGGCGGCGCTGCTGAAATCCTGACCGCGTTGCCGTGACGCGCCCCGAGCTCCGCGAATGCACCGGCTGCGGCCTGTTCCAGGTCGTGCCCGAGCTCGGCCCCGACATGCGCTCCGACTGCCTGCGCTGCGGCACCGGCCTGCGCCGCACGCGGCGCGATCCGCTGCCGCGCAGCCTCGCGCTGACGATCGCCGCGCTGGTGCTGCTGGTGGTGACGTGGACGACCATGCTGATGCGGGTCTCCACCGCCGGCATCGTGCACGAGGCGGACATGGCCGCGGGGCCGCTCGAGCTCGTCCACCACGGCCTGTGGCCGCTCGCGCTGGTCGTCGCTTTCACCACCGCGCTGGCGCCGCTCGCCCAGTATCTCTGCACGCTCTACGTCCTGCTTGGCCTGCGCGCCCGCAAGCCGTTCCCGCATCTCGGCCGGGTCTTCCTGTTCGCCCGCCGCATGGCGCTGTGGGCGATGCTCGACGTGCTGCTGCTCGGCGTGTTCGTCGCCTACACCAAGCTCGGCGACCTCGTGCAGGTCGAGGTCGGCGTCGCCGTCGCCGCGCTCGGCCTGCTGACGGTGGTCGGGCTGTGGGCCAACACCGCGCTCGAGCCCGACGCGGTGTGGGACGCCATCGAGGCGCGCGGCCAGACCCACGGCGCCGCCATCGGCACGCCGCTGCCGGCCGAGCGGCCGCTCGAGTTCCATCCCGGCATGGCGTCGTGCGAGGCCTGCGGCCTGGTCGGCCGGCACGACACGACATGCCTGCGCTGCGGCTCGACCGTGCATGCGCGCAAGCCCAACAGCCTGCATCGCACATGGGCGCTGATCGCCGCCGCCGCGATCCTCTACATCCCGGCCAACGCCTATCCGGTGCTGACGGTGATCCAGGCCGGGGCGGGGGCGCCCAGCACCATCATCGACGGCATCGAGGAACTGGTCGCCTCGCGGATGTACCCGCTGGCGATCCTGGTGTTCGTCGCCAGCGTGCTGGTGCCGGTGCTGAAGCTGATGGGGCTGGCGCTGATGCTGATGGCGATCGTGCTGGTCACCACGGCGGCCGGCGCCAGCCGCCTGCTGATCGAGCGCACCAGGCTCTATCACGTCGTCGCCTGGATCGGCCGCTGGTCGATGGTCGACATCTTCATGGAGTCGCTGCTGGGCGCGCTGGTGCAGTTCGGCAGCGTGGTCAGCATCGCGCCCGGCACCGGCGCCGTCGCCTTCTGCGGCGTCGTCATCCTCACCATCCTCGCCGCCGAGACCTTCGACCCGCGCGTCATGTGGGACGCCGCCCAGCGCAACGCCCATCGCCCGTACGAGCTGCTGGGTGCGCAGCGGCGGGCCGCCAAACCTCCGTCGTCGGCGTAGACGTCGACGAAGGGGCGTCAGGATGCCTTCCGCACCGCCCTTGCCACTTCGCCCCATCGTCCCAGCGTGCGGGCGTCGATCTCGCGCCAGTGCGAGGCGAGGTAGATCACCAGCCGCGAGGCGATGCCGCGGTAGCGCTCGATCATCCTGTCGGCGACGTCGTCCCAGCGCGCGACCACGGCGAACTGGTCGAGGATCTCGTCGGTGATCAGCGCCTGGGTGCGCGCCGTGTCGTTGGCGCGCAGCGCGTCGCGCAGCCGGTCGCGCAGGCCGGTGTGGCCGAGATCGTCGAACTGGAAGGCGTAGTTGGGCGTGGCGCCGTAGAAGCCGATCGTCGTCTTGGCCTCCTCGATCGGCTTGGCGCGCTCCTCCGGCGTGTCGCCGGCGGCGACGATCACCGGCACGATCAGGTCGATCTCCTTCGGGTCGCGCCCGGCGCGCCTCGCGCCCTCGGCGACGCCGGGCAGCAGGCGGTTGTCGATGTAGTGCATGGAATGCATTGGATGGACGTGCACGCCGTCGGCGACCTCGCCGGCGACGCGGACCATGATGGGGCCGACGGCGGAGATGTCGACCTTGACGTCCTCGTGGCCGTGACGCGGCGGCGTCCATTGCTCGGGCAGCAGGTTCATCCTGTAGTAGGGGCCGTCGTGCTCGAGCGGCGCCTCGCGGCGGAACGCCTTGAGGCAGGCCTTCACCGCCAGCACATAGTCCTTCATCTGCGGCGCCGGCTTGTCGAAGGTGCCGGCATAGCGCCGCTCGATATGCGCCTTGACCTGGCTGCCGAGCCCCAGCCGGAACTGCCCGCCGGTGTTCTGCGCCAGCTCCCAGGCGATCTCGGCGGAGACCATCGGGCTGCGCGCGAACGCGATGGCGATGCCGGTCGAAAAATGCAGGGAGGGCGCGGCGAGCGAGGCGGCGGCGATGTTCATCCACGGCACCTGGTGACCCTCGGTGAACAGCATGCCGGAGAAGCCCGCCGCCTCGACGCGGCGCGCCAGGTCGGCCACGTTCTGCCATGTCGTCGCGCGCGTCATGACGTCGAATTCCATGATCTCCTCCCTTTGTCGCAGCATAGCAGCCCGACGCCAGCCGGGGGCGTTGCCTGTCCAGCGGTGGGGCATTCCCAGGACAGAGGTGAAGGCATGATCTCACGTCTCGTTTCCATGACGGCTCTGGTGGCCGGCGCGGCTCTCCTCGCCCTGCCGGCGCAGGCGCAGACCGGCACGACAGGGCAGACCACCATCGACAGGGGCGGCGCCAGCCCGTCGGGCAGCCCGGGCACGACCAACAACGCGCCGCGCACGGGCGGCACCACGATCCATCAGCAGGGCACGGCGGGCAGCGGCCAAATGGGGGGCACCGGCCAAATGGGGGGCACCGGCCAGATGGGAGGCACCGGGCAGATGGGCGGTGGCCAGATGGATCGCCAGCAGGCGGCCGGCGGGTCGTCGGGCGGCATGATGCGCGGAGGCGAAGCCGCCGAGCGGCAGATGACCGAGTGCCTGAACAGCGCCATGGCCCAGCAGCGGCCGCTGAGTTCCTGCCAGCGCTAGGCCGGCGCCAGGAAGAGCGAAGTCGACGATGGGGCCCGCCTCGGTGCGCCGCGGCGGGCTCTTTTCGTTCTGTCAGGCGAGGGGAGTGCCGACGAGCGGCAGGAACGTCAGAGCTTGCCGGCCAGCGTCACGGTCGCGGTGCCGATGCAGGCAAGCACCACCAGGGCAGCGAGGCCGAGATCGATCAGACGGTTACGCTTACGGTTCGACATGATGTCTCGATATGTACGCCTCGCGACTCTTCGCGACAACGACGCCCGCGTCGACAGGCGGTCGTGGCCCGCGGTTCGTCGTCCGGTGTGACTTTCATGCATCGCAATATGGCGGTGCCGCGGCGCAACGCGCGCGACTATGGCAACTCTGCCCTTGTTGCCGCGCCGGGAACGGCACCACGCGCGCTGGAACCCGTCTCGTCGCGCTCGCGCTTGCCGGCGACGATCGCGATCGAGGCGGTGGTGCTGCCGGCGGCGGCCGGCTCGATGCGCAGCGCGATCGCCTCCTCGATGGGCGGCGAGCCGGGCCAGACCGCGACGGCGGTGACGGTGCCGGCGGCGCCGCCGCCCGCGTCCGGCGGGTCGGCCGGATGGCCGACCTTGGCCAGTGCGTCGTGCGTGGCCTCGGCCTCGGCGCCGTCGAAGAAGAGGCGCGGCGGCTCGTCGGGATCGACGGTGATGCTGCGATCGCCCGAATCGCCTCCGGTGCCGGGGCAGATCGTGCAGGTCTTCGCCTGGTCGATGGCCGGTGGCGCCTCGCGCAGGCGGATCGAGACGTTGCCGCCGCGTCCACCCGGCTCGAGCAGCGCGGTCGAGCGCCGGCCGCCGCGGGCCGTCGCCTTGAAGCTGTGGCCGCCGGCGCCGGCAGCGAGGACGCCTGCCAGTTTGATCACGCCGCCCGCCGAACCGGTGGCGAGCAGGAGGTCGCCGCCGGCACCGCCTCCCTTGGCGGTGGCCTCGACGACGGCGGGGCCGGGGCGCGGCGCCTGGTTCTTCTTCTCGCCCTTCGGCTTCTGATCTTTCGGTCGGCCATCCTCGCCGGGAACGCCGGCGGGCGCGCCGATGGCGAGGGCCTCGCCACCCCAGCCGCCGAAGCCGGCCCTGATCTCGCCTTCGAGGATCATGACATCGCCGGCCGAGAGGCGGATCGTTCCGCCCGGTCCGCCGGCGCCCGACAGCGCCTTGACGAGGGCGTGCGCGGGGCCGAAGCCGCGCGCCTCGGCACGGCCGCCCGCGCCGCCCGCCCCCGATCGCAGCCGGGCGCTTTCCAACAGCACCAGCCGGCCGCCCGCCGAGACGTCGATGGCGCCGCCGGCCCGACCGTCGCCGGCGCGTACCGACGGAGCGACCGGCGGCGAATCGCCGTCGGCGCCGGTGGCCGTGGCGATGCGGCCGGCGATCAGGATGTCGCCTTTCGCCGTTCGCAGCTTGATCCCCGCGCCCGGCGCACTCCTGGCGTCGCAGACGATATCGCCGAGCAGCCAGATGTCGCCGCTCGCCCGCACCTCGACATCACCGTCGAGCACCCAGGTCTCGCCGGGCGGCAGGGTGAAATCCTTGCCGGTCAGGGTGCCGGAAATGCGGCGTGGCATGACGCGCAGTGTAGACGCCGCGGACGGCGCGGCAACCGGCGCGGCGGGCGGCTCGTTGGAACGCTGTCCCATCGCCTTGAAGGAACCCCCATGGCCCGCAGCAAGCAACCCGAGGATGCCATCGCCCTCCTGAAGGAGGACCATCGCAAGGTCGAGAAACTGTTCCACGCCTTCGAATCGGCGCGCGACCCCAATCGCAAGAAGCAGCTGGTCGAGCAGATCTGCCGGGAGCTGGTCGTCCATGCCACGATCGAGGAGGAGATCTTCTATCCGGCGTGCAAGGAACACGTCGAGGAGGACCTGCTCGAGGAAGGCTACGTCGAGCACGACGGCGCCAAGGTGCTGATCGCCGAGCTGATGGACGGCTCGCCGGACGACGAATTCTTCGATGCCAAGGTCTCGGTCCTGTCGGAGATGATCGGGCATCACGTCAAGGAAGAGGAGAAGCGCGGCGAGGGCCTGTTCACGCAGGCGCGCAAGGCCGGCCTCGACGTCGACGCGCTCGGCGAGCGGCTGAAGGCGCGCAAGCAGGAGTTGCTCGACGAAATCGAGCGCAGCGGCATCCCGACGCCGCAAACCCGTTCCTTCACCGGGCACAATCTCGAGGAGAGCCGGCCGGTCGCCTGACGGCGAAACGCGGCGCTTGAGTTCTTCCTCCCGCGTGACGCATGGTGCGCCGCGCGGGAGGACACGCCTTGACCTTCGACCTCTGGACATTGGCGCTCGGGCTGGCGGCAGGACTGGTCTGCGGCTTCCTGAACGTGGCGGCATCGTCGGGTTCGGCGGTGTCGCTGCCGATCCTGATGTTCCTCGGCCTCGATCCGGCGACGGCCAACGCGACCAACCGCATCCCCATCCTGATCGCTTCGCTGTCGGCGACGGCGAGCTTCCACGCCAAGAAGGCGATCCCCTGGCCGCTCGCGCTCAGGGTCGCGGCGCCGGTGACGGTCGGCTGCCTTGCCGGCGCCGGCCTCGCCGAGGTGCTGTCGGCGCGCAACATGGGCATCGCCATCACCGTCGCGGTGATGGCGGCGCTGCTGCTGCTCTTCACCAAGGTCAAGAAGGCGATCGAGCAGGCCACCGTCCGCGAGCCGCGCTTCGGCCTCCGCGAAATCGCGGTGTTCTTCGCCATCGGCGCCTGGATGGGCTTCATCGTGCTCGACGGCGCGACCTACATGCTGCTGGCCCTGACCCTCGTGGTCGGCCTCGGGCTGGTGCCGGCCAACGCCATCAAGGCCTTCGTCGCGGTGCCGGGGACACTCGTTGCCATGCTGGTCTTCGCCTCGCACGGCGACATCGACTGGGCGGTCGGCGCGGTGCTGGGGCTGGGCAGCCTGGTCGGCGGCTATCTCGGCGCGCGCCTGACCATGGCGCCGCGCGCCCAGAAATACGTGTTCGCCCTGCTGGTGCTCGTCATTTCGGGCGAGGTGGTGCACCTGACGGTGCACTATGTGCTGGGCACGCATTGAGCGGACGGCAGTGGGGGAATCGATGGAGAAGGGCAACACACGGCGGGTCATCGCAGCCGGGGCCATCGGCAACGTGCTCGAATGGTACGACTTCGCGGTCTACGGCTACTTCGCCGCCCAGATCGGCCGCGCCTTCTTTCCGCACGAGGACGAGATCGCCCAGATCCTGTCGGCATTCGGCATCTTCGCCGTCGGCTATCTCATGCGGCCGGTCGGCGGCGCGCTGGTCGGCCATATCGGCGACAAGTTCGGCCGCCGCCGCGCGCTCACTTTCTCGGTGGCGGCGATGGCGATCCCGACCTTCCTGGTCGGCGTGCTGCCCGGCCACGAGACGCTCGGCCTGCTGGCGCCGGTGGCGCTCACGTTGCTGCGCATGATCCAGGGCCTGTCGGTCGGCGGCGAGTACACCACGTCGGTCGTGTTCATGGTGGAGCATGCGCCGCCCGGCCGGCGCGGACTGATCGGCGCCATGGCCTGCTGCGGTGCCGTCGGCGGTATTCTGCTCGGCTCGGCCACCGGCGCGCTGCTCGCCGCCCTGTTCAGCGAAGCGGAGCTGCAGGCGTGGGGCTGGCGCATTCCCTTCCTGCTCGGCCTCGTCGTCGGCCTCGCCGGCTACTTCCTGCGCCGCCACATCCACGAAGCGCCGCCCAAGGCGGAGCAGCGCTCGCCGCTCAAGGAGACCTTCCGCGACCATTGGGGATTGCTGCTGCGCCTCGCCGGGCTCTCGGTCTTCAATGCCGTCGGCTTCTACCTGCTGTTCGTCTACATCGTGAGCTGGCTGCAGCTCGCCGACGGCATCGCACCGGCCCGCGCGCTCGAGATCAACACGGTGAGCATGCTGGTGCTGCTGCCGATGATGGTGGCGATGGGCGCGCTGTCCGACCGGTTCGGCCGCCGGCCGATGCTGCTGGCCGCCACCGCCATCGCCTTCGTGGGCGGACTGCCGCTGTTCTGGCTGATGCACCACGCCGATGTCGGCCTCATCCTGGCCGGCCAGTTCGGCTTCGTCGTCGCGGTCGGCATGTTCCTCGGCACCCAGCCGACCCTGATGGTCGAGGCGACGCCGCCTGCGGTGCGCTGCACCGCGATCGCCCTGGGCTACAACGTCACGCTCGGCGTGGTCGGCGGCGTCAGCCCGCTGGTCGCGACCTGGCTGGTGCATCGCACCGACGACCAACTCAGCCCGGCCTACATGGTGATGGTCGCCGCCGCGGTGTCGTTCCTGACGGTGCTGCTGGCCTTCCGGGAGACCCACAAGGCCCGGCTGGAGTCCGCCTGACCATGCGGGCGCTGGGTCACATCCGCCAGATCGACTACACCGTCGTCTTCGTTCGCGACATGACGGCGATGCGCGACTTCTACGAGAACGTGATGGAGTTCCCGCTGCTGCGCGTGCTGAGCGAGCGCTGGATCGAGTATCGCATCGGCACCACGACGCTCGCCCTGGCCGTCAGTGCGCCGCGCTTCGACGATCCGTCGCCGCCGCCCGGCGCATTGTCGGTCCAGCTCGCCTTCCGCGTGCCGCCGCCCGTGGTCGCCGAGTGTGCCGCCACGCTCGAAGCCCGGGGCGTCGCGCTGATCTCCGGGCCGACCGACCATCCGTTCGGCCATCGCACCATCTTCTTCCGCGACCCCGACGGCAACGTGCTCGAGATCTACGCCGAGATCTGAGAGCGGCGCGGGCGGGTCAGAGCAGCTCCGGCACCACCCAGAGCGGCGGCTCGCCGCGGGCCACGCGCTGCACGTTGTCGAAGCCGTTGCGCAGGCGCGTGACGTTGCTCTCCCAGGTCGGGCCGGCGAGATGGGCCGTCAGGATCACGTTGTCGAGCTTGAGCAGCGGATTGTCGGGCGGCGTCGGCTCCTCGTCGAAGACGTCGAGGCCGGCGCCGAACAGCTTGCCGGCCGACAGCGCCGCGGTCATCGCCTTCTCGTCGATCACCGGACCGCGCGAGGTGTTGACGATGATGGCCGACGGCTTCATCACGGCGAGCTCCTGCTTGCCGACCATGTGGTGCGTGCTGTCGTTCAGCGGCACGTGCAGCGACAGGACGTCGGACCCGCGCAGGATCTCGGGCAGCAGCCGGAAGCGCACGCCGAGTGCGTCCTCCTGTTCTTCCTTGAGGCGGACGATGTCGTAGTAGTGAACGATCATGCCGAACGCCTGGGCGAGCCGGGCCACCTTCTTGCCGATCGTGCCGAGGCCGACGATGCCCAGCACCTTGTCGCGCAGCTCATGGACGGTCGGCGGCGCGTTGCCGTGCCAGCGGCCGGCGGTGACGTTGGTGTGCTGGGTGATCAGGCGGCGCGACACCGCGAGCATCAGCAGCAGCGCGTGCTCCGACACGGCGACGGAGTTGGCGCCGCCGTTGTTGCAGAGCGGCACCTTGCTCTTGCGCGCCGCCTCGAGATCGGCGCGGTCGTAGCCCGCGCTCAGCATCTGGATCAGCCTGAGGTTGGGTGCGTCCTTGAAGAGCTGGGGCGTGACGTACTGCTGGATGAAGCCGACGAAATAGTGCGTCCCGGGCAACGCCGCCTTCTGCTCCGGCGAGTTGTGCAGCGCCTTGACGATCTCGAAGCCCTTGGGGGCGAGTTCGTCGACCATCGAGATCGTGTCCTTGGGTCCGACGACCAAAACGCGCTCAACCATCTAGAAAGCCTCCGCGGCGTGACGATGACCTGCGAGCAAGCCGGGCAGGCGTCCGGGCTGGGTGCGGCCCCAGCCGCACTCCGCTGAATAGCCGAAATCCGACACGAAGCGGCGCGCCAGTTCGGTGCGGGCCTTGTCGCCGGCCGCGTCGTCATGGTGCAGCAGGCCGAGATAGAGGCGGGTGCCGGCCGATTGATCGCCGGAGGGCCGCTTCCAGCCCGCGAGCGGCGCGTAGTAGGCGGCGTCGGTACGATCCTTCGGGACCGGGATATGAAAGAAGTCGATCCGGCGACGGGTCGCGGCGGCGATGCCTTCCATCATCTCGACTAAAATGCCGGAGTCCTTCGGTTGCACCAGGTGCTCGTCCGCCGGCGAGCCGTAGCAGAGGTGATAGCCCATCTCGACACCGGCCGGCACCGCATCGCCCAGCCGGCCGAGCATGTCGAAGGTCTGCTTCCTGTAGTCGGCGGGCCGGTCCTTGAAATAGCCCTCGAAGGCCAGCACCTCCTGGCAGACGTCCCACTGGATGGTGAGGTCGGAGGCGGGGATCGCCTCGACGGTGCCGGCGAGGGCGGCGAGCAGCGCGCGCTCGTAGACGCCGAAGTAGGTCTGCCGCGCCGGTCCGCTGACATAGAGATATCCGCTCGAATGCGGCGTCGGCAGCGACACCTGGAAGCGCGTTCCCGGCGCGATCACGCCCTCGGCGCGCAGCCTGCGAAAGGTCTCGTAGGAGGCCAGCGCCGCCTTGTCGTAGCCGGTCTCGAATGTCACCGACGCGGGGTCGATGCCGGGCTTGAAGCGGACTTGCGGGATCTCGCGGATCACCTTGCCGTCCCACTGGATGAACTTGTAGGGCGGCACCGTCGGATCGACCTCCATGGCGGGATGCGCGCGCAGCATCTGGCCCTGGAAGTAGACCCAGCGCGAGCGCTCGCCGGTCTCGCCGTCGGGAAAGCGCCTGAGGTACGGGCCGAGCTCGGCGGCGAGGGTGCGGAAAACCTGCTCGCTCGAATCCAGAGGGATGCTGCCGATCAAGTGCAGCCTGTCGCCTGTCTCCATCACGTCACCTTCTCGAGCTTCTGCAGCGAGCGAAGATATTTCGGCACGGGCACGCCGGGATGGGTGCTCGGCCAGTTGGTGTAGCTCACCTCGCCGACATAGATGTCGCCGCGCGAATCGACGGCGAGGCCGTGCGGCGAGAGGAACCGGCCGGTCTCCTCGCCGGGGCCGTGCTCGCCGCCGAGGCGCGCGATGGTGTGGCCCTTCCTGTCGACGATGGCCAGTCGCGGGCCGAGGTTGGTGTGCTTGCTGTTGACCGGCATGCCGGGGCCGAGCTCGCCGATGATGAAGCGCGGCTGCTCGTTGCCTGCCCGCGTGCCGCAGCAGTAGAGCGCGCAAGGCCGATGCATGTTGTTCCACTGCATCTCGTACCGGCCGTTGCCGTCGAACACCTGAACGCGATGGTTCTCGCGGTCGGCGACATAGACCCAGCCGTCGCCGTCGGTGGCGATGTTGTGCGGGATGTTGAACTGGCCGGGATCGGTGCCGGTGGTGCCCCAGCACATCAGGTGCCGGCCGTCGGGCGAATATTTGTGGATGCAGGAGTTGCCGTAGCCGTCCGACACGTAGATCTCGCCCTTGGGCGAGAGCGCCGTGTGGGTGCAGCGATTGAAGGGCGTTCCGCTCAGGAACGGGGCGGGCCGGTTGGGCACGCCGATGGTCAGCAGCACTTTGCCGTCGGTCGTCGTCTTGCGGACCGTGTGGTCGCCGTCGTCGGTGCAGTAGAGGTTGTCGTCGGCGTCGATGTCGATGCCGTGGGCGCGGCTGAACAATCCTTCGCCCCAGGAGCGCAGGAAATTGCCCTCGCGGTCGAACACGATCATGGGATGTTCGCCGCGATTGAAGACGTAGACGCGGTCCTTGCTGTCGACCGCGACGGCGGCGACGTCGCGGAACTCCCAGCCGTCGGGCAGCCGGGCCCAGTTCTCGACGATGCGATAGCGGTGCTCGCCGCTTCCCAGGACGACGGACATCAGGCGGCCCTCAGCATCGCGTCGGAGATCTTCTCGGCCGTCATCAAGGTGGGAAAGTTGGTGTTGGCGCACGGCACCACCGGGAAGATCGAGGCGTCGACTACGCGCAGGCCCTGCACGCCCTTGACGCGGCCCTGCGTGTCGACCACCGACATGGGATCGTCGGCGCGGCCCATTCGGCAGGTGCAGGAGGCATGCCACACGCCGATCGCCGCCTTGCGCACGAAGGCCTCGAGCGCGTCGTCGTCGGTCATTACCTGCTGGAAGGTGAAGCCCTCGACCACGAAGTTGTCGATCATGTATCTGCGCAATGCCGCCGGGCCGTCCATCAGCGCAGCCACGATCGAGGTCAGGATCCTGTTCCTGGTGTTGACGACGCCGATCTGGCGGACGCGATCGGAGTAGGAGGCCGGGAAAGGATTGTCCGTCACGGCCTTGAGCGGCTCGCTCATCTGCAGCACCGCCATCTTGCGGAAGCCCTGCATCAGCCGGTCGAGGTCGCGTTTGTCGGACAGCAGGTTGAACTCGACCGTGGGCTCGGTCCGCCAGTCGCGCGAGGCGAGCCTCACCTGGCCGGTTTCGGAGTAGGTCTTGTTGATGAAGGTGAGCAGCGAGGCGATCTGCTCCCCGACGGCGTGCCAGGCCGACTTGCTGACGACGGCCACGAACATGTCGCCCATGGGAACGCCGGGCAGGCCGGACGAATAGCGCAACCCGACCTGGATGTGGCGGCGGGTATGCTGGTTCATGCGCGCGTTGCGCCTGATGAAGGACGAGAGCGCGATGGAGGGATGGTCCATCAGGCGCTGGCCGACGCCTTCCAGCCCGACCCTCACGGGTATGCCCATCTCGTGCAGGTGTCCGACCGGGCCGATGCCGGCGCGCATCAGGTGGGCCGGCGAATGGATGGCGCCGGACGACAGGATGACCTCGCGGGCGCGGAACTCCTGCTCCCGGCCCTTGACCAGCGCCTTGACGCCGACGCAGGCGGTGCCCTCGAACAACAGCTCGCGGACCTGCGTCTCGCAGGAGATGGTCAGGTTGGGGCGCTTGCGCGTCTCGGCATCGAGATAGCCCATCGCGGCCGACGCACGCTGCTCGTTGGCATTGGAGTGCGTGACCGGAAAGTACCCCTCGACGAACTCGCCGTTCTGATCGGGCAGGAACTTGAAGCCCGCCTGCTTGCAGGCCTCGCCCACGGCCTGGGCGTGCCTGGTCCAGTGCTCGACCGGGATGCGGCGAACGGGGATCCGGCCGTCCCTGCCGTGCCAGTCGTTGTCGAAGTCGAGATCGCGCTCGACCTTCTTGAAGAAGGGCAGGACGTCGTTCCAGCCCCAGCCGTCGGCGCCGCGCGCGGCCCATTCGTTGTAATCGGTCGGCGCCCCGCGATTGGCCATCTGGCCGTTGATGGAGGATCCGCCGCCCAGCACGCGCGCCTGTTCGTACTTGCGCAGTGGCGGGCGGTTCTCCTGCGGGTTGTTGTGGCTGACGATCTGGGTGTGGACCTTGAGCTCGGTCCAGTGGAAGCGTGGATCGAAGTATGCGGTGCCGGAATAGGAGTCGCGGATCTCCGGCGGCTCGTTGCCGGGAGGCGTGTCGGGACCGGCCTCGCACAGGAGCACCTTGTTGGTGCCACGGGACGACAGGCGATGGGCCAGGACCGATCCGGCCGAGCCGCCGCCGACGATGATATAGTCGTACACGGACGTTTCCTCGTTTGCTTGGCCGAAAGCTAGCACGGTTGCGGCCGAAATTGGGCAAGGTCGGATGCCCTGCGGAACGCCGGGCCGCCGAGCCGCGTTTTCCACCCGCTCCCAACACGAGAAGGAGAAGCGAATGATGAAGCGTACGATCCTGCTGACGACCGCCTTCGTCGCCATCGCCGGCGTGGCTGGCGCGCAGACGGTTACCACGCCGTCGGTCGGCGGCACGACGGTCAATCCGCCGAGCGTCGGCGGTGCGACCGTGACGACCCCGCCGGCCACGGCGCCGTCGACGACCACGCCGTCGGTGCCCTCGAAGACCATCGGTGCGGGCGGCGCCACCGTCACCACGCCATCGGTCGGCGGTGGCTCGACCAGCGGGCCCAGTGTCGGCGGCACCGGCACGACGACGCCTGGCGTCAATCCGCCCGCCGTGTCGACGCCCGGCGTCGATCAGGCGACGCTGCCGAACGACGCCAGTGCGGCGGCCCAGTCGGCACGGCGCAAGATCGAGGCCGACGGCTACAAGAACGTGCAGGGCCTGGCCAAGGGCGCCGACGGCATGTGGCACGGCCGCGCCCTGCGCGGAAACACCGAGGTGCAGATCAAGGTCGATGCCAAGGGCAACGTGATGGCGCAGTAGCAAGAGCCGTCATCGGAACCTCGTTCCGCCCAACGGGAGCCCACCTCGTCCGACGACGGGGTGGGCTCTTTTCGTTTGCTGGCGTAGCATCGCGGCCACGAAACGGAGGAACGCATGGCGCTCGATCTGGTGGTTCGCGGCGGCACGATCGTCGACGGCTCCGGCAAGGGGCGATATGTCGGCGATGTCGGTATCGCCGACGGTCGGATCGTCGAGATCGGCCGCATCACGGAAAAGGGTCGGCGCACGATCGACGCCGATGGCCTGGTCGTCGCGCCCGGCTTCATCGACGGCCACACCCACATGGATGCGCAGGTCGCGTGGGATCCGCTCGGCAGCTGCTCGTGCTGGCACGGCGTGACGTCGGTCGTGATGAGCAACTGCGGCTTCGCGCTGGCGCCCTGCAAGCCGTCGGACCGCGACTGGTACGCACGCTGCCTTTCCGCCGTCGAGGACATCCCGACCGAGGCGATGGCGGCCGGCATCGACTGGACGTGGGAGACGTTCCCCGAATACCTGCGCACCGTCGAGCGCCTCCCCAAGGCGATCAATTACGGCATGTACATCGGCCACTCGGCGCTGCGCATGTACGTCATGGGCCGGCGCGCCCTGTCGGAAGCGGCGACGGAAGACGACATGAAGCGCATGGCGGCGCTGGTGCAGGAGGCGCTGAAGGCGGGCGCCATGGGCTTTTCCAGCTCGCGGGCCTCCACCCACGTCACGCCCGACGACACGCCGGTCGCCAGCCGGATCGCCGAATGGGAGGAGATCGACCGCATCGTCGCGGCGATGGCGGAGCTCGACACGGGCATCTTCCAGGTCGGCCCCGACATCGCGAGCGGCGAGCGCCATCGCGCGTTCCTCGAGCGCCTGCGGCACGTGGCGCTGCGCTACAAGCGGCCGATCATGTTCGGCGTGCTGGCGACGAAGCAGGGCGACGACCCCAATCCGTGGCACCACCAGACGCGCTACATCGACGACACCGTCGCGGCGGGCGGCCGGATGTTCGGACAGGGCACGACCCGCTCGATCAACGCGATCTTCTCGCTGAAGTCCTATCTGCCGTTCGACGTCCTGCCGGCCTGGAAGGCGGTGCGGTCGCTGCCGCTGGAGGAGCAGAAGAAGCGGCTGCGCGATCCCGACGTGCGCCGCGAGCTCGTGGCGGCGGAGTCCCGGATGAAGCCGCGCGACAACACCTTCCAGGGTGGCGGCGCGGCGACCACCGATCCGCGCAAGCCGGACTACGCCAACCTGTTCGCGCTCACCGGCGTCGACTGGGACGATCCGACGGTGGAGCAGCTGGCGCGGGCGCGCGGCCAGCATCCGGTCGAGGTGATGATCGATCTGTCGCTGGCCGACGACAACCAGGTCTATGTTCAGCCGCTGGTCAACGAGACTCCGGACGACGTGCTGGGCATCCTGCGCCATCCGCGCACGCTCGCGACCTTCTCGGATTCGGGCGCCCACGTCTGCCAGGAGATGGGCTCGTCGTTGCAGACCCATTTCCTGAGCTACTGGGTGCGCAAGCGCGGCGCCTTCACGCTGGAGCAGGCGGTCAGGAAGCTGACGCACGACAATGCCGTGGCCTGGGAACTCGGCGACCGCGGCCTCGTGCGCCAGGGCTACAAGGCCGACCTGGTGATCTTCGAGGAGGATCGCATCCGGCCCTGCCTGCCGACGGTCGAAAGGGATCTGCCGGGCGGCGCGCGGCGGCTGGTGCAGAAGGCCGAAGGCATCCGCGCCACCGTCGTCAACGGCAGCGTCGCCTTCGAGGGAACGGAGGCCACAGGCAGCAACTCGGGCGAGGTGCTGAAGGGCAGGCTCGCCTCGTGAGGACGTTGCTGCTCGCCGGGATGGCGATCGCCGTCGCAGCGGGGGCGGCCGGCGCGCAGCCGGTGCGCGACCAGGCGACACAGGCGGGTTCGGCGGGCGTGGCCCAGCGCCTGCAGTCGCTGGGCTACAAGAACGTGCACGACCTCCGCCGCGGCGCCGACGGCCGGTGGACCGGCAAGGCGACGCGGCACGGCGTGCCGTCGACCGTGACGGTGCAGCCGCGCGGCGCCGTGATCGCCCGCTGAGCGGCGTTCCTACGCCAGCTCGCGGCGGACGATGGCGGCGCCGGCGGCCAGCGCCTTGAGCTTGCCGAAGGCGGTGGCTCGCGGCAGGTACTTCATGCCGCAGTCGGGCGCCGGCAGGAGATTCTCGGGCGCGACGAACTTCAGGCCGGCTCGGATGCGCGCGGCGACCGCCTCGGGCGTCTCGACGTCGGGATCGGCGAGGTCGATCACGCCCAGCATGATCTTCTTCCGGCCGAGATCCCTGAGCACGCCGAGATCGAGCCTGGGCTGCGCCGATTCGATGGAGATCTGCTGGGCCGTGCTGTCGGCGAGCTGCGGCAGGAACGAGTAGCCCGACGGCTTGCTGGTGCCGACCACGGCGGCGTAGCCGAAGCAGAGATGGACGACGGTCGGGACCGCGAGTTCCTCGAGTGCGCGGTCGATCGCCTTCACCGCGTAGCGCCTGGCTTCCTCCGGGTTGTTGCGCAGCCACGGCTCGTCGAGCTGGATGACGTCGGCACCGGCCGCGACCAGTTCCCTCGCCTCCTCGTTCACCGCCGCCGCGTAGTCCATGCACATCGCCTCGGCGTCGCCGTAGAACTCGTCCTTGACCTGCTGGCCCATGGTGAAGGGACCGGGCAGGGTGATCTTGGCGAGGCGCTCGGTGTTGGCGCGCAGGAACTGCATGTCGCGCAGCTCGACGGGGCGGGTGCGACGAATCCGGCCGACGACGCGCGGCACGGCGGTGCGGGTGCCGGTGCGGCTGACGATCTCGGCCGGATTTTCGTCGTCGATGCCCTCGAGCGCGGTCGCGAAGCGGTTGGAATAGCTCTCGCGGCGCATCTCGCCGTCGGTGATGACGTCGATGCCGGCACGCTCCATGTCGCGGATGGCGAGCAAGGTCGCGTCGTCCTGCGCCTGTTCGAGAAAGGGCTCGCCGACCCGCCAGATCTCGCGCAGCCGCGTGCGCGGCACGACCTTGCTCAACATCTGGCGATCCACCAGCCAATCCGGCTGCGGATAGGAACCGACGACGGTGGTTTGCAGCAGGACATTCGACATTGCGGGAACCTTGGGGGACGCGTTGCGTTTCACCGTCGAGTTTGCGAGCGGATCGAGTCGCTGTCCATGATCCTCCTTCGTGCGATTCGTCCGATCCTGGCGCTGGCGCTGACGCTGGCCGCCTCCTGCAGCGGCATGCTGCCCAACAGCGCGGTTCCCGAACATCTCGCCAGCCCCTACGGCGGCCCGCTCGAGGCGGCGACGCCGCTCGCCTCGGTCATCCGCGAGCGGGAGCTGCGCTCGCCCGATCCGTCCTTGAGGCGGCCGCTGCTGGAACAACTCCACGACCAGCTCGCGAAGAGCGATCCGGCGAGCACTTTCAAGGGCGTCACCTACGACCTCACGCGCGGCAACGCCCTGCCGCGCGGCTGGCTGGTGCAGACGCCCGGCGGGTGGGGGAGGAAATCCTCGCAGCTTCCCTACTATGCGCTCGATTGCGCTGACTGCGATCCCGACCTGCTGCTGCCGGCCTGCCTGAGCGACGGCGACTGCACCAGCGGCGTTTGCGGCACGATCGCCAGGCGCAAGGTCTGCCTCGGCCACTCCGATTCGATCCTCGCCGGCATCCACGAGATGATCGCCGGGGCGCGGCAGAGCGTCGACATCGCCTTGCTTCAACCCGCGCC